>NZ_JBLYPN010000008.1:0-153007 GCF_051851875.1 Duffyella sp. Ts4 | reverse complement strand
ACAGGGCACAGGGCACAGGGCACAGGGCACAGGGCACAGGGCACAGGGCACAGGGAGTTTAATAGGGCAGTATCGATCTTTAAACCCTCTCAGCCGACCAGTTCAACATATCCAGTTTATAAACATACAGTTCATTTTCCCGTTTCTAAACATCTCACCACAGACGAAAACGAAGTGCCTTTCCTGTTTACAAACACATTGCAGATCACATCATCCAGTTTATAAACATTTTGCGAATACAAGCATACAAAAAATAGTCAGACGACTAGGTGAAATCAGCAATAAAATCAGCAGGATTAGTCACATTGCAGCGTGGATTACGCCCATGGATATTGAGGAACCACTCTTTGTCTTTCTTAACTACCGATGCATCCAGATAGCCTGCTTTCTGCAGCTCTTCGATTGCCTTCTTAATCGTACGATTTTGTTGAGCATCCGGAGAGGTAAGCATAAGGCGCTTTTTGATGCGTGAAAAAGAGAGCGGAATGGGTTTTTGAGGCAGGCTTTCAAGAAACGTATAAAGTGCCTGAGCGGATCCTTTATTCGCGAGTTTGCGCAAAACGATCATCTGCAGCAAAACCTGATTGTCTATACGATACAGCTCCCACAGAGATTCATCAGCTTGTAAACGAATAACATCAGCTTCAACATCATATTGGCCGCGTTGTAAAAGCCCTGTAACTGTATGTTTATTCTTGTTTTTTGATGAAAGGCTTATCGTTGTCCCACGTAGGCGAGTTAACGCATCAGAGATACGCATACGCAGCACAGTAGTCTTTTCTTTATCAGGATATCCCGCAAATGATGCAAACTGAGAGAAGGGCAATTCGATAGTGTTCGTCGTTTCACCGTAGCGACTAAAAGAAACGATGATCGCGATCCATACCTTAAAATCAGTTTCCATTGAAAGGCGGGGCCCGGAGATGCGGATGTCGGTATAGCCCTCTGCTTGGGCGATTTCCAGCTCAGCCAGCTCCTTTGAGGCATCAATTGATACACTCTCTACCTTCGAACCTTTACGTTTCAGTGTGGGGACAAACAAGCCGAGCCTCATCAGGGCCACAGGCTGAACGGTGCTGTTAGAACTTGGGGTTAACTTTTTGCCAGTACCACTGATGCTTAGAACATCGGGAAGGTGCAACACCTTGTTTTTATTGTCCATATACACTTTATCCACACTGGGAAATGAGATGATCACAAAACAGGAGCTCATCCAGTTTATAAACATTTACTATCCCGTTTATAAACACTATTATCCAGTTAGTAAACATTTTTTCCCTGTTTATAAACATATTTATCCAGTTTACAAACATTAAAACAGCCTCTCAGGCCTTGCTGTATAAGGCTTTAAAGCCTCAGGGATCTGTATGGATCTTTAAAGGAACTGTACGGTTAATTATTGGATCTATCCTGTTGATAAGTGGATAACCAGACAACACTGAGTAGTAAACTACATAGCTAACGCGCCTTCGGCTTGTTCAACCCCGCTACAGCAGCCAAATTTTTTGGCTGCTGTAGCGGGGTTATCGAGTAAAACCCACGTAGTGGCTAAAAAAGTCTTTGGTAACTATTGCTACAAAATATCAGCAGTAAATATGTTTATCGTATATTTTATACTTTCAAAGTATCCATCGGTTAAAAAATTAAAAATCATCACTATTAAAGTTAGATAATGAATCAACTAAATTTTTATAGTGATTACGAGAAAGGATAAATGGACAGTTAACTAAAGCTATAGTGAAGGCTATCAATGAGCCAATTGATGCTAAAGCAAAAATGGAAGATAATATATATTGCTTATGCTCTATTGAACTACTTAACATAAAATACATTAAGAAATAAATTGATATCGTAACAAGGACCATTGAACTTTTTAAAGTAGACTGTTTTTTAAATTTTTTACTATTAAGTATAAATGATGATTCAATTCTTTCACTATTATTAATTATGACATCTTCATCAATACATTTAATTACTTTACGTATATCTCTAATATTTAGATCGGTTAGCCAACTATTTGACGAAATTATTTTTTGAAAAAGCCTGCCTTTATCAACATCTCTATACTTTGTTGTTTCAATCAAAATGAATTTTTCAATGTCTCTATTGATAAAAGAAATTTGATAAGGTTTTAATTTTGCATATTCGCACAAAGATATAATATCTTTATAAACTGATATGCGCTCATTATTAAAATACTTAAGTCTTGTATGAAGACTATTAAAAACGGTAATCACTATTGCAGCTACAGGTATAAGATATCCTAGAAACTTTAACCACATATTATCCATTTCTTTCCTTTTTAAATGTTTAATAGTAAATATGCTACGTAATCACGGCAAGTTTGACAATTAAGTAATTTAGTTGGTATCTTCGAAATGTTGCAAGTCGTCAACTGACGACCACCAATGATCCGGTAGCTTGAGAGGATCGCCTTCGGGTAGCTACAAAAAACACTCCCGCAGCCTGAAAGGGAGAACGCAAAAACGTGGTAAATCTGCTCACCTTTGGAAGCGGATATCGTCTTTAAAAGCGCATCTATGACGCGACGATGAAGGTTCATATACACATCTCAGCCACGGCTTTTACACACGCCAGGCATCTCACGAACGGCATAGCTTATGCTGCTTCGCACACTTCCGTTATGAAGCTTTTCAGGGATACGTCCTGAGCTGCATCCGACTTTTGCTATGACGCATAAGCCCATTTGGAACATTTGGGCGCTTGCGGAAGACGCATCAGGAGCATGAAGCTGCGCGGCGTCACTTTGGTTCGAGTGAAACGAGAACAAAGTGACGCGCGCAGCGCATAACGTCCGGAGCCCGTATTTCAGGCATTCAACGTCCTTTTACAGTCTGACGTGCACGTAGTACGTGTTTTCAGATGCATAGAAGGTCATTTATCAACCAATCGACGTTATGACGGCAATGCCGTTAAACACGCATCTTATTAGTAAGGAGGTAATTAACTCGGTATCGATGGCGACATCAGGAAAATGATGTATGGAGGTAGCCTGACTAACGTCAGCCCGGCGCAAGCCGCGAACAGGTCAGAGACCTGGGGAGCCTCGTAAGAACTCAACATTTCGCCGCCCCGATGCACAGATACCAGTTGAGACGCAGGAAGCGCATGCAAAACCGTGCCGTCGGGGTGAAGTGTTTTTACAGTCAGAGTCACAGAACGATCAGCACGTCAGTGTTGAATGTTCTGGATTCTGAATGGGGATTAATCATGTCAGTGAAATTAAGCAAACAGCTTGTAACGCTCGCACGTCAGGGCGGAGGAAGTTTTAAAACAGTTTCTGATCGTTCAAAAGTTGCCAGTCGCTTTTCGGAGCGACTGGCAACCCTGAATATACAAATTCGGGACGTAAGCCATATCAAAACAAAACACATTGAGGGATACGTTAAAAGCCGGTTTGATGAAAATATCTCACTTCGCACCCTGCAGAATGAAATGGCAGGCATTCGATCTATCCTTGCCTCAGGCGGAAGAAATAAGCTGGCTGATCCAACGCATGATAAATTGAGTAATCAGGCTTTAGGTATTTCAGGAGCGAGCAGGGAAGGTAAAAAAGAAGCGCTCAGTGATGAAAGGCTCAGAGAGTTCGTTGGTCGTATCAGTGATAAAGATATGGGCGTGGCGCTGGGTATTCAGCTGGGCCGTTATTTAGGATTAAGGGCTGAAGAAATAGTTCAGTCAGCCAAATCCATTAAATCATGGCAGAAAACACTCAATAACGGTGAGGATCGCGTTCGGGTTATTTTTGGCACCAAGGGCGGCCGATGGAGAAATGTCACCGTCTTTGAAAGAGAGAAGGTGATCAGTCTACTGGATCAGACTGCCAGATTTATTGACGAAAATAACGGAAGGCTTATTGATCGTTCCACGCTTCACGCAGCGTTAAATCGTTTTCATAACGTTGTGCGTGATGCCGGCATGACAGGTAAAGAAGCGCCTCACAGTCTGCGTTATTCTTATTCGAGAGACGCGGTTGATTATCATATTGCGCAGGGTGTTTCCAGAAAAGAAGCTGAGGCCATCGTATCAATGGATCTCGGCCATGGTGATGGGCGTGGGGCTTATATTGCCCGGGTATATAACAGAGTTTCAGATGATGATGAATAATTCAGACTTGAAATAACCTTTATATCAACGCTATTATTAACCTGTTTCTTACGTTGTCTTCGGACAACCACCAATGGTCTCGTAGCTTGAGATGACCGCCTTCGGGTAGCTGCAAAAGAACACTTCCCAAGCCTGAAAGGAAGTACATGCAAAGTGTGGTACATCTGCTCACCTCTGGAAGCAGATATCGTCAGTTTTCGCTCCTGGTGCGTGACGATCGAGGTTTCTTAACTGTCCGGCTTCGGCCTTACGTCCTTCGGGGAAACATTCCCGATCGGGCACATGTTTCTCCCGTTTTCAGGAGAAATCATGTCACTTATCCGTTCGTTTCTTTCTGAGCTCAGTAAACCCTTTGATCTGGCCTGTTCTGCCGCAACACGCGTTGTTTCAGACTGTCCCCGACTCAAAGCGGCCATCAGAAGAACGCCCTGGCTTGCCTCACCCTCCGGCCTGCATGAATACCGCTCCCACGTCTGGTTTGACGATCGTCGTTACCACGCCATTGTTATGGTTCGTAAGATGATCGACGGACAGCCGTCGGAAGCCTTTGTGCATAGCCGTCACGGTGAGTTTCATACGTTCAGAGCGGCCCGTAAAACGGCGCAAATGGCAACGTCAGCACTGGCGACACTTACCGTGTTAACACGCCAAGACTGATTGCCTTCTTAACCATCCATCCGCTCAGCGGATCCTCCCGGGAAACATCTTTCCCGACAGGGCAGGTGTTTCCCGTTTTTACCGGAGAAACACCATGATTACCCTGCCTCTTTCACACACATTTTCCCCCGGAAAATTTATCTCCGCCTGCAGCATAAAACTGTCCGCCGTCGTTAAGCGTTTCAGCGACCAACAGGATGAAAACTGCTGGCTAACCAATCGTTCAGGAAACCTCAGTTTCCGGATACAGCTGCATCAGCTTCCGTCAGGAAAGTGGACCGCAGGCATTCTTACCCGTTCCGGCACCTTTCACGGTAATCACCGGTTTGGATCCCTTAACAGCCCTTCTGAACAGTTTCGCACCCGCAGTCAGGCGCGCCGTTTCGCACTGAAACTGGCTAACCAGATGGCAACTTTGCGTTATGCGTATCAGTAAGGGACAGGGAGATAAATTGATGAACAACGTGATCAGTGATTTACAGCATCTTGCTCTTCTGGAAGGCGATCTGCTTATTGCCAGGGCCAACGTTCGCCTGAGCACAGGAACCGAACGCTCTTCTCCAGCGGAGCTTACTGACGCAGAGGAAAGCATCTTCAGCGTCATACACAGGCTTCATTACGGGCTTGCCGCAGGACGCTATGCCGATACACGGTGTACGGCTCTTGTGGAAGCGGTCGTAAATCTGGGGATAACCACAGAACCCGCGCTTTATGAGTTTGCGGCTGAGAGTGCAAAGTTTGATTTTCGGGCAGATCAATACGGCGAGTATGACCATTTTTAACCTGACCTGCCCCCGGGAACACTTACCGCAGGCAGCCTTCCCAATTTTTTGGAGAATTTAACGATGTATATGACAACTGAAGTTAACGAATCATCTGAAGGCCTGATCGGGGATATGCACGTCCTGTCCATGCTTGAGGGTGAACTTATGTACCTGAAGGCCCGCCAGAATCTTCATCTGCCGGAGCTGCAGCAGCTTAAGCATCCGTACACCATCGATGACGCACTTGAGGGGGTTGCCAGTAATCTTGCCTATGCAACCACCTGCGGACGTTTTTCATCTTCAACCTTTACCGACATGCTGGCCGGCCTCACTACCATTGGTAAAGAGATCTGCCCGTGGACCTGGGATTATGGCACTGATGTAGGCAGGCATGATGCACAGCTTTATCTTGCTGAGCCCGACTGCGAAACCTCAGAAGCTGCAATCTGATTTCAGACACCACATCTAACCCTTTGGGGGATTTAACTCCCTCACGGGCGTTGATCCCCAAAATTTTTCAGGAGGATTTATGACGCCCCTTTCACTCCCCGCATGCACTGCAGATGTTCATTATACCGTCACCCAAAAGGCAACCGTTCCGCCTGAACGGTGGGCCACGTTTGTCCTGGCGATCACCGGGGTTTTCTGGCAGCTGCCCGTGAATCTTCGTCCCTGCAATCCCATTAACGGACTGTGCATGGAACGGTCATCGGAGCTTTTCCCGGATCCAGAAATGTTTCTTTTCTCCGGCATGGATGGAGGTGATTTTACCGACCAGAGCGTGCTGATAACACGTTCCCGATCCGACAGTACCGACGGCAAACTGGATGTTATCGCCCCCCACGGCCAGCCGGTTGACCTTTTCACCCGTCTCGCGCTGGTTCTGCTTTATAACCATTGCGAAGGCTGCTTTGAGATTACGTCTTCTGCCGGTGCCGCCAGCTGGTCCTTACCGGTTCGCTGGCTGTGCCGTCATGACGCGACGCTGAAACTGTCATCACCGGCGTCCTTCAGGGACAACAACGTGTTCAACGGCACCGCCGATGAGCTCATGCTGACGATGATATCCGGAGCCGAACGCGTCGTGACAACGCAGGAGTGGCTGCTTATCAATGAATTCGAATACAGGCTTTACGGCCTGAGATGTTCACTGTAGCAGGCACTTCCGGCCCGACACCTCAACCATTAAACCCCGAAGGGATTTTATCCCGCCGGGATGAGATCCCTTCAATCCTGCAAGGCGATCTCATGCTTAATTTTGACAATACACAGCTCGCACAGCTGTTCAGGGAAACTGACCATCAGGCTATGTCCGTCACGCTCATTATCTGTCCGCAGGAAGGCGTTTATCTTGAATTCCGGCGGTTAGATCCGGGCAGGCTTTTTCCGCGACTTACACGCATTTATCCAGCAGGGTTCCGGGGAGGCAGCACCGATCCCGGCGTGCTGGCTGAAATGCACTTTGGTGATGGCTATTCAGCGCATGCGCTTGATACGGGCGGCGCTGAATTCTTCAGCGAGCTCGGCAGTGAGGAGCGCGTAGTCGTACCTGGCACGCATAAAGCCTTTCGCCTTCTTCGTGGTCCCGTTCAGTGGCTCAGCGTGGCAAAGCTGCGTCAGTTCACCGGGCGGCTCGACCGGATGCGGGTGGTGCATTTCCCCGCGTGTTATGACAACGGAGAGCGTGCGCGCTGGTATGTTTCTGCCTCAAATTTGATTGAAGAGGCGGCATTTATCGGATGTAAACGAGCCAGATATAGCGATGAGCTTGATTTTTCCCATGCCAAAAACGCTCTGGAAAAACTCGTTAAAACCCTGAAAACCGACGGTTCAGTTCGTACCGCCGTTTAACCAACGGACCCCCTGGGCGTATTTCTCGCCCACTGGGGGAGGGATACGCCCTTTTTTTACTGAAGGAGTATCCCGTGAAGAAACCAACCAAGGCCCGTCGCGCAAAGAAAACTGAAACCGTCGATCTTTATCAGAAAGTGACGGATCGCATCGTGGAGGCGCTTGAGAAAGGCGTCGCGCCATGGAAAAAACCGTGGCGCACGACACAGAAGTACGCCGCCGCCGGCCCGCTGCCGGTCAATGCATCGACGGGGCGCGTCTACGGCGGCGTTAACGTTCTGCTTCTCTGGCTTGAGGCCGAAGAGAAGGGGTACAAAACGGATCGCTGGGTGACGTACAAACAGGCTCAGGACATGGGCGGCCAGGTTCGTAAGGGTGAAACCTGCGCACAGGCCGTTATTTTCAAGCCTTTTGAAAAACAGGCTGAAGACCTCAGCGGAAACCCGCGTTTCGACGCCGAAGGTAATCCGCTGATGGAGTCGCGGGTGATGATAAAACCCAACTTCCTGTTTAACGTCGATCAGTGTGACGGATTGCCCGAATCAGCTGTTGATATACCGCATGCCTCACCTGATGAAGATGAGCAGGGCAAGCTTCACTGGCCGACCGAGCAGCGGATACTGGAACTGCTCGATGCCGCAGGCGTGGCTATCAGCATTCGTTTACAGGATCGCGCCTACTACAGCCCGGCCACCGACAGAATTGTGATGCCGGAGGCGAAGCAATTTTTCACCGAGGCCGATTACTGGTCCACGCTGCTGCATGAGATGGTGCATGCATCAGGCCATGAAAAGCGACTCAGCCGCGAAGGCATAACCCAATCCTCCAGAAAGTTTGGCGATCCGGTTTATGCATTTGAGGAGCTGATAGCCGAAATGGGCAGCGCTTTTCTCTGCGCCCAGCTTGGCGTTTATGGCGAGGTTCAGCACGAAAGCTATATCGACTCCTGGCTGAAGGTGCTGAAGGAGGACAAAAAAGCCCTTTTTCGTGCCTGCCGGCACGCGAGAGAAGCGTCAGATTTTTTACTGCAGTCATCTGAAAAAGCGGCCCAGGCTGCTTAATTAACCAACCCGGTAGCGCTCACTTCGCGCGCTGCCATCCCGTGAGGGCATTATTCCTCACGGGATGATGCCCTCTTTTTTTATCTGGGAGGAAATCAACCGTGTCTGACTGGTACAGAAATCATTTTGAAATTACCGGTAAATTTTCGCTTTCGGCACAGAACGTACAGTGATTGCTCAAGGCCCGCTTTGAGTGAAAAACGCACATGGAGTAAAAAAGCTGCCAGTTAACGGCTTTTATCTGGGCAGAGGCTTATGTGCTACTTTTACAGTATAAAGCAATCGATCCAGCGAGGATTAACAGAAACGACCCGCTAATGCGGTTCATCTATTTAATGCCGCTGGCTTTCCAAAAACTGACCTTTTTTGCTCCTAATCAACAGCTGTAAAAAAATGCTTATCTGTATCAACAGGAGGAAACTGACTAGGTAGAATTTTTGACGAAATCTCTCTGTTAACCAGCTTTAAAATAAACTCAACACAGCCGAAGTTGTAAACCTCCTCTTCCCCCTGATCCGAACTATGAATAGCAACTTTCCATGAGTCTGGTTCTCCATCAACCACCCAAACAAAAGTTTCTCCATTATCCGTTACAGCCCAAGGAAGAAAAGAACCTTCTGCAGGGTAGTCTGGTCTTGGATAGTCCGATAAAAAATCCTGCCTCATTACAGCGTATGCGTTTATAAAGTATTTACTTTTTTCAAAATTCAAATTTGGATTTTTTGAAAATGGGTTTAACACCCATACGAAATCGTCTATTGCTCCACATCCGTAAATTGATATGAACTTTTTAAAATCATTCGGTAATCGCAGACTTAGCTTAGATTCAAAGATCGCCCAAGCTGCATTATCAAAGATTCGCTGAGAGGGGGGAGAAAGAAGACTAATAAGCTTATTTATCATTTTTACTTAACTCCACTCACGTTCGGAATTGATACATCAAGAGTAAAACCGCCTGATCCACGAGCAGACAACGTTACACCCGTTGGCATTGGGTTTGTACCTGTATAAATAGGCACCGCCCGATAGCTTGCTATTCACCACTCTGCACTGCACTTCTAACTTGACGCTCAAATGAACTCATACTTGGATGATTTGCAATTCGGCCCTATAAACGGTAATCAAGCAAACTGCATTGTGATAGCGAAGTCACCCTGGCATACTAATGTTGCACCGGGCGGGCGGAATGACATCAATGAGAGGTTGCTGTTCTGCACCCGCACCGCTCCGGTGCCTCCTCTGTGCTGAAGCGTAAATTTCATCAATCCCCTGTCTAATTAGACCTTGTCGTTGAGCCTGCTCAAGGCAGACTACCTCCTGAATTCTCGGGAGACCCGTATGTTTAACCGACTCAAGAACCTGTTTTTAGATAAAAATATCGCCGTCTCTGGCGTATCAAAAAATCCGCCTGAAGGCTATTTCCTGCCGCTGTCAGCCGCTGATCTCCTGTCATTACCACACAGGAAAAAAATGCTGCGGCAAATCTGGGATAACAGCTCGCTTCCTGAAGATGTGTACGCAAAGCTTTATCTGGCGCCTCTCAAAGATCTCGCCAGCGCCGTGCAGAACGTGCCGGCTGCATCTCAAGGTGAGTGGAGCCGGGAAGGGGGATATATTGATCTCACCCTACAATACTGTGCTTACAGCGTAAGACTGGCCAAAGGGTATATGTTCCCTCCTGGTGCGCCTCCAGAGGAGCAATCAGCTCAAAACTCATTGTGGAATGCCGTTATTTTCTGGTCGGCGCTGTTCAGTCATCTTCCGCTTCTTAACCGATATACCGGTGAGTTACTTGATGGCCAACAGTGGCTGCCGGGCGTGATAGCGCCAGACTCGCCTTATCGATTTAAAGTTGTGGGCAGTCAAGAGGGCAATAGTGGAAGTGCTTCAGCCGGGCTTATGGCATCACGGCTTCTGCCGCAAGAAGGATATGCATGGCTTGCAGCAAATCCTGAAGCATGGCGTGTGCTGGCTTCTTTTATTGATCATGATTCCACGGCCATGCCCGCTATCAATGAGATTCTGCTTAAGGCACGTGAGCTGGTCAATTCACCTCAGAAGACATCATTAAACCCCGCTGAACCATGCTCAGTAATGCAGCCTGCCGGTAACGTGGCTATTCCTGCTTCCTCTATGGATACGCCGAAAGAAGAACTCTCCAGTCTGTTAAATGCCTCCACAACTCAGAATACTGCCGCAACTACAGATGAGGTTTCAGGCCTGATCTCCGCATCTTCACAAAACTGGGCCCTGTACAACAAAACTGAGCCCTCTAAATCTGGCTCAACTACTCAACACAATAACGACACTGATGTTCTTCTTGGGTTGTTCAGTGCAGTGGATCCGCCATTGTCTGAAGATGACGAAACGGTACCAACGGACGTGAGCGTATCTGAACCGTTGGGGATGAATAATGAAGTGTTGATGCCAGAGCTCAACGAACCAGAACCAGCCCTAAAGCTGGGCTCTGCAGCCGGGAAAAATGAGCAGTGCGCCGTTCAGGATGGAACACTTAATCAGCCTGTGAATAACGTTGCAGCTCAGGAAAGAGAAAGAACAGAACCGTGCGAGCAACCCTTACCGCTATCCACACATGAATCTCAGGGAGCAACGCACGGGGATAAATTTATAAAATGGGTCTCAGGTGCGCTGCTTTCAGAAGAGCTGACAATTAATCAGCCGGATAGCCTGCTACATCTCATCAGCGGTTTCATTTTTATATCATTACCCGGGACCATATTTAAGTACATAGATAAGTGTGATGAGCACGTGGATAAAAAAGCAGTACAGTTATCACTGGAGAAGATGAAAATCTTACATACCAGAAATGATAATCGCTTCTTTAAAGCAAAAATTTATCAGAATGATAAATTTGAGGCCAAGTTCCAAAAAAGGAGTGGGTATATGATAAAGGCTGTCAAAATTATCCCGTCTGAAATGAACTTGAGAGCAGACAGTAAGTTTATATCCATAAATGAATAAAATAAGGGAATCCAGCTGGATTCCCTTATTTGTTATGCTTCAATAGCTTCGCGCACCGCATCAGGAATTGATGGTCTGCCGTTGGTAAGGCATGTCGCAACGAACGTTGCCTCAGCATAAACCGTATTGTTTACAAGAATCTGCTGCACAAAGTTAACGCGATTGCGCTTTTCATTTGCTGCCAGCGTACAGGTTACCTGCATTTCGTCACCTTTCTGCAGGCTCTTCTTAAAGCGCAGTGTGTACTCCAGAATCATGTGAACACGACCTTCGTTAAACTCTTGCTCAAGGTCCAGTCCGAGGGATTCTTTCATAAATGCATGGCGGGTCCATTCCATGTAGAACGGGTAGTAAAGGCCATCAACAACGCCTTGAAAATCTACGTGTTTTTCATCTACGGAATAGGTTTTAGTAAACATTACAGGTCCTTAAAGTAATTCAGAAGTGCAAAGCGCATGGGGAGCATCAGGTTTTCAAACTCCTTCTGCGATGTGTCTTCTCCAGTACAGACATTGAGCGCCATGCTCATATTGTCTTCGATGCCATAGATAAAACTAATGCCATGATAAATATTGTGCTCGCGACGCTGCTTATCGATGACATTGTCTCTGTCAATTTTGAGGGCTTCATCCCATATAACGGTACTGACGTCACCCTTGCCTATCTTGGTTAACTCGATGCCTATTTTTATCAGCAGGCTATCTTTGTACTTACCTTCGTAATAGAACTTATTATCCCAGTCTGCATAACCATTACTCTGGTGAGCTGAAATAACATTATTTTCAACAAGCAGCGTTGAGACGTACGTCGTCTTATCAAACTTGTCTAAAAAATTGATCA
Organism: Duffyella sp. Ts4; assembly: GCF_051851875.1. Taxonomy (NCBI): domain Bacteria; kingdom Pseudomonadati; phylum Pseudomonadota; class Gammaproteobacteria; order Enterobacterales; family Erwiniaceae; genus Duffyella; species Duffyella sp. Ts4. Next base: position 140,724 of record NZ_JBLYPN010000008.1, on the reverse strand, counting down.
CCTCGTTACTGCAGCGATGAAAATCAATTTTTATTTCTTTTGAATCCACTTTATTCTCCGGCACTCTACAATCTTTTCTTTTTTTATAATTGTAATTTCCTTGCCCTGAATTTGAACGGTATCTTCATCCAAAACTAAGACAACCCCTATTTTTATGCCATCAGCGTGTCTGATGTAACATAGCTTGCCGTTATTAGGGTCGATAGTTCTCTCGTTAGAAACAATACAGAACTCTCCGAAATTGACGTAAGGCTCGCCGTATACGCCGCCAATCTGAATCAGTTCAACGTCAGGAATCTGCCTGCTGGCAAGGATAAAAAGCGTGTCTTCGTCGAGGGTGGTGTATTCAGTAAATTGAGGCGGGAAACCTTCGCCTGTCAGGATCCAGTTCGTTTCGACGCGCAGCCCATTTTTGTTGAAGAAGTCAGCCACTATCTTCAGCACTTCAATTTTTTTGGTAGGAAAGGCGCTTCCTGCTTCCCATCGTGTGTAGGAGGTATAGGACAGGTCCATCTTTTTTTCATGTACGTAAGCAACAACTTCCTGCGGTGAGGTACCCGTTGCTGCTCTGCAGCATTTCAGCCGTTTCCCAATCGTATCTAACATGACCGCACCTTAAGGCAAATTAATCTGATGATTCTAAAGGAAAAGTTACGGCCCTGAACGTTAAAAAATATCGTTCAACGCAAAATAATTGCGTTTATCACATCAGTAATGTTAATATTTAATGATTAAATAAGTTCATTGCTAAACATTATCATAAAAACGCCCTTCCTTAACACAGCCATGTCTGGGTAAGGGCTGGCTCTGGCGTAATACCAGCGCTTTTGAACAATTCTCAGGGACTCAGGTCGTTTTCATCCGGAATTTCCGTTAAGGAGAATTCCTCAATAAAACTTAACCAGGAGTCGGTCGTGATGCCCTCCCTAAACGATGTTAAAAAGCCTGCCCCGTTGGTCTATATAGGGCCAGAAAGGCGCATGAAAGCTGAGCTTTCGGCAATCAGAGTCAGTACAGAATCAGGCAGGGTAGTCACTGCAGCCAGGATCGTACAAGGCTTGATAGACCGTTATCTGGATATCTATCTCGACGAAATAACGGCTCGTTCAACCAAGTAAAACATCCCCTTATCAATGTTATCCACTTGACCGTGGAGGGAATTCCTCATGCCTGAAAAAGCCACTGACATACCCTGTTCGACCGAAGCAGAGCAGTGCGTGCTGGGTGCGCTGATGCTTGATAACGACCGGTGGGACGACGTCAATCTGCTGCTGAAGAAAGATGATTTTTTCATTGCTGGCCACCGTGCTATCTACATGGCCATGTCTTCATTGGCCACCTTATCTCAGCCTTTTGATCTGATTACACTCAGTGAAAAACTGGAGTCCAGTGGCGATATTGATCGCTGCGGGGGCTTTGCCTATCTCGCTGAGTTGTCAAAAAATACGCCGTCTGCTGCCAATGTTATGGCCTATGCCGCAGTTATGGTTGAGAAAAGCCGTTTGCGGGAGCTGCTGGTGGTAGGAAACGCTATCCTGGCCGATGTTCACCGTCACCGGCTCAGTGCGCCTGAGGTTGCAGAGCATGCCGAAAATGCCCTCTTCAAACTCAGCGAACAGGGCGTTATTCAAAGTGCGAAAGAGTTCGAAGTAACGGAAGCACTGGACTTACTGCTCAGCAAACTTGAGTCAGCCACGGCATCAGACAATTTTATAACCGGCACGCCGACCGGCATGGCCGCACTCGATTACATGTCCTGTGGGCTTCAGCCAGGCGATCTGATTTTGCTGGCTGCCAGGCCATCAATGGGTAAAACCTCTATGGCGCTGAGCTGGTGCATTGGCGCATTGTTGGGACGCCCGCAAAAAAGCGTTTTTATCTTCAGTATCGAAATGCCCACCGAACAGCTGATGATGCGGCTGCTTTCCATGCGTAGCCGGGTTGAGCTTAGTCGTCTGCGCAGTGGCGATCTTGGGGACACAGAATGGGATCTCATCAGTAAAGGGGCGCACGAACTGGCTGAATGGCGCAATCGCCTCATCATTGATGATAACAGCGCCCAGACCCCGGCAACGCTCCGTACCCGTGCGCGTCGTTATATCCGTAAGCACGGGCAGCCTTCACTCATCATGATCGATTATCTGCAGCTGGTACGTTGCCCTGGCATGGAGAACCGCACGCAGGAAATCGCCGAGATTTCGCGTTCTCTTAAGGCATTGGGCAAAGAACTCGGCTGCCCGGTACTCGCGCTCTCCCAGCTTAATCGTCAGGTCGAACAACGCGCGGATAAACGTCCTAATAATGGCGATCTGCGTGATTCCGGTGCGCTTGAGCAGGACGCTGACCTGATTAGCTTTATTTACAGGGACGAGGTTTATAACGCGGAAACCCATCATCCAGGCCAGGCAGAGATCATCATCAGTAAACAGCGCCAGGGGCCAACCGGCACGCTAAAAGTGCAGTTTGACGGTAAATACACGCTGTTCTCTGAATATCCGGAAGGCAGTTATGACCTTGGCTATGACTACAGGAAATCATCGCGATGAGCAAAATCGCCTCTGATACCCCGGTTGCAGTCGAACAAGGCACCCTTACTCACGCTTTTACGCTGGATCAGCTACGACCTAATCCTGATAACCCGCGGACGACGCGTAATCCATGCTTTGACTATATCAAGGCATCAATCCGTGCCCGCGGACTCGCATCGGTACCTGTTGTAACGCGTGATCCCAGGCTGCCTGAAGGAGTCTGGACGTTCAGCGATGGAGGAAATACCCGATATGCCATCCTTAAAGAGCTCTGGGAGGAAACGGGTGAAAGCCGGTTCTATGAAATCACATGCGCCGTAAAGCCCTGGCCAGGCAGGCTGAATTGTCTGGTTGGCCATCTGGCAGAAAATGAAGGGCGTGGCTCACTGTCTTTTATTGAAAAAGCGCTAGGCGTGCAGCAGGCTCGAAAAATCCATGAGGCAGAATCTGGCAAAAAGGTCTCTTTGCGCGAGCTGTCAGCGATTCTGGCAGAGCAGGGACTGCCGGTTCACTACTCCTCGATTAGCCGTATGGAGGACACGCTTAAACATCTCTATCCGTGGATGCCGACGCTGCTGATGTCCGGTTTTAAAAGGGAGTGTATCAGCCAGCTTTTGTCGCTCCGGCAGAGCGCCGAGAAAGTTTGGGACAGCTGCCGCCTTAACAAAGGCATTGAGACGGTTAAAACTTTCGCAGAGGTATTCGGCTGCTGCTGTCAGAAATTTGACGATCCGGAAAGCTGGTCCCAGGAGATGTTCATCGATGAGTTTATTGGTGATCTGACTGAAGCATTGCCGGATGACAACATGGACTATGATCGCTGGCTGCTGGAGTTAAGGGATGCCAGAAAACCGAGGCTACAGCGGGAGGACCTTGAGCAGAGCATACCTGCGTGTCCTGCCGGGTTTGATATACCGCAAGTTGAAGTAACGGCTGGCGATGTAGAAACCGACATCGACTTCTCTGTTGCGGATGCGGGAAAGGGTGATAAATCGCAGATTGTCGCCGAAAAAACACCTCCTGAAGTCTCTGGCTCAGCTGATGATTTTACAGATAAACCTTCTTCGGATCTGAATGCAGAACCTGCTGGTTCCAAAAGCCGCACAAAGCCTGCCGCTGCGGAATCACGGCCACCAACCCTACCTGGTGAAATGAACGAATCTGAGGCATCTCTATGGCAGATCAATGCGCTTCAGGATGACATTGAGCATCTGCAGAGCATGGCTTACCGCCTGTGTTGGGAGATCAGCGAGGCGCTTGATTGTGCTGAATATTTTGAGCCCGCCTGTGAAGACGAAACTGCACCCGGCTATCGTCTGGTCTCTGCTGAAGGTTCACATCCAGTTGCGCTGCTGTTGTCTGCGCTGGCTGGCAGCGACGTAGAGACGCTGGACATGGGCCGCGCAGTGAATTTGCTGATCGGGTCATCACAATCCCATACCCCTTTATTAAATGACGATATGACCCTGACGCTGTTTCGCCTGGTCAGGGTGCTTCGTCGTCTTCGTGAACTGCAGCGCCAGGCCGCTGCGCCATCTTCTGCTTTACCAACTGAAGAGCTGAACAATGAATACTAACTTATCCCGCGCTGCTAACGGTTTCCTGCTCGATCTGGTTATGGAGCTTAAAAACGGCTTTATTCGGCGCTGCGACAAAATGGGGCTGACCGGAGAAGAGGTTGCCGCACTTAAGGATATGACCATCGAGGACATTCACTACATCTCCAACAGTGAGGTTTCGGTGCTGTCGTTTCAGATTAACCATGAAAACCTCAGTCGATTGTTGAATCAGGCGCGTGCGGAACAGACTCGCCTTCAACGGCTGGATCGTGCCCTGGCGCTGGGTGGTTCCATTGCACTGCTTTCACATTTTTTTGGCCTGCCAAGTAGCGAAGTTGCCACGCGCCGCCGTATTGCCGGCATAAAAGTACGTGCTGGTCGTGGAACGGTGATTTCCGATGAAGAGAGCGCCCGACTCTGGTCAATGTGGGTCAAGAATGGCAATGCCGTTTCCTGTGATACGGAAGAGGGGCTGGAGATCATGCTGCTTGCGGCCGAGGAAATGAACATCCCGCTGACCGCTGTCTGGAATGCGATCCGTAAATGGGAAAGTGACCGACTGACTGCTGCGAGCAGGAAAATGGCATAAGAGCCTGCCCGCGGATTGAGGCAGAGCGGGCGTGAATAATCACTGTAGTCAGTAGAAGAGATGCATCATGAAGCTGAATGACATCACCCTGATTTTAAAAACGCCAGCTGTTGCCTCAGCCGCTGTCTGCAGGAAAGCCAACGGAACCGCCCGGTGTTTCAATCATGGCCAACTGCCACTTAACCTCTGCTTGAGAGTGCTTAACGTTGTGCTACCTGATGCATAACGCTAAGCGCTTTTCATAACCACGATCCATATAAGGGAGAGCAATGAAGCTTCCGGATGACAGCCTGATTAACCATGCTGTTAAGAAAATGAACGATCGCCTGCTGGCGCGCAACTCGGGAGAGCAAAGTAACTTTGCGCGTGGCGGACTGCTGTTCATGGGTAACGTGCACGATGCGCTGCCCCGGCGGCTGTTGCTGGATACCCGACTATCTCCACTCGATAAAATGGCCTGGATAATTATTCGCCTGCATGCCCAGCATAACGACGGCGCGGTATTTCCTTCTTATGACGATCTGCAGCTTCAGCTGGCAACGCCGGGCAAAGGTAAAGCGTCCCGAGAGACCATCAGTCGGGTACTGCTTATGCTGCGCATTACCGGCTGGCTGAGCCTGTGTAAGCGCGTCCGTGATGATAAGGGGCGCATAAGGGGCAACATTTATGCGCAGCATGACGAACCGCTGACGTTCGCCGATGCAGAGGTACTGGATCCTCGCTGGCTTCAGACGGTAGCTGAAGCGTGTTTTAGCAGTAACAAGACGATAAGCCGGACGGCAAAAGCCATCATCAACGATGTCTGCCTTGATCCCGCCATGCGTCATCATCGAAGCCACCTGGCTGTTATAGAAGGGCGCCTGGGTGCAGTGCAAAATCCCTCCGACATGAAAAACCGCATGCTGGTAATGCATCCGGGTTCGGAATCCGAACCCGGCGAAGAGAGTCATAAAATATCTCCGGATTCGGATTCCGAACCGAGTGAGAAAGCCCCTGAAAACAACAGAGTTCGGGAACCGAACGGTTACGTACGTATTGTTAATAACAATACTAAAAATACATACGTAGAGCGCGTATCTGTTCTGCCGGAAAAGTTTGCCAGCCTGTTGAGTGAGCAGGACCTTAAGATGCTGAGCGAACAGCTTCAGGCACTGCAGCCAGAGCAGGCTCAACTGGTGTTACAAAACCTCGCCAGGGCCATGAAAGAAGGCAGCCTGCAAAATCCGGTGGGGTGGATGCTGACCGTGCTCAAGAAAGCCCGAAAAGGCGAGCTTTACCAGCCCCAGAGGGAATCCATTGCCAAACCCGTTCCTGCACGACCTGAGCACCGGGCAGTCCCTGCCGGACGTACTCCACGCCAGCAAGTACCTGATGACGCCCGCGTGCGGGATATTATTCAGCGTGTGCGATCTCGCATTCATTCTGACCGGGCTGACAATGACTAAGTCAATTTCTGCAGCGGTTCGTAAAACGCTCAGTGTTGCAGGCTGCAACAAAGTACGAAAAGTGAACGGTGTTGCAGGCTGCAACAAAGTACAAAAAGTGAGCAGTGTTGCAGGCTGCAACAAAGTACAAAAAGTAAGCAGTGTTGCAGGTTGCAACAAAGTACGAAAAATAAGCTTTTTTGCGACCCGCAACACCTGTTGCTGGGAAATTTTCGATTTCCGAAAACTGATTTTGAATTGTTCAACTGTTCCTCAGGAATGAGGATGCCCCTTCAGCATAATCGATGCCTTTGCCTATCAGGAGACAGCTATGGCCGAACAAACCACGCCTCAGGCCGCACCACGCCGCTCGGGAGCCCTGCAGTCCTCGCTTTCCATCGACCTGCATTCACACTATGCCATCCGCCTGTGGGAGGGCCGACGCCGGGATGAAGCACAGACCCGGGGTAAAAAAAGGCCGGAAATTATCGGCATGCCGCAGGCGATTTCGCGCGCTGGTATAGCCGGCCGCGACTCCGCCGCCGGTAATCCCTATGCCGATCAGGTTCTGGTACGTCTTGAGGATGCACTGAAAGCCGCTACATCGCGGGTACGGGAAACAGTTGAAAAGGTTGAACGCGTCCTTACGGCGATCCCGGCAGGTATCAACCTGTCTGAAGTCTCATCCGTTGAGCCCCTGAATCTTGATGTCTTCAGCCGATCGCCCCTTGGCTACCGCTGCGTCTGGCTTCTGGTGCATTTTGACCAGCTGGCCCTCAAGGTTTTTCAGGCATTTCACTACGGGCTGATCTCCCTGTCGGAACGTGATCAATACCTTAACGTGGGTGGTCACGCCGTGCGTCAGGTCTACGGCGTCATTCAGGGATACAAAACCGTGCCGGTGACCTATGACGATATCCGCAATAACACTGCCCGGGGCATGGCCGCCACTGAAAAGCTGGGCGAAATTGATCCGGCCATTCTTTCCGGTGAAAAGCGCTCCTCTTTTTCCCCACTTCTGACAACCCCTGCTGAGAAAGTCTGACATGAAAAAAATACTGATCACCGGCGCTGTCTGCGCACTTCTGACCGGCTGTGCCGGCACCGATCTGGCCGCCATAAACAAGAACATCAGCGATACCGCCTTCAGCGTCAGTAAAACCCTGCGTGGCAGTGATTCAGCCGGTTCAACACCCGGCGTAGCCAGCAACGGAATGCCTATTCTCTCTCCTGCAGCGCAGCCTTCCACGGCAAATGCCGATCGTGAATTCCAGGTGCCGGTTGATGTTGATACTGCCGCCGCCAGGCTCAAACGCTACTACAAATTTATTTCCACGGAAGAGCTGGAACGTATCCGTACTCGCGATCGAAACAGTGAGTGGAGTGCATCAGCTATTGCCGAAAGGAACCCCGTCTGGGAAGCCTCTCCGGGTAGTTATTACAAGATGGGAAACGATCGCGGCAAACATGATCATCTTGATATTGAAATCGAAAAGAATGGTGCAGGCAGCCGCGTTTATGTGACGTATAAATCGCCCTATCCGGAACATTTGTCAGGCAGCTCATTTGATAACTTAATCACGCGAATCCAGCAGGTTGCCGCTGGCAAGGTCCGTTAATCCGGGAGGTCAGCTGTGCAGCTTTATCTTTGTGAAAAACCGTCGCAAGCAAAGGATATCGCCAGAGTGCTGGGCGTCAGCCAGCGCGGGCAGGGATATATTTCAGGCGAGAACGTCACCGTCACCTGGGCGGTGGGGCACCTGCTGGAAACGGCCACGCCCGAGGCTTACGGCGAACAGTTCGGACGGCCCTGGCGTGCAAACGTGCTGCCGGTGATCCCCGAAATCTGGCAAATGGTGGTTAAGAAAGAAACCGCCGATCAGTTTGCCGTGATTAAAAAGCTGCTGAAAAAAGCCCGCGAGGTGGTGATCGCCACCGACGCGGATCGCGAAGGCGAAGTGATTGCCCGGGAGCTGATGACGTACTGCGGCTACCGCGGCGCCGTTCGCCGGCTGTGGCTGTCCGCGCTGGACGAGGGCAGCATACGGCAGGCGCTGCAGAACATGCTGCCCGGCGAGAAAACCGAAAAGCTGTATCAGGCGGGCATCGGCCGTTCGCAGGCCGACTGGCTAATCGGGATGAACCTGACGCGCCTGTACACCCTGAAGGCCGGCGAGGCCGGCCATGCGGAGATGTTTTCCGTGGGGCGCGTACAGACGCCGACGCTCGCTATAGTGGTCAACCGCGACAATGAGATCGCGAACTTCACTCCCAAACCCTGGTGGCAGGTCAGGGCACAGCTGGAAAAAGACGGCGTTACTTTTCACGCCGAGTGGGTCGGCGCAGAACAATACTGCGACGAGGAAAAGCGCTGCATCAATCAGCCGATTGCCCATGCCGTGCTGCAGCTCTGCCAGAAAACCGGATCGGCTACCGTTCTGACCGCGGAGAAAAAACGGGAAAAAACGCCCGCGCCGCTGTGCTTCGATCTCGGCACGCTGCAGCAGGTGTGCTCCCGAAAGTGGGGAATGGGGGCAAACCAGGTACTGACCATCGCGCAGGCGCTTTATGAAACACATAAGGCGACAACCTATCCGCGCACCGACTGCGGCTACCTGCCGCTCTCCATGCGGGACGAGGTGGCGGACGTTCTCCGGGCCGTTCAGGCATCCGATCCTTCGGTTGCCTCCGCGCTGTCACGCCTGGACAAAAGCTTTATGTCCCGGGTGTGGAACGATAAAAAAATCACCGCGCACCACGCCATCATTCCCACGCGCCAGGCATTTGACCTGGCGCGCCTCAGCGCCGACGAGCTGAAGGTTTATCAGCTCATTCGTCAGCACTATCTGGCGCAGTTTCTGCCTCTGCAGGAGTCTGACGTCACCGAGGCAACGTTTAACCTGGGCAATCAGCTGTTCCGGACGCGCGGACGCGTTACCGTGGTGCCGGGCTGGAAAGCGCTGTTCGGCGGCCAGCAGGACGAGGACGAGGCGGAAGGCGAAGAGGACGCGCCGGCCAGCCTGCCGCCGCTCGATAAAGGCGACGTATGCCGCGTGACGGGCGGGACCGTAAAGGACAACGTCACGAAAGCGCCCGCGCACATGACCGAGGGCACGCTGATTGCGGCCATGAAAAATGCCGCCAGCCTGGTCAGCGATCCCCAGCTCAAAAAGGTGCTGCGGGAAAACGCCGGGCTCGGCACGGAGGCCACGCGTAGCGGCGTGCTGGAAACGCTGTTCAGGCGTCGATACCTGGAGAAAAAAGGGAAACACATTCACTCCACGCAGATGGCCCGCGAGCTTATCGCCGCGCTGCCGGAGACGCTGACCAGCCCCGGCATGACCGCGCTGTGGGAGCAGGCGCTGGACGATATCGCGCAGGGGAAATCGGATCTGCACAGCTTTATGCAAAAACAGGCGCAGTGGACGCGTCACCTGACTGAAAAGGGGCGCGCACAGCCGTTTCACGTCACGGTGCCGGTCGGGCCCGACTGTCCGCTCTGCGGCAAGGCGATGCGTCAGAGAACGGGTAAAGAGGGCACGTTCTGGGGCTGCGTCCAGTACCCGGAATGCAAGGGGATCGTTGGTGAGGCCAACCGCAAAACAAAACGCCGGGCCGCCGGCAAGCGCAAAGGCAGTGGGCCAAAAGCCCCGGGCGTTTTAGCGGTGGACGGTTGACATTGCGGGCGCGCGGCCTAAAAATAAAAGGGCTTATCCGTCGTCTCTGACGACCACCAATGATTCATCAGCCTGAGAGAATCGCCTTCGGGTGGCTGAACAGAAAGCTCCTGTAGCCTGAAAGGGAGCACACATCGTGTGGTACATCTGCGCACCTTTGGAAGCAGATATCGTCAACATATGGCACCTGGTGCCTGACGATCAGGGTTTATTCAACCAACCAGACAGTCAGACTCACCTGAATCTGACTCCCCGACGGGAAGACTTCTCCCGTCCGGGCCGAAGTTTTCTCCGTCGATTTTTTTTGACCCCCGGAGATAACATCATGTCTGTAAACAACGCGCAGTCCGCCACCACCACGTCCTCCGCCAGCCGCAACGATTACTTTAACCTGACCATAAAAGGGCTGGGTTACCTGAGTAACGTCCGGCAGGTTAACGCGCAGTCCGGCACCTTCATCAGCTGCGTGATCAACGCGCTGTCAGGCCCGAGCGACAGCCCTTCCTACGTGCGTTTTGACGTAACGGTTGCCGGCAAAGAAGCCAGCAGCCTGATTAACCGCTGCCAGAAGGCGGTTGATGAGGACAAAAAGGTGCTGATCGGGTTTGCCCTGAGCAATCCCTCAACCGACATTTTTCAGCTGAAAAACGGTGAGCACGCCGGCGAAAGCCGCGTCAGCCTGAAGGCCCGACTGATCAAGGTTGACTGGATCAAAATCGGTCAGGAAATGGTCTACAAACCGGAACGCAGCGATGCGCCGCCGGCACAGAGTGGCTCAGAGCAGGCGCCGTCCTACGCTGACAACTCGTTCTGATTTTACCTTCCCAAATCTGCCCTTCACGGGCAGTTTTACAGCGTTTGCAGGGTTTTGACTGTCGCTGTAATCTCCACCATAATCCCATAAAGGTTACTGACGATGCCTGTCATACTTCGGCTGAACGGTTTTCGGTTCTTTTTCTATTCCAACGAAGGCAATCCGCTTGAGCCCGCGCATATCCACGTTTCCAAAGCCGGCGCTGAAGCTAAATTCTGGCTTGATCCGGTGGTGGCGCTGGCAAGAAATAACGGATTTGACTCACGGACCCTGAAAGAGCTGTTCATACTGGTGAAGCTACACAAAACGACACTTCTGGAGGCCTGGAATGACTATTTCAGCTAGAGACGTCCGGTTCGATGACTCCACGATGTGGGTTGAACTCACGGACGATCGCACGCTTGGCGTACCGCTGTCCTGGTTTCCGCGGCTGCTTGACGCCACGCCCGAGCAGCGCAACGACTATGAACTTTCTCCCCGTGGCATACACTGGGACGCCCTTGACGAAGACATCTCCGTTGAGGGGCTGATACAGGGGCGCGGTGACATTACGCACCCTCCTCATCAGGTCGCCTGACGCGCCCTGCCTGAACGCTGACTCCGGTCGGCGTTTTTTTTTGGATCCGGAAAAAGAGTTGTTCGTGGAAGCCCGCTGAAGAGTTCCGCACAGTGATGCCTGTTCTGTCACCTACAGGAATCTTCAGATGAAACTACACGCCCTCGCCGCCGTTCTGCCCTTCGTGCTGCTGACGGGATGCGCCACGCCGCCCCAGAAGCTGCAGGAGCGGGCGCCCGCCCAGCCGACGCCGTCGGTCAGCGTTTCCCGCAACGTCCAGACCCCGGCCGATGACCCCTACGGGCGCGCGCCGGAGGTGGTGCGCTACGACCGCTACCTGCTGGTCAGCACCGACCCGCAGGCGGCCCAGCAGGATTCGCTTTCCCAGATTATCGACATCCGCATTCCCCCGTCCGTACAGCCCACGGTCGCCGACGCCATGCGCTATGCCCTGAAGCAGTCCGGCTACTCGCTCTGTCAGACCGGCCCGGCCAACGGCGTGCTGTACCGTCAGCCGCTGCCGGCGGTGCAGTATCAGCTCGGCCCGATGCGCCTGCGCACCGCGCTGCAGGTGATGGCCGGCGCGGCCTGGCAGCTTGAGGTGGACGACGTGCAGCGCGTGGTTTGCCACAGCCTGCGCGCCGGCTATCAGCTTCCGGCCACCCAGCTGTCGCCGCATATCGCGGCGCAGCCGGCGACCTCCGCCGGCACGATTTCCCCGCCGGCAATTCAGGGCCAGCCCGTACGCGGAGGGTTTCTGACAAAATGAGCAATCCCGCCCTTGATGAAGACGATTTCGCCGGTGAACCGCAGCAGAAGCCACGCAAAGGCGCGGCGATCCTGCGCCGGCTGCCGCTTTACGGCGGCGTCGCGGTGGCGCTGGCCGTGGCCGGCCTGACGTTTATTTCCCTGAAAAGCGTCAGCGCGCTCGATCAGCGGCTCGGCCACGTCGAAAAACAGCAAAACGTGGTGTATTCGCAGGCGCTGACCCGGTCCGACCTTACCCCCCTGCAGGACAGCCTGAAGGCATACGGCGGGGATCTGAAACGGCAGCAGCAGCAGATCGCCGCCCTGCAGGCCGCGCTGAAGGAGGCCCGGAGCGGCCCGGCGCTGGCCGCCCTGCAGCAGGCCGTCGGTGAGCTCAGCACCGCCCGGCAGAGCATGCAGTCGCAGCTGTCCGGCTTTGACGCGCAGCTGAACGCGCTGCGGGCCGCACCGCAAAAAGCACCCGACGCCCCGCCCGCGACGCCCGCCGTAAAAAAGCCGGCGCCCGCTAAGCCACACCGTGCCGCCATGAACGCGGCCCGCCGCGCGCCGTTTGTGCTGACCGGCGTGGAAAAGCGGGGAACCACGTCCTTTGCCGCCGTGGCCCCCCGGGGCTTCAGCGACCTGTCGCAGATCCGCCTTATCGGCGAAGGCCAGTCCGTGCAGGGCTGGACGCTGATCGGCGCCGGGTACGGGCAGGCGCAGTTTCGGGTAAACGGTCGCGTAACCACCGTTAACGTTCACTAACGGAGTCGAAATGAAGATAAAAACACTGATTCTGCTTTTGCTGACCTGCGGCGGCACCGCGTACGCCAGCGTCCAGGCCTCGGGCAGCCAGGGCCAGGCCACCGACGCCCAGCGCACCGGGCAAAGCGCGGTTCAGGATCTGCAGCAGCAGGCGGGGCAGTGGGGGCTGAACCAGCAGGACTATCAGCGCTATCAGCAGCTGATGAACGGCCCCCGGGGCACGCAGTCGCCCGGCCTCGATCCGCTCTCCACGCTCGGCATTGAGGCGCGCAGCGCCGAAGAGCGGCGCCAGTACGCCGAAAAGTGGGTGAAGCAGGAGTTTGCCCGCACGCAGAAAGAAATGGAATTCCAGCGCGAGGTGAACAGCGCCTGGCAGCGCCTGTACCCCAACACGCTGGCCGTTAACATGGGCAACGCCGCGGGCATTGCCCACGACACCGGCGGGCGACTGGCGCTGTTCGTGAAGTCCGCCGAATGCGCGCAGTGCGACGCGCGGCTGTCTGCCGTGCTGGCCGACAACCGTCCGGTCGATATCTATCTGGTTGACAGCCAGGGCGACGACGACGCGCTGCGCAGCTGGGCCAAAGCGCATCGCATCCCGCTGGACAGGGTGCGCAGCCGTGAGATCACGCTTAATCACGACGGCGGCCGCTGGATGCGGTTCGGCAACGGCATGATGCCCGTGGTGCTGCAGCAGGGGGAAAACGGATGGCAACTCGCGGCGTACTGACCGGCGCTGCCCTGCTGCTGCTGGCGTCGGCACACTGCTGGTCATCCGGCACGCAGACCGTGCCCGACGGCTATACAAAGGTGGCGCGCGAGCACGGCGTGCCGCCGGAGGCGCTTTATTCGGTTGCCCTGCAGGAATCCTCGCGCACGCTGCCGCGGGGCGTGCGCCCCTGGCCCTGGACGCTGAACGTGGCGGGCAAGGGGTATCGCTACAAAACCCGGCTTGAGGCCTGGCAGGCGCTGCAGGTGTTCATGAAAACCCACTCCCTGAAGCGCATTGACGTGGGCATTGCGCAGGTCAACCTGGGCTGGAACGGCAGTCACTTCACGTCCACCTGGGAGGCGCTGGATCCGTACACCAACCTCAACGCCGCCGCCGTCATCCTGCGCGAATGCTGGGACCGCAAGCCCGGCAGCTGGCTGGACGCCGCCGGCTGCTATCACCATCCCGCCGGCGGGCAGGCCGCCGCGCGCTACCGCTCCTTTATCAGAACAAAGCTTGCCACGCTGCAGGCGCCGCCTTCGCAGCCGGCCCCGGCCCCCGCGGATAACGGCCCGGCGCCGGCTCCCGTGCAGCTGGCGGACAACGCCCCTGTGCCTGCAGCCACTTCCAACACCGGATTCGTCTGGATTGAACCCAGGAGCCCGAGACCATGAAAAACGTCCGCTTTCTTGCTGTGCCCTTCATCCTTTTGTCGCTCTCGTCCCACGCGGAGCTGAACGTGTTAGCCGACCTCGGCGGACAGAGCACGCAGGCCATCTTTGACGCGGTCAACCGGCAGGACTCGCCGGCACCCGTCTCCGCGCCGCCCGGCCAGGGCGAAGCGGCCATGCTGCCCGTTACCACGCCGGAAATGTCGCCGGGCGCGGTCAGCCCGCGCGACCTGCAGCTGCCCGGCATCGGCGCGCTGTTCATCATCGGGGACGATGATGTATCCCGGTCCTGGCTGCGGCACAACGCGCAGCGCCTGTCGGCCAGAGGCGCCGTGGGGCTTGTGGTGAACGTGGACAGCCAGGACGCCCTTGACGGGCTGCGCAGCATGGCGCCCGGCATGACCCTTGCCCCGGCCTCCGGTTCGGATCTGGCGCGTCGCCTGCAGCTGACGCATTACCCCGTGCTGATCACCGACGGCGGGCTGACCCAGGAGCCCACGCCATGATGGGGACGCCCCAAACCGTGGCCCTGCTGCTCTCGGTCAATCCGCTGCTGGCCGCGGGGCTTGTCGTCCTGCTCGTCGTCGTCGCGTGGCTGTTTCGCCGGGAGACGGCCACCGCCCGCCGGCACCGTCGTTATCGCGCCACCGCCGCACGCGTGCATCAGCGACTGCGCGAGCTGAACGGCGACGGCCAGCGGATGAGATACCTGCGCAAAATTAATCCCTACGTTTTTGAGGAGCTGCTGCTGCTGTCTTTTGAGCGGCAGGGGCTGAAGGTCGAGCGCAACGCGTCCTACAGCGGGGACGGCGGCCTGGACGGCAAGGTGTTTATCAACGGCGAGTGCTGGCTGATACAGGCCAGGCGCTACAGCCGGGCCATTTCCCCCGGGCACGTCCGGGATTTTGATGCGCTGCTCTCCCGCGCCGGCCAGCGGGGCTTTTTCATCCACACCGGCAGAACCGGGCAGATGAGCCAGGCCGTCTGCCGTACCTCTTCCCGGCTGAAGATCATCAGCGGGCAAAACCTGCTGAGGCTGCTGTCCGGCATTTCACTGAAGGTATGGTCCCATGAGTAACCGCTACGTTATAGAAGCGCTGCTGCGCCCGGCCGTTGAGCTGAATACGGCAGCCGTGGCCGGCACCGCCGCCGTGGTGTGCGTCACCGCGCCCTGGGCGGTCGCCCTTGCTCCCTCCGTCAGCTACGTTACGGCGGGCGGCTTTGCCGTGCTGTCCATCGTACGGGCCCGTGAGGGCATGCAGGTGATCCGCTACCGGCGTAACCTGCGCCGGCTGTCGCGCTACGTGATGACCTCCCGGCAGATCCCACTGAGTAAGCGACGGCTGTTTATCGGCAGGGGATTTCGCTGGACGCAGACGCATACCCAGCGCCTGCGCGACACGCTGCGTCCCGAGGTGGCCCACTACCTTCAGCCGTCCAGGCTGTACCAGCTGGCGCGCCGCGCCGAGGAGGCCACGGAAAAGCGCCTGCCGGCGCTGAGCAAGCTGCTGAACGCCGATTCCGTTCTGAATCCGGTGCGCCCGCTGCCGCCGGTGGGCGGCAATCCGGCCATACACGGCATCGAACCCAACGAGGTCGACGTCACGCTGGATCTGCGCGAGCGCGTGGGGCACACGGTAGTCTATGGCACGACGCGCGTGGGCAAAACCCGGCTGGCCGAGCTGCTGATAACCCAGGACATCCGGCGCGGCGACACAACGATCGTGTTTGATCCGAAGGGTGACGCTGACCTGCTCAAGCGGGTATGGGCGGAGGCGCACCGCGCCGGCCGCGGCGACGAGCTGACCATCTTTCACCTCGGGTGGCCCGATATATCGGCCCGCTATAACGCCGTGGGGCGCTTCGGACGCGTCTCCGAGGTGGCATCGCGCGTGGCCGGGCAGCTGAGCGGCGAAGGCAACAGCGCGGCATTCCGGGAATTTGCCTGGCGGTTCGTGAACATCGTGGCGCGGGCGCTGGTTGCGCTGGGCGAACGGCCCGACTACACGCTGATCACGCGCTACGTGAATAACATCGCGGACCTGTACCTGCGCTACGCGGTGAAAGTCATTACCGACAAACTTCCCGACCTGAGTAAGCAGATCGAAAACAACCTTAAACTCTTCGGTGAGGATGACGTGCCCCGCAACATGCAGGGACAGCCGGACGCCGTGCGCATCTGGGCGTATGAGGTGGCGCTGAGCTCCGAGCAGGGACAGCAGCTGTACGATCCGATACTGGACGGCCTGCGCTCCGCCGTGCGCTACGACCGGACCTACTTCGACAAGATAGTGGCGTCCCTGCTGCCGCTGCTGGAGAAGCTGACCACGGGCAAAACCGCCGAGCTGCTGTCGCCTGACTACCTCAACATGGAAGACCCGCGCCCGATCTTTGATTGGGAGCAGGTGATCCGTAAAAAAGGGGTGGTGTACATCGGCCTGGACGCGCTCAGCGACAGCGAGGTGGGCAGCGCGGTGGGCAACAGCATGTTTGCCGACCTGGTGAGCGTGGCCGGCCACATTTACAAGCACGGCATCAACGCGGGCCTGCCGGGAGCGGACGACCGCAAAAATCCGATTAACCTTCACTGTGATGAGTTCAACGAGCTGATGGGCGATGAGTTTATTCCCCTGATCAACAAGGGCGGCGGCGCGGGGATGCAGGTCACGGCCTACACGCAGACGTCCTCTGACATTGAGGCGCGTATCGGCAGCGCGGCCAAAACGTCCCAGGTGCAGGGTAACTTTAATAACCTCATCATGCTGCGCGTGCGCGAGAACCGGACGGCGGAGCTGCTGACCACCCAGCTGCCGCAGGTTGAAATCTACAGTAAAACGCTGGTCTCCGGGCACCAGGATTCAGCAGACGTCACCGTTAATCACGACTTTACCTCCAGCACGCAGGACCGCGTCGGCACGATCAAAGTGCCCCTACTGGAGCCGTCGGATATCGTGTCGCTGCCCAAAGGGCAGGCGTTCGCCCTGCTTGAGGGCGGACAGCTCTGGAAAATCCGCATGCCGCTACCCGCCGGCGACGCCGCCGACGAGCACATGCCAGACGATATCACCCGCCTGGCCGAAGAGATGCGCCGGAACTACCACAGCAGCGAAGGGTGGTGGAACGGCGGCGCCGGTCACGTTGCCCCGGCTGTCACGAAAGGAGAGGAAAATGGCTGAACCGCGCCGCAACGTCACGCCACAGAATCCGCAGCAGCCGGTTCCGCCGCGCGAGCACGGGCTGATTTACAACCTGGTCTGGGGCTGGCCGTGGAAGCTGGCCGGCATGATCCTGGCCTCCCTGTTCCTGAGCCTGATTGTGGAATACGTCGGGATCGCGTTCTTCTGGCCGGAAATGGGCGCCGCGCACAGCCAGCAGGTGATGACCACGGAAATGGGCTACCTGTCGTCAGATTTTACCCGCAGCCTGCTGCTCTCTGAACCCTCCGTCACCGTTACGCACTGGATCACGTTTGCGTATCAGTGGGCCTTCGTTGACAGCGGTTTTGTGGGCTGGGTGCAGTCGATGTATGAATCGGAAATGAACAGCGGCAACGAAATTTCCCGTCAGCTGAAGTCAGGCAGCGGCTGGCTCGCCGGCTATCTGCAGCAGTATCTGCTTGCCACCGTCTGGGTGGCCGTGGTGACGCTTATCCGGGTCACGATACTGACGCTTTCCATCCCGCTGTTTGTGCTGGTTATTGCCGTAGCCGTGGTGGAAGGGCTGGGGCGCCGCGACCTGCGTCGCTACGGGGCGGGCTATGAGTCGTCGTTTTTATATCACCGGGCAAAAAGGCTGATCAAGCCGGCGGTCTACATACCGGCGATGGCGTACCTGTCCTGGCCGTCAGCGGTCTATCCCAACCTGCTGTTGCTGCCCGCGGCCATCATGCTGGGGCTTGCCATTACGGTAACCACCGCGTCCTTTAAAAAGTACCTTTGATCTCCCCGGGCCCGCTTCTGCGGGCCTTTCACTTTTTCAGGTCACTTACCTTCTTTCATTAATTTTTATCCTCAGTGAAATCTGGTGCTTCCATGCCGCTAAAGCGGCATTCAGGGGCTGACTGCTCGCTGCGTACTAGCTTGGTTCATTTTATGCCTGCGTTGAGTGTCTGCTATGTGCCAGAAGCGGACGGTCAAAACAGCTGCCTAAATATTTTTTCTGGACATAGCGTCAGCCTTCTGGCTCCAGGAATGTTAAACCCGCCTTTAGGGGCGGGTTTAACATAGATGACTTTACGAGCGTTTAATCAGTCATCAAGTTTCTGACTTTTTTCTGAATACCGGTTTCGGAACGTAAGTCAGATAATGAACGATGCATCTACAGTCAGACACGGGATCAGCATCTCGTTAAATTTTTCCATCCAAGCTGATCCAGTGATGCGCCTGGACTGAGTAAGCAGTGCAAGACCCATCGCAGCCCTACAAAAATGAGCGCGCCAGCAAAAGAGTAAAAACCGGTGCCGCTCAGGGCCAGAGCAATATGACAGATAAAAAGAAAAATTCCCGTCAACTCGATCCGGGTAACGCTAAAACGGCCGATAAGTTTTTTCGTTACGCCTTACCACTATTATAAAAATAGAGTAGCGATCAAAATAAAAAGCTCTTCGCTTCAGCTTTGAACTTTTTCAGGCACTCATCCAGGATGTTTTGCGAGATGTCGGTGACGTTTTTATAACTATTGGCCTCCCATTGCGGCAAAATGTACTCCTGCTCATTCACATTGTGTGCGGAGCACTCGATGCTTTGAAAGACTGCTTTACCGTCCCGATTCTTACCTGTACGACTTAAAGTCGTAAACATGGCAAATTGATAATTATCATCGCCACCCGCCAGATTTTTGTAGGTCAACTTCCATGTTAAAGGTTTAATAACGATTGGCGTATCATACTTTTTGACGGGAAGTTTTTGCATTTCCTCTTTTAAAATTTCGCTGATTCGTGGCGTCATATAGGCCAGTGACGGGTTGCTCATACCCATCACTTCATGACCTTTAAGATCGTTCTTGCTGAATCCCTGAACATTCCCGCCGCCAGTCAGCGTCATGGCGATGAACTGAAACGTTTTTAAGGCAGCGACTTTTGTCGTATCGCCAGGTGTCACATACCGCAACTGGGTGTCTGAAGCACGCGTGGTGGTGGTTTCAAGGTCGTACCAGCCTTCAACGGTAATTTGCGACTGATTATCGGCACTGACTATAGCTGACTGGACACGTTTTTCTGTGGGTGGTGACGGTTTATCAGACGCACAGCCTGACATTAACATTGCTGCACCGAGCAGCGAAAAACATAATTTATGTTCCATGGGCAATCCTTTAAGTAAAAACACAAATGCGGTTCTCATCGGCATTGATAAGGAAAACTTTAGGAAAAAACCTTTTCGTAATAAGACAGAGAAGGGAAGAAAAGAAGGAGGTAGTTATGCTGAAAAGATCAGCGCTCAATCGCCTGATAACATTCGGGGTGAGTCTATGGTCTATATCGCGTCGTTTGAAAGTAACCTAACGTTCATCAGCGTTGTGCCAGAAGCGGACGTAGCTAACAATAGTTTGTGTGGAGCGACAGGGGGCAGGTCACCTCAATCGACTTTGATCTATGAGAATGTGTATGCACTATTTTGAAATTTTTGCTCTATCAAATATTTACCTCGAAGATAGCTTTGTATTATCAATTAGTGAAACATCCGACTCACTAATATTTGAGCTTGAAGCGGTCCTTATTGAAAATCATCCACAATATGAAGAGCCTAAAGAAGACGAGAGATACTGTTACCGAAAAGCTTCGCTTCAATTCTTTAACATGTGTTCTATTGACTGGATTGATAAAAGGCTTATGCAATATAAAGATAGAGAAGATAAAGTTGATTATGGAAATATCGATGGAATTACCATAAATGATGGTTCGTACAAGTTGTGGGGGGATTGGGGAACGGTGGTAGTCCGAGGGGGAGAAATTGAATTTGCTTTCACTAACTAGCCCGGATAAACATAAAATTCATCTCTGATATAATAGGCATCTTATATTAAGAAAATGTGTTCTGCTCCCCATTAATTAATACATGACTATATTATCAAAATTTTCATCTACTGCATAAAAATTTCGAATGTCCGCTTTTCGCTCATAGCGGACGTAGGCCTGTACAACGTCCGCTTAGTGCTATACGCAGACTATCTCGAACCAAACATTTTGAAGAATAAGCCGTGAACGAAGGAGATAAGCTTTGTAAGATAGGGAGGTAAACTGAAAGCCGCTGGAGCCTTTTCCAAGCTAACCTTATTGAATCCACTACATTTTTGAGGCCTTGCTATGTCCGTTATGGATGCACTTGTGGCGTTTAGTTTTGCTGCTGTGTTATTGACCCTGACTCCTGGTTTAGACACTGCACTCGTTTTAAGGACTGCTACAGTGGAAGGACGAAAGCAGGCCATTCACGCTGCGCTTGGTATTGGCGCAGGCTGCTTAATATGGGGGACAGCGGTGGCTTTTGGGCTGGGAGCTCTTATCGCGGTTTCAGAGCTTGCCTACGATATTCTAAAATATTGCGGAGCTGCATACCTGAGCTGGCTGGGTATAAATATGTTGTTAAAGCCCAGAAAGCAGTTTGCTTTAGCAGATTCTTCAGATAAACCGTCTTCAAACTGGTTTTTAAAAGGCGTGCTCGGTAATGCTCTAAACCCAAAAGTAGGTATTTTTTACGTTTCTTTTCTTCCTCAGTTTATTCCACTGGGGCATTCCCCAATTGTATGGACTTTCGGACTGGTCGCAATTCATATGACGATAGGTATCGTCTGGTCAATGATCCTGATTTGTGCAACACGACCACTGGCATCTTTTTTGCGCAAAGAAAAAGTAATAAGGTGGATGGATCGCACAACCGGTACGATTTTTTTGTTATTCGCAGCCCGTCTCGCATTCAGCCGTCGCTAAGCAAGTAGCAGTAAAAGGAGGGTTCAGTCACCTCCTTTTTCTTTTGTATCAAGTCTGGCTCCGCTAGCCGTTAACGACTCACAACTGAACGGAAGCATGAGATTGAGCTTGACGAACTCATCAACTAATGAAAGGAATGGCTTACTGCCACTCTTTGAAGAGGCCACTGCTAAGGCGGCACTGCTACGTATAATGAACCGCAGGGAACATGCTCATCCCAGTTTAAGTAATGCAAGGCCCGCTGATATCATAACCAGCCCAGCCATACTTTTACGACTAAGTGGTTGTTGGAAGAAGGCCCAACCAGCCAGAGCGGTCAGAATTATCCCGCTACCGCCCCATATCGCATAGGCAGTGGCCATATCCATGGCTTTCAGTGACTGCGACAGCGCTGTGAAGGAAGCAAAGATAAATACAATACCAATCATCCCCGGGATGAGCTTTGTCATCCCTGCAGAGCGCTGAAGAAACGTGTTAGCCGTCACCTCCAGTACAATGGCGATTGCAAGATACACGTAGGGCACCCAATATTCCATTTAGCGGCTTTCCTCGCCAATATTGACGAGAATGACGCCACCCAGCAAAAGCAGGATGCCGCTCATCTGGATAAAAGAAAGGTGTTCTTTGAAGAAGAAGCTGCCTATTGCCGCAATTGCAAGCAGACCCAGTGACTCCCAGGTTGCGTAAGCCACTGCCAGGGGTATTTTTTTTAGCGCAAACGCCATGAAAGTAAATGACAGGCCAATAGTTACATACATTACAGCCATGCCTGTCCAGTGATTGTCTGCAGAGACAATTTTCATAGAGGTAACGCTGGATACCTCAAAAATAATAGCCAGAGAAAGGCAGAACCAGGACTGCACCATCAAAAACTCCCGAATAATCTACTGAAACTTTATAAAGCTTATGCTCCCTGCTTTGGAACTCCTTCGTACTTAGGTAGTTGGTCCCTGAACCAGGAAAGTTTATCCGTCTGCAGCGATCTGTCATCAGGATTTATCACGATCATACATGTATACGTCATCTCAAATGGAATGTATTTCGCATCTGAAGGGCGGCTGAACCAGTTGGCAGTGACGTTAAACTAATAAGCAACGCATCAGGTTAATTTTCATTCAACCCCCTATCTTATGCCTGAAGAGCCGGATGCATAGTCAGCGGAAGGCCGTGATGATTTGCCAGGACAGGCGTCTTGCAGCGGTGACCCTGTGCACCTTTTTCAACCAGCGATGACTGAGCCTCTGTAGTGCCAGCTCATTGTGAATGCAGACAGAAGTATCTGTTTGGGAACTGACCTTTCAGTCGTAATATCGATAATGTTCCGCCCGGATTTTTAGACTATATCACACCAGAATTTATTGACCGACATAACGGTATTTTTTTTGTGCTGACTGAACATTGATTTCATATTGACTCAATATTGATTATCGCACGTTAAAGTAGCCGGCAAGCAGAAAAATTTACAGCGTCATTAATTCTGCATGCCTGCATTATCTTCACTGGTAAGGCATTGCTGAAAGAGTTGACGAATCAGAATAACGGCAGTTTCCGGAAAACCATCATGTCACTCATTGTCAATAACCACACTGCAGTTTCACTCCCTCAGACACCCTTTAGACTTTATTACGCTTTATCAAAAGGAGGCGTTCAGCCGCATAAATTCTGGAACTCCCGGCATTTTCGGTTTAAATTTTTCATGCGCTCTCTTCTCATGCCGGTAAAAACCTACCAGCTTCTGAATTTTATTACTAGCCATAAGGCATACAATGAGCTTCTTAAAAATCAACCCCGATTGCCCTGCAGGGTTCACAGGCCGTATTTAAGTTCCTCTCTTACGGTAACAGAAAAAGCAGAGGCTATTCTTTACCACTACAGAACATTTACGCACCTTCTTGGCGACGAAGGATTCAGACAACATATCAGCCCTGAAGGGCTGTGTCTGAGCCGGTTTACAGGAAAGGACGATCAACTCTTTACCCTTCAGTTTGTATCAACGTACAGGCTGGATAAAGAGGGTGAAGCCAGCATTATTCTGCAGAATAGCACCGGTAAAATGCTGGCAGAGATAACGTTTGTGCTTTGTGTCCGGAACAAATCACGAACATTGATTGTCGGTGGTCTGCAGGGACCTAATGGAGATAATGCTCAGGAGCTTGTTCAGCAGGCGACCAAAAGTTTATATGGTATTTTTCCCAAGCGACTGGTCCTGGAATCGCTGGTACAGGTCGCTGACCTGTTCGACGCCAGTAGCATAATTGCTGTGTCGAATAAACTTCATGTTTACCAGTCGGTCAGATATAAAGACAGAATTAAGCACATACATGCGGATTATAATTCTTTCTGGGAAATGTCCGGGGGTGTTTTGCAGAAAGACGGTTTCTATTCCATTCCTCTTGAGATTATCAGGAAAAAACTGGAAGATGTACCCAGTAAAAAACGCGCTGAATACAGGCGCCGGTATGAACTCATTGATGTCGTCAGAAGCCAGACGCATCTGACACTTACACGGTTTACATCAGGAGCAAAGACCGTAAAATAATGTGATTTAAACCCAAAACATCATCCGCCGTTAAATATGTTACGGCGGATAGTAGGGTTATCCAATACTGGCTTTCCGCCCGGAGTGTCAGTAACCCATGCTTTTGTTGTTTTCATCCCATACACCGCGACGCGCAGTTGCCGTCAAAAACCCAACGGTCATATTATTCCCTGCGGCCTTTGTTCCATGCATAAAGTGTTTTAGTCTGATCTGCCATTTTCTTTTGATCGCAGTGCGAAAAAAAAACGTTTCGTGGCAGAAGTTTTTATTATCAATTTTGTAGGTGGAGAAAAAGTCTGCTATTAACACCCACAGCTGATGTTCTTCAAGATTAAGCTTAAATATTGGATATTCGCCCTCCTGAATCTTATGGTAAATGCCAAAGCAGTCAGGCTGATTGTAATACTCGAGGAATTGCACAATTTCGTTATCTTTAATGGCTTCCCGATTCATTTCATGTGCTCCATACTTGACGTAACCGCGGCCAAAACAATCTCAGGTGAAATTCCCGTCATCGGATGAACCTCTTTACTGGCAGGCGGCTGGTGAATCACCCGGTGCAAATGGGGGTCCTGAAAGGGGCCGGTACGAAGCGGATTGGCTTTAGCAAACAGGCTGACCGTCCTTATCCCGGCTGCTATGGCAATATGCATCGGTCCGGTATCTCCGGTGACCAGGACGTCAAGGCTCATGATCAGCGTAACCAGCTCGTCAAGCTGCGTTTTGCCGGCATATCGCCTGATCCGATCACGCACTTCAGGCGGAACACCGTCACAGAAATCTTTCTCCAGCGATTGTTCGGCCCTGGAGCCCGTGATGACAATCTCCACATCGGGATAGTGCTCAGTGAGCGCGATCGCCAGCTGACAAAATCTGGCCGTGGGCCACCGGCGGGCTTCTCGTGAGGCCCCCAGCTGAAAGCCTATTCTGACTGGCCTGCGGTCTGTCACCGGCTTCTGATAACGTGACGGAAGATGCATTCTGCTAAGCGTGTCATCAGCGCCCAGTAGCCGGATAAGTTTCAGTTTTCTGGCAATAGTGTGTCCGTTGAATTCTCCGGACCATGCATGCAGAAGCGGATTCAGATCAGCAGGGGTATTCCCGTAATTATCACGTATAACGATACCGGCATTGGATATCAACGCTGCCATAACATCATAAGGATAATGTGCGTGCAGAATGACGCATAGATCGGGTTTAATACGGCGCAGCTTTCTGATTAAAGGAATAATACGCATGATTTTATTATCCCACTGAATAATACTTTCAAACCAGCCGTACTGTTTAACCAGAGACATATTCTTTTCGCTGCTCACAAGCGTAAATGAAGCACAGGGAAATCGTGATTTAAGAGAATAGATTGCTGGCGTATTCATAAGAAAGTCGCCGAGCGCAGTGGTTGAAAATACAACCACATTCCGGGGGTGAATAGTGCCCAGATTATCTTTTTGCGGCACTGCCCTGCGGGATATAAATACATAGGTGTTCAGAAAAAGAGTAATCATTTTTCTTCTTAAAGCTTTCATGATCAGAGTAAACCTGTTTGAATAAAAATTACCTGCCGATAGCTTAATTAAACAAGCCTTCCGGGTTATCAACATTCAGCATTAATATGCTTGCCGCCTTTCCCTGCGCCACTGCAGGCTGACGCTGCAGCGGCGCAGGAATATCTCTTTTTATGTGCGTTTTTTTCTGTTCTCCCATTCGAGAAGATACGTCATCAGGGCCGGGAGTAGTGTCAGTGTGAAAGCGGTAGCAGCAATCAGGCCTCCGATGATCGCGTAGGCCATCGGGCCCCAGAAAACCTGCCGGGCAATGGGGATCATGCCGAATATTGCCGCACAGGCAGTGAGCATGATCGGTCTGGCGCGATGAGCTGCAGCGTGGCTGACGGCGTCATCAATGCTCATCTTAAGCCTGATGTTGTTATCCACCTCGCTTATCATGATGATGGCATTCCTGATTATCATTCCGCTCAGGGCAATCACGCCCAGAATGGCGACAAATCCCATAGGCGTGCCTGTTGGCACGAGCGCGGCCACCACGCCGATAAATCCAAAGGGGGCCATTAACGTGGCCAGAATTACCCGGGAATAGCTTTGCAGTTGCAACATCATCACACCCAGCATGCAGGCCAGCGTGACGGGCAGAACGTCAAAGAGCGAACTGTTACCCTTATCAGCGTCCTCTGATGCGCCACCTTCGGAGATATGATAATTGTCTGGCAGCTTCTGGTTTATGGCCGTTATTGCAGGGGTAAGGCTGGCAGAGATATCATCTGCATTCTGTCCCGATGCCACGTCTGCCTGTATGGTGATAAGTGATGCGCGATTGCGGCGCTCGATTACCGGCGTTTCCAGACCCCAGGTTAGGGTGGCCACCTGAGCCAGCGGTACATTCACGCCGTTACTGTTACGAATGAGCATGCTGGCAAGATTCATCGTGTCCTGCTGCTCTTCTTTTTCTGGACTCAGTACCAGGTCTGTAAGGCGATCGGCATTACGCACGCGTGTAATCACAGCACCGCTGTAATATGTTCTCAGCGCCTGAGCTATCTGCTCTCCGGACAGCCAGGCAAGCCGCGCCTGCGTCTGGTTGACCTTAATTCTGATTGCGCGCTGAGGCTCACCTGACGTGAGATTAATATTCCGTATTTCACTGTGGCTGCCCAGCGTCTGCGTCAGTTGCTGCGCAATTTCCCGGACCTTTTCGCTGTCGGGCCCCTGTACACGATATTTAATTGGCCAGCCCACCGGCGGACCCAGCTCCAGCGGCGTAACGCGGGTGACATAAGCACTGTAGCGTCTGTCCAGCAATGCCGTCAGGCGACTCTGCAGGGCATGACGCGCTTCGAGGCTGCTGGCGACCAGAACCAGCTGAGCTCGGTTTTCAGCGTCGGACTGGACATCCATCGGCAGATAAAAGCGTATCGCACCTGTGCCGATGTAAGATGAATAGCGGCTGAGGCCTTTTTCCTTTTCCAGTTCCTTTTCAAAGGACTCCACAACACGCATCGTTTCCTGCTGCGTTGTGTCCTCGGGAAAGGTGAAGCTGATCAGTAGCTCGGGCCTGTCCGAGGACGGGAAAAACTCTGATTTCATCCACTGAGCTGACCATACTGAAATCAGCAACAGGAAAACCGAGCCGCATAGAATCTGCAGCCTGTGGCGCAGAGTATAGTGGAGCAGAGATGCATATCCCCGCGCAAGCCGCCCCTGTCCGTGACCATGCTGCCTGAGTTGTTTTGGCAGGATCCAGACGCCACTTAAAGGAGAAAAGAGCACTGCTACAACCCATGAACTCAGCAGTGAGATAAGCACTACGACAAAAAGTGAATAGCAATATTCACCTGCAGCCGATTTTGCAAAGCCAACAGGTATAAATCCGGCGATCATAACCAGTGTGCCGGTCAGCATCGGGAAAGCCGTCGTTGTAAAGGCGCTTGCGGCAGCCTTTTTAAGCGACTCACCACGCTCCAGGCTGGAGACCATTGACTCAATCGTTATCATGGCATCGTCAACAAGCAGCCCCAGCGCGATAATCAGTGCGCCCAGTGAAATCCTCTGTAGTCCTATGCCGGCCAGATACATGCCGGCAAACGTCATCGCCAGTACAATCGGAATCGCAACGGCGACAACCAGGCCGGCGCGAAGCCCCAGAGAAATGAATGAAACTGCCAGCACGATAACGATAGCTTCGGCCAGCACATGGATAAAGCCAGAAACGGCGTCCTCTACCACTACAGATTGATCGGCAACACTGCTTATCGTAACGCCAAGGGGCAACCGGCTGCGAACCTGCTCAATCTTTTCATCCAGCGCCCTGCCGAACTCAAGCATGTTACCGCCAGCGGCCATTGCAATGCCGATCCCAACAGCAGGCTTTCCGTTGACGTGAAAGACAGGCCGGGGCTGATGCGAGGGTTCAACATCAATATCTGCCACGGATGTCAGGGGAAACGTATTTCCTCCGATCGTCAGGACTTCACCGCGAAGACTTTCAGCGGACGTCAGCGCACCGTCGAGCGCAATATCGATGATGTCTTTATCTGTACGCAGAACGCCTGCCTCGGCTACTGCGTTCTGCGCGCGCAGCGCTTCGATCAATGATTCAGGCGTAATACCCATCTGAGCGAGACGACGCGGGGAGTAGCGAAGAACAATCTGGTCATCCTGAGTACCCAGTAACTGAGTCAGTCCAATTCCGGGCACGCTTAGCAGCGCTTTCTGAATCTCCTCTGCCTTGTTTGTGAGCTGCCTGTTGCTGTATCCCTCAGCGACAATGCCGAGTACGGTGCCATAGGTCGCGTCATATTCATCGTTGACCATTGGCTCACCGACCCCATCGGGCAACTGAACGGACAGATCGTGCATCTTTTTACGCAGGAGCGCCCAGGTTGGCTTTACCTGATCAGGTGGCGTTTCGTCCCTGAGGTTTACAGTAATTTCTGCGCTTCCACGCCGCGTCTGGCTTTCAATGCTGTCGATGTAAGGCAGCTCCTGAACCGTCTTTTCAATTTTATCCGTGACGTGACTGACCATGTCATCAGGTGACGCACCAGACCACCCGGCGCTGATGATTGCCGTTTTGATAGTAAATGCCGGATCCTCTTCTCTCGGTACGGCCTGATAACAGATGTAGCCAATTGACATAATAAGGAGCAGCAGGAAGCTGACGATTTGCTGATGTTCTATCGCCCAGGTGGAAAGGTTAAATTTTCCCGATTTCATTTACTGGACTCCATCCTGCACGGTAATTTTCATGCCCGGAGTCAGCCTGCTCACGCCAGCTGTTACGATCTGCTCACCTTCAGTAAGTCCGGCGGAAACCGCAGCGGTGTCGCCGCTGTAATATCTGACCGAAACCGGGCGAAGCTCGAGAGTTTTCGCCTCAGGTGAAACCACATAGACAGCCGGTCGATCGCTTTTACGTGTCAGTGAAGCCGCAGGGATAACGTAGACGCGGTCGCTATCCTGAATGACCTCTCCGGTAAGCACTGAGCCGAGCGGGACGGTAACGTCTTTTTCATCAAGCTTCGCTTTCACCGCTATCAACAGCGTCTGAGGATCGCTCTGTGGGCTCACCGTCAGCACGGTCGCACGGGCGGTGCCGCCATTTTCAAATTTGACGCGCAGCTTATCTCCCGGATGAAGAGACTCACTGAATGCCGGAGGAAAATTCATAATAAGTTGTTTATCTTCATCGCTGGCGAACTGCATAATTTGCTGATCCTGTGACAGGATTTGCCCTGGCGCAGCGGAAACAGCGGTGATAACACCACTGAAAGGCGCTCTGAGAAGGTTAAAGTCTGAATCATTCGTTGCCTCAGCCAGTTGCGCAGCAGCCCGCGTACGCTGCGCCTTAGCGGCAGCCAGCGTGGACGCCGACTCCTGAAGCCTGGCGCGTGGTGCGGTACCTATCTCAACCAGCTTCAGCATTCTCGCCGAGTCCTGCTGTGCCTTGCTCAGCTGAGCATCGGCTTCGCTGAGTGCGGCACGTGCAGAAAGAACCTGCTCTCTGCTTTGCGTGGAATCCAGCCTGGCAAGTACAGCTCCACGACTCACGCGCGTGCCGACGTCAACGCGTCGCTCGGCGAGGCGGCCACCGGTACGAAAACTCAACGAGACCTCTCTGGCCGGTAGAAGCTTTCCTGACCAGTTCACCTGTTTTGCGGGCACAGATGCGGCCACGGTGTTTGCTCTGACAAGGGGGGGCGCGGGTGAATCCGCACGTCGGGGTTCATCACAGCCACTCATCAGCAGAGTCATGAATAACCCGGCAATCACTAAATGAGTTCGGCGTGATACAAAATCACGGGGGAGAAACGTTAGTCCGGTTTTTATTTTCATCTGAATTATCTGAAGAGGGATCCGCAATAGGAAAATTAACGGGCTCAGTTTAATTCCGGCAGTTCAAGGAACGCTGAAGGCAGAGTCAAGAATTGGTCAAGAATGAACACTCAACTGAATAAATAATGCCATTGTTTAATTCTTGATATTTCCTTGGTCGCCCGTTGATAAAGAAGTTGCACAATACCCGGACTTAACGTCAAACCAGACATTTTATTCTGACATTATTCAACCGGAAAACGATTCGTACAATGACAACCAGCGCGTTTAACCGTCACGCCGCTTTACTTATGGCATGCAGCTTTCTGGCAGGCTGCCAGCTACAGCCTGACTATAAAAAACCAGACGTGAGACTGCCCGAACAGTGGAATCAGCAGTACAGCGCGCAGAGGTATATTGATACGGGAAAAAGGGGTGATTTTTACAGGGATGCAAACCTTCAGGTGATAATCAGTCTCGCGCTCAGAAATAATATGGATTTAAAAGGAGCCGCCCTTAACCTCAGAAAAGCGCAGGAGTTATACGGAATTGAGCGTCTGTCGCTTTTGCCCTCGATAAACGCATCTTTTTCACAGACATCGGCACATGAGCCTGCTGGTCTGCTGGATACCGTTGATACGGGGGCACTGACTTATCACCAGTTTGACGCAAAGCTGGTTTCCGCCTCATGGGAGCTGGATTTCTGGGGCCGTCTGCGCAGTATGAAGGACGCCGCACTTAACGACTTTCTGGCTACAGATGCCACCGCGCGCGCGCTGAGGCTCTCCATTGCCGCTCAGGCTGCGTCGTCATACCTGACATTTCTTGCTGACAAAGAGAGCCTGAAACTGGCTGAAGAAAAAGCGGCCAATCTTCATCAGATGCAGAGCATGCAGTCGTCCGCCTGGAAGCTGGGTGACATCAGTCAGGAGACGCTGGTCAGCCATGATACTGCGCTTCGCCGCCAGCGGCAGGAGGTTGCGAAGCTGCAGGCTTCGATTCAGAAAGAATACAACACCCTGCAACTGCTACTGGGCAGTAATCTTCCGGGCAGTCAGGTGAATAATGTTGCTTTTGCGGATATTGGTGATTTCCCACTCCCGCAGCCGGCTTTGCCATCTGCTGTTCTTCAGAAGCGACCTGACGTTGTTGCAGCCGAGTTCAGGATGAAACAGGCAAATGCAGATATTGGCGCGGCCCGGGCTGCCTTCTTCCCTTCAATATCGCTCACCGCCTCAGGTGGCAGCTCCTCTGCTGAGCTGAGCGATTTGTTCTCGGCCGGTACCGCCGCATGGAGCTTTTCCCCGAATATTAATCTTCCCATATTCAATAACGGAAGGAACATGGCAAACCTTCGTGCGGCCGAAGTTTCCCAGCAGGCTGCCGCAGTTGACTATGAAAAAGTTATTAAACAGTCGTTCCGGGACGTATCCGACGCCATAGCAGGGCGTCAGGCGGGACGATCGCGGTATGAAGAATCTGTGAGCCTTGCTGAAAATAGCGCGGAGTTGCTGAAAATGACAAAACTGAGCGCCCAGGCAGGTGATCGCTCCCGATTTGAATGCCTGGAAGCTGAAAACAGCCTTCTGGATGCAAAGCGGGAAATTAATGAAGAGCGCCTTCAACTTTTTCTGCAGGAAATACAGCTTTACCAGGCGCTTGGCGGTAACGTCAGTTCAGGCTGAATGGCTCAGCGTCTGTTCAGTCAATCATAAAGTAATCAGTTTTGAGTGAAAAAAATGAGTCAGTTTAAAAGAACGTTGTACGGCTGGAAAACGTCTGACGCCAGTATTTATGAATACTGTTACAAGCGCTATGGTGGAAGCGTTAACATGCATCCGGATGTTATTCGATTTTTCTCAACACATAACCGTCAGCCCGTTGCGTATTACCATAAAGAGAAAAATGGCGAATATATTGCTGCCTATGCTCTGCTGACACCAAAGAAAATTGGTGTGGAACAATGGAAAGAATTTCCGCTTTCTTATGACGAAATCATGATACCAGTAGCGAAAGGAGAAACACTTCTTTTTCCTGAGAAAGCCAACAAAATATCTCATTTCAATAAGGATAATTTCAGAAACGTTAATTTTTCTGTGGCAAGGAAAACGAAAGTCTGTTTTGCGAAGAACAGCTATTCGTCCAAAACAGAAAAAAACCGCCGCAACGAGTACAACCGGTTTCTTCGGGCAGGTGGGCGTTGTTGCGATATGAATCAGTACAGTGCGGAGGAGCTGGCGGACTTTTACATTTTCCTTTTTAAGTCGCGATTTACCGACAAACTGGAGTGCTATTCCCGGGAAAACCTCATCACCATTATGCGCAGTATGGTGCGGATGATTTTTGGCCATATACTTTTCATCGATAATGAGCCCTGCGCCATGGATCTTATCTTCATGGCTGAAAGTGATAGCATAATCTATTTCGATGTACCTAATGGTGGCGTTAATATGAAATACACCGATCTGAGTCCGGGAAGCTTGCTGATGTGGAAAAATATAAGTTCGGCGAAGGAATACTGTGCACTTAATAGAAAAGAGATGAGATTTTCAATGGGTTCAGTCGGTAAAGACTGGGCGTATAAACTGCGATGGTCCGAGGCACTGACTACAGGAAAGGTAATATTTTAGGGCAACGATAACAAAAATTTAATGACTGATTAATACTGACATCAAAAACATAACTATAAAAATCACTCCCGACAAAAGGAGGAGGAGAGGATTTTTGTCTATCAGATAACCCATTAATCGCAGTAGAGAAATAAAATCATCGTAATGCATGCATGCCCCCGGAGCTGCATGCATTACAGACTATTTAAATCCAGATATGGTCAAGATTCTTTCAAGATTTACTTTAAAAGCACAAATTGCTTTAAGATTCATGCATAGGGATTTTTACTATAAAAGTCATTCCTCCATGCTGGTTACGGTGTGCGTCCAGCACGCCTCCGTGCGCCTGACATATGGTCGCTGCGATAGAGAGTCCAAGACCGGAACCACCGGAATGACGGGCGCGAGAGGCATCTGCACGTGAAAAGCGTACAAAGATATTCTTCATAAACTCATCGCTCACGCCCGGTCCGTGATCGCTGCAGGAAATGTAGAGGTGTTCTTTTTTCAGCCCGTATTCAACTTCGATCACTTTTCCGTCAGCTGCGTATCTTATTGCGTTATCCAGCAGCACTAACAACACCTGACCCAGCCTGAAAGCATCTGCATGGCATTGTACTTCTGGCTGATTGAGCAACGAAACGCTGATATCATTTTCCATAAGGCGTGGCCTGACCCATGCTATTTTTTCCCGGATCAGCTCACCGACGTTGCATGCTGTCCTGTTCAGATGCAGCTGACCCGCATCAGCGAGCGATAACAGGTGCAGGTCATCAACCAGGTGATTCAGAACCTGCAGCTGGCGCATCACCATATTCAGCTGATCCTGAGAAGGTTCAAATACACCGTCCAGCATACCCTGCAGCCGGCCAATTGATGCCGTCAGCGGCGAGCGGAGTTCGTGAGCCAGCGCGACATTCGACGCCTTTAGCTCTCTTTCATAGCGGGAAAGCTGACCGGACATGACATTGATATCCTCTGACAGCCGTTTTAACTCATCCGGGAGCTCTTCCGGCACAGCCGTGCTGACCCCAAAATTACCTCGGGTGATCGCACGCGCTACGGAAGCCAGACGGCTGATATGAACCGAGATAGGTCGAACTGAGCGTAACATGATAAAAAATAAAATCGGGGCCGCGATCATCACAAGCGCGAGCAGTAAAATCCAGTCTGATGTTGCAATAGAGGGGTCGGAGTAACTGATGCCGAACCATTTATCCGTAATTTCATGATACCGGCCAGGATTGCTTTCAGGATTTTTTTGTAATAACGAAAGTTCCGCCCGGACTTCGGGAGGCATTTCGTAAGCCACCCAGGTATTCGTTATGAAATAGCGGAACCACATGCAGAACGCAATGATAACGATGCAGCCTATTACCAGTGAAAACAAGCGTCTGTAAATCCAGTTCTTTAGAGAATTAATTTTTCCGGGCCCGGACTCTTTTTTAGCCTGGTTTGCGCCGATGGGGTTCATATTGCAGCCATCCGATAGCCAATTCCGCGAACATTAATCAGCACATTGGATTGTCCTGCGGCTTCCAGCTTCTTTCTCAGGTTATAAATATGCGTATCAACCACGCGCTCCAGTGCGTTGCTGTCGGGGAGGCAAGCCTCAAGCAGGGCTTGCCGGGTAAAAGCTTTTTGAGGAGACGCCATAAAAGTTATCAGTACCGAAAGTTCAGTTGCCGTCAAATCCAGCGCAATCCTTCCTTCCGGTCCCTCAATACTGGCCTGCATCGCTTCCAGGTCAGCAAAAATCTTATCATGACGCAGAGATTTGGCCGCAGGGGTTGCACCGGAGCGGCGCAGTACAGCCTGCACCCTGGCCACCACTTCTCCCGGATTATAGGGTTTAACGACGTAATCATCAGCACCATAACGAAGCGCGCTGATTTTATCGGGCCCGTCACCGATAGCGGTCACCATGATAACGGGAACATCGGAACGCCGGCGAAGAGTAAGGAGTATGTCCGTTCCGCTCATACCCGGCAGCATAACGTCCAGCAGGATAAGATCAGGCTTTTCACTTGTAGCCAGTTCCAGCCCCTTGTGCCCGTCATGCGCCATCACGATCTGAAAGTGGTCTCTTCTCAGATACGCTTCCAGCACGTTTGCCGCATCCAGGTCGTCTTCTATGATCAGTATTTTTTTCATTTCGTGCCTTGATAGAATCTTGATTATTACTGGACTGCTAATTGATTAATGAAGGGCATAATTGCCATTCATTTAAGGATATTACAGATAATATTAACCATGAAGAAATATAATAAGTTCATTCCAGCCGTAATTATCTTCCCGTCCGCATTGATGTCTTTTAGCGTGCTTGCAGATGCTGACCCTGCCACTGACATTACTGTCGGAGTTGGCGTTCAGGAAATGGCAAAGTACAGCGGTTCGGATGAAGATACCTATAGTGTACTCCCTTATCTGAAAATTCAGCATGGCAACTTCTTCCTGGATTCAGACAAAGGCCTGGGCTATCAGTATGCATGGGATAATGGCCTCTATGCGGGAGAGACGCTGGGCTACTCTGCTGGCAGAAAAGACAGCGACGCCGACTGGCGCGACGGTTCAGACAAGCTTAAAGGGATGGGGAAGATAAAGGCGGCGATTAATTCTACATCAACGCTTGGGTGGCAGATTAATCCTTACCTGGCGCTTGAAGGAAACGTAATTGCCCCTCTGACTGACAGTCAGGGCATGCAATATAATGCAGGACTGAAATTTAAACTGCTGGAGACATCGTCGGACACGCTTGAAATATCTTCAAAAGCCAATTTTGGCGATGCAAGATTTATGAATACCTTTTACGGTGTGAATGCTGAACAGAGTGCTAACTCTGGTTACAGTGCATATAAAACGGGCAGCGGATTGTACAGTTATGATGCTGGTTTATCCTGGACTCACGCGTTCAACGATAACTGGTGGAGCTATGCTGATGTGACATATACGCAGCTGACATCTAAAGCCAAGGACAGTCCTATCGTGAAGCGCGCTGACAACACAAGCGTAACCGTTGGACTATTTTACTCTTTCTGATACTGATACCTGTGGCTGGAGATGTTCACCAGCCACTCAGTGAAGTTATTCAGCCTGCGCTCCTGACAACGACCTGCCTAAATGGCGTCAGTAACCCGATTTAAATCGAAGATGCCCGGTATGTTAAAGCCCCATCACTTCCCCATTACTGAGCGGGGAGTCGCAGGTATTATCAGGTCACTATATGGACGGCATTTTGAATGAGCGTCTCTACTTTCACTTCAACAGGTGTCAGCAGATCGACGTTAACACCCGGTACATGAATGGAAACAATTAGACTGTATCGTGCGTCTGAATTGTATCGCTCCAGGGCCTGACGCGTTCGCCACCATCCCTGTGCAGGAAAAACGGCAAGCTTGCCACAGTTCGCCAACTCAGCTGCTGAGCCCCGCCAGATATCCTGATGTAGCGAGCCGCGGTGACGCTGATTAGCGCCCAGAAGCCAATTGTTATCACTTCCTGTTCGGCGATCCCCCTCTTCTTCCGCAGCAGCATTCACGCGCACAATGAAGTCTTCATCCCTTTCATGAGGGCGCTTCATCACGAAACGCAGGCGGTGTGAAGGATAATGGAAGCGTGATTTATGCCCACGGGCGGACGGGTTAGGTTCAATGAAATAAGAAAGCGTTACGCGCATCTCAACCTCAGCGCCCTGCAGAGCCAGAAGTTCATCTACAGGCCAGGGCAGAGCATGCAGGTTCATGTCCCGGGTTTTTACACCTTTGCGTGTTTTAATATAAGGCTTGAGGCTACTCTCCTCCACCAACGTCAGGCTGTTACTGACGCTCCAACAGGCCAGCTCCATATCGGGAACTCCCCATCCGCAGTGGCGTACCAGGCTGACATAACCCGTCTGACTGTTCGATGGGAACATACGCAGCATTTCCGCTGTCCAGCGCGCAGAATGGGTAATGAGTGCGCGGATGGTCTCAGGGCGATAGCCAGGATAAAGGTCCATCAGACTGGCAGCCATTCGGGCACATAATGCAGAGGCCGCGCTGGTAGCGTTGGTTGTCCAGTAAAGACGACGATGTGGATTGTATGCAGTAGTTAAAAGTTCCAGCTCAGGGAAGTTGTCGACATCGTTACCGTTGGATGCTGCATTACCGCCCTCAAACACTACGTCTGGCTTAAGCGGCCATTCACTGCTCCAGGCTGAAGAAGTTGAGGAAAATGGGCTAATGCCGCCCTCAGCTGCGACAGGCCTGAATTCAGCGTAGTCCAGCGTGGTTTTCTCCGTAAAGGCCCCAACAGTCAGCGCATTCCACGCCTGCCCTGGATCGTGTATCTGATTGACCGACAGGCTGTCCGGATAGGTATTCCAGTGATTGCGGTCAAAAATATTGCCCGCTGAGAGCACAAACAAACGCGGGATAGGAGCCTCCGCGTCAGCATCGGCGGCCAAGCTGTCTACCATCGCCGACCAGGCAGATGGGCGGCCAAGATCACGGTAGAACGTTGACGTTACAGCAGAGCTGAAAACGCGGCGCCTGCTGCCGTTAAAGACCTCTGGCCGATTTACCGCCTCGCTGAACAGACGGGCGTGCTGTTTTGCTTCACCCACGTTTGCGCCCTGCGCAGGCGTAAGTTTCACCGACTCAAGGCGGTGCCTGATGACAAGGGATTTTCCTGAGGAGAGCGCATCATAAAGGTCACCGAATGCAGCTAAACCCGCCATGCCAGTACCATGGTCGGCACGATCGTCAGTCCCCCAATCTGGATTGACGGTATGCATATCATTTTCGCTCAGAAGTGGTTCAAGGAGAGGGTGTCCCCGGTTAACGCCCGAGTCAAGAAGGCACACAAAGGGAACATCTTCATCTTCCGCGGGAGCTTCAAGGCGAAGTAGCGTTTCCTGAGCCCACAGGCGCTGATCATCCTGTCTTAGCCCGGTGAAAAATTCTGCCGTGTCTTTAGCCCGCCGCAATTCAGCAATAGAGTTAAGTAGTATCGCGCCCTGAGCGAGCTGATGCTGAGACCCAAACATCCAGGTTACGGTGCGCTCAGGAAATGTCACAATATGCTCACTTAACTCACAGTGCGTTGCTTGTACCAGCACCCTGAAGTCGTGAAGAACGGCTGCGCGATCGCCTTTCACGGGGAGCCAGACTTCCCACCAGAATGCAAGCGCTTCGTCCGCAGGGAGCAGATCCGGAACATCAGTCCAAAGAGAGCGGAGGGTAGCAAGACGAATGTCCGCCAGGGTGTTAATCAGTGGCTTATTATCAGCGGCGACACCATCCGCGCGTGTTTTCCGGTTTACATAATCAATCAAATACTTTTCAAAGTGCTCGATTTTCCCTTGGGGAATAAACACATTTGCTGAGATAACATCCCCATCCTTCCGCACACTCAACAGCTCGATTCTTTGTGTCGGGTCACGTGGCGTTTCGTATTTCAGGCTTTCAAAAGCCAGTGGCACATCAGCACGGCCCACAAATTCCACCTGTACACCCGCACCACTGCGCAGTTCAGCCTGGTCCTGCGCTTCATGATTCTGAGCTGCAATAATACGTATATTCTCGAGTCGACTCAGGAGGAATCCAGCATGCTGTTCCCGGTTGAGTTCGGGCAGTGCAGGACGGCTACCACGCGAGGTATGAGCAGTATATCTGAGCGCTGTTGATGTTCCTGGGAGAGTCAGGTGTAGTCTTCGTTTATTTGTGGATTCCGTCATTTTTCGCTGGACTCAGTCCTTTATTCGTTAGCCTTCTACCGATAACATGCCGCTCTTCAAGCGCTTTTTTAAGTAGGCTCAGCTCCGCGCGACTGCTGTCATTCATGATGGCATCTTTGATTGATTCATCTGCCGCGCGGCAGATTTCCGCATAGCTCAGTCCTTCCAGAAGTGCGGCCACACTGGCTCTGCGGAACGGTTTAGGAGTAAAGTCACCCAAACGCGACTGCAGCAGAGCCTGCGCCTGCTTCACCGAGGGCAGATGATACTCAATTACGTCATCAAACCGGCGGAACAGTGCGTAATCGAGAACTTCAGGATGGTTAGTTGCAGCAATGATGACGCTGTTTGAATTATCCTGTTCAATCATCTGCAGAAAGCTGTTCAGTACTCGACGAATTTCACCCACATCGTTGGTGAGAGTACGCTGCGAACCAATAGCATCAAACTCATCAAAGAAATAGACGCCACGGATCTCAGCGATGGCATCAAACACCTGACGCAGCTTTGCGGCAGTTTCACCCATAAACTTAGTAATCAGTGCGTCCAGACGAACCTGAAAAAGCGGGATTCCAAGCTCGCCAGCCAGCGCAGAGGCGGTCATAGTCTTTCCGGTTCCTGGCGGTCCAACCAGCAACACTTTGCGGCGAGGTGACAGCCCGTGTTCACGAATACGATTCATCATCCGCTGCTCGCGAATAATTCGCTGAAGCTGAGATTCGGCTGATGCTTCCAGCACAACATCAGACAAACGGTAGTCTGGCTCGCTGATACTAAGCAGGTTGCCAAGATCGGTACGAGACTTTGCAGCACCGGCGAGTGGTACAAGTTTGCCGTCTTTACCGCTGGTAAGCTTTGCTTTGCCTTTATCAAGCATACCTACCAGCTCTTCAGCAAGCCGACCATGTCCCTGCCGTGCTTCGTGCGCAGCAACTTGCATGGCCACTGAGTAAAAGTGTCCATCATCGCGACTGATATGCGATTTAATAAGTGCTTTAATTTGCTCTGCGCTTGCCACGTTGTTAACCCTGCTATTCTGAGCCTGTAGAGGCATTCATTCCTTTAAGAGTGTAGCAATGAAGCAGATCCCGAGTAAATGTTATCCACCCTCTACACCACAATTAAGCCCCTATAGAAATCACGGTGTGTTGCGCTGAAAAATTACTAGCATTCAATTTCAGAATGGCCTTTAACCTTGCTGCTTTTTCAGGTTCTGAATACTACAACGACATTTAGTGATAACGATTGAATGTCCGTTGATCGCTCATAGCTGACTTTAATGCCCTAACTGCTTACCCACTGTTTTCACCAGGCTGGCCGACGTTACCTGAACTCGTTTCGGGTAATGTCGTCAGCAGGCAAGCCGCGCAGCGGTGCGACAGTAAGAATTAATAGTTACAACACTCTAAAATATTTTAACCAATTCGCCTCACCTCAACCTCTCCCAATTAATTTTCATTTTCGGGTAATGAATTAACGGCTGACCCGTTCGCCCGGATTCCGCATCCTTACCGCACCAAACAACCACTGGAGGTGCATATGAAATCTTTTCGCCCGGTAGCCCGACTTTTTCTGTGTGGCGGCGTGCTGGGCCTTTCATCTCTCACGGCGCTGTCAGCTCAGGCATCTGAAAAGGATGAGCTGACGTCCGCCCAGCGCATGATCGTTCAGGTGCAGGCGTCGCTGGAGCGTGCCCGGGTGGCCGCCGCCCAGGAGGATAACACGGAGCGTGGCCGCTACTTCTTTGACTACCAGCGCGCCAGCGCCGACCTGCGCACCATCAGCGCCGGCATCGATCGTTACCTTGAGCCGTCCCGGGCACAGCCACGCGATCTGTCGGGCGTGGCCGGTAACTACCGCCGGGAACGCCCCTGATGGCGATGACCGCCGCGCAGGAAGCGGCCTTTAAAGCCGCCTCAGGAAATCTGGAACCCGGCGGGATGCACCTGCTGTGTCTTGGCCTGCTGATTGGCTTCCTTTTTTTCTGGGCCGCCTGGGCCATCGTCGACGTCTGGTCGGGCTGGTCCGGGGATCGCGTTAAGTCAGCCGCCATGGGCAGGGCCGTGGTCCGCACGGTTTTATTGTTAGTCGTAAGTATCTGGATGTTTTGCAGTTAACCCTTAATCAACCCAATACAGGTGAAATCATGTCTACATTTTCTTCCGTTCTGTCCCGCGTTTCAGTTAAAGCCAAATCAGCCTGGGCACGCCTCTTCACCGCGGGCCTGCTGAGCGCGTTTGCCGCCGCCCCTGCCCTGGCCGATCTGCCTCAGGTTGAGGGGCCAACCTCAGGCGGCGCCGGCAACGGCCTGATGGGCACCCTGAGCGGCCACGTACAGGACGGCCTTGTGCTGGGCGGCCTGGTGCTCTGCGGCTTTGCCTTCTTCAAGGTGGCCGAGGCGAGCCTGGTGACGTTCGGCGAGGTGCGCAACGACCGCGCCTCATGGACCAAATTCGGCTCCATCGTGGTGGTGGGTATCGTTCTGCTGGTTGCCGTTATCTGGCTGCTGGGCAAATCTGCCGAAGTTATCAGCTAAGGAGCACATCCGGATGGCGACCATTCGCTTTCTGCCGGATCGCCTGAACTCTGAGCCTGTTGTTTTTCGGGGGTTTACCACCCCCGAGTTGGGAATGGCGGCGCTGGCGGGGGTGGGCATCGGTTTTGTGCTCTCCCTGCCCTTCGCCTTCATTTTTGGCTGGCTGGCGGTCCCGACGGTGGCCCTGCTGCTCCCGCTCGTGCTGATCGCCTTCGGCGGCAGATGGCTCGCCGCCAGAAAGCGCGGCAAGCCTGAGAACTACCTGTGGCAGCAGGTCGCGCTGAAAATGCGCCGCACGGGCTTCGGCGATCCTTCACTCATCATCGACTCGCGGGGCTGGTCCCTGCGTCGCAGCAAGAGCATCAGGAGTACCAAATGAGTCGTTTTCGCCACGCGGTTAAGGGCCGCGATCAGCATATTTTTACCCTGCGGGCGGCCTGCGTCGTGTTGCTGTTACTGCTGATGACTGCCCTGGGCGGCTGGATGCGCGCCCCGGAAAAGCTGACCATTCATAACCCGCCGGACCTGCGCAAGGGCAGCACCCGCCCCTGGTGGGAAATCCCGCCGCCGACGGTATACGGCTTTACCTATTACATATTTCAGCAGCTCAACGCCTGGCCCAAAAACGGCAAGGTGGACTATCCCGCCCGCATTCAGTCGCTGTCCTCCTATCTCACGCCGCAGTGTAAGGCGTTTCTTGAGGAAGACGCGAAGCAGCGCGGAGAGAAAAACGAGCTTACCGACCGCGTCCGCGTGGTTTATGAAATTCCCGGTCGCGGCTACGACACCAACAGTGTGAAGGTGGTTGACCGCGATAACTGGGTCGTGAAGCTGGACCTGGTCGCGGATGAATACTACCTCACCGAGCCGGTCAAGCGCGTGACCGTGCGCTACCCGATCAGGGTCGTCCGCTGGGACGGCGACTCCGAGACTAACCCGTTCGGCATGGCCCTGGACTGCTACGACGGCATTCCGCAGCGCCTGTCCGCAGCGCCGGAGCTGCCTAAACACACCAACAAGGGGATGTTCTGATGATGTGCTCAACGTTAACGTTCAGCTCCCGCGCCTGCCTGGTGGCGCTGTCGCTTGCGCTGATCCCGGCAGCCATACTGGGCGCGGCGCCGGCGCGGGCCGACGAGCTGATGAAGTGGGAGCGCGTTCCCCTGCAGATCCCCCTGAAAACCGGCGCCGAGCGCGTTATTTTTGCCGATAAAAACGTGCGCGTCGGCTTTCCGCCCGCGCTGAACGGCAAGCTGCGCGTGCAGAGCACCGGCGGCGCAGTCTACCTGAAGGCCGACAGCGACTTCCCCGCAACCCGCCTGCAGCTGCAGGACATGGAGTCGGGCGAGGTGATCCTGCTGGACGTCCGCGCCGCCGGCACGGGCCCGACCGAGCCGGTTAAAATCATTTACAGCGGCGACGTTAGCACGGCCGGCAGCGCCGCCGCCGACGCTGCCCCGACGTCCGGCGAGGACGCCGGCAGGGCGCCGGCCCGGCGCAAAAAGGTCAGCTACAAGGCGCCCATTCCGGTACTGCTGACGCGCTACGCCGCGCAGAACCTGTACGCCCCGGTGCGCACGGTCGAAGGCGTGCCCGGAATTCATCCGGTTAATCCGCACCTGCCGTCCCGCATCACCACGCTTTACCCCTCGGCGCCCGTGACCGTGTCACCCGTGGCCGGCTGGGGCGCGGCCGGGCGAACCGTGGTGGCGCTGCGGGTGCGCAACACCTCTTCCCAAAAGATCGTGCTCGATCCGCGGGAGCTGCAGGGCCAGTTCATCACCGCCGCCTTCCAGCACCGCTGGCTGGGCGCCGCCGGCACGCCGGAGGACACCACCACGCTGTACCTGGTCACCGCCGGCCGCGCCGGTGAGGCGTTCGTGCGCGAGCCGTCCACCGCCCGCAAGGCAGTCCGTTCCGCCCAGAAGGTGATCCGCTATGAAGATTAAGTCAAACGGCCTGGTTAAGGTCCTGGTGCCGGCGGTTCTCGTCGCCGGCGGTTTTATCGCGGTCAAGAGCCACAACAGCAAGGCGCCCGAGCCCGCCGCGCAGACGTCTGCGCAGGCCGACCCGGCGCTGGCGAACCTCTCCCCGCAGGAGCTGAAGGCGCTCGGCGTCGAGGGCGACACGCCGCAGGACACGCTGAAAACCATCGTGGGATCCCTGAACGCCGTGCGGCAGCAGC
The DNA here is from genome assembly GCF_051851875.1 of Duffyella sp. Ts4. NCBI lineage: Bacteria > Pseudomonadati > Pseudomonadota > Gammaproteobacteria > Enterobacterales > Erwiniaceae > Duffyella > Duffyella sp. Ts4. The sequence goes on along the minus strand of NZ_JBLYPN010000008.1, from coordinate 98,347 downwards.
AGGCCACGCTGAACAAACAGAACGCCGACCTGCTGGACGAGAATAAAAAGCTGCGCGAGCGGAATCAGAACGTGTCCGGGCAGGTTAACGAGGCCGTTCAGGGCGTTCAGAAGGGCTTCAGCGACCGCGAAAAGCAGCTGCGCCAGCAGCAGAACGCGCTGACGTCAAAAATCAACGACCTGACCTCCCAGCTGCAGAAAACCGGCAAGGGGCTGGCCGACAAGGCCGGCGGCCAGGACGGCGACATTCCGCTGGGCCTCGGGCTGGACGGCATGGGCGCGGGCAGCGGCGCCACGGCGGCGGCGGGCGGCGACGGCCTGATATGGGTAACGCCGCAGGACGGCAAAAGCACCCAGTCCGGGCAGGGCGGCAGCGGCAACGCCTCAGCCAGCGCCGGCGGCACAACGGCCTTTCCGACCTCCTTCATGAGCGAAAATGCCGTTACCCGACAGAAGGCAAACTATGAACAGCAGGTTAAGGGTTCAACCAGCGAAAAAGGTGAGGAAGACGAGGCCGAGCCGGTCTACACCCTGCCGGAAAACTCCACGCTCATCGGCAGCCGCGCCATGACCGCCCTGCTGGGCCGCGTGCCGGTCAACGGCACCGTGACCGATCCGTATCCCTTCAAGGTGCTTATCGGTAAGGACAACCTGACCGCCAACGGCATCGAGCTCCCGGACGTGGAGGGCGCCATCGTGTCCGGCACGGCCTCGGGCGACTGGACCCTGTCCTGCGTCAGGGGCCAGGTCAGCAGCATTACCTTTGTGTTCACCGACGGCACGGTGCGGACGCTGCCGAAGCCCGACCGCAGCGGCAAGTCCGGCAACGGTCAGAACGCACAGAACGGCAGTAAAGACACCGGCACAAACGGCGGCATCGGCTGGATTTCCGACGAGAACGGCATTCCGTGCATTTCCGGCACGCGTAAATCCAACGCGTCCACGTACCTGCCGACGCTGGGCCTGCTGGGCGCCGCCGGCGCGGCCGGCGATGCGGTGGGCCAGAACCAGCAGACCAGCCAGACCAACGCCTACGGCGGCGTCACCTCCACGCTGACCGGCGACGCCGGACAGGCCGTGCTCGGCAAGGCGATTTCCGGCAGCTCCGACGAGATCACCGAGTGGGTGAAGCAGCGCTACGGCCAGACCTTTGACGCCATTTACGTTCAGCCGGGCGCGCACCTCGCCGTGCACATCACCCGCGAGCTGGCAATTGACTATGAAGACAAGGGCCGCAGGGTGCGCTACGACTTCACCCTGCCCGGTGAAGACGGCAGCACCGGCGGGCTCGACTGAGGAGAAGTGACATGCAGATTTCAGTAACACTCGGCGTTTTTGTCCTGGTCGCGGCCGCCACCCTGACGGGCTGCTCCACGTCAAAGGATGAGATGCTGCCGGCGGGCGACAGCAACATGCTGGAGCTCTGGAAGGGCACGGACGGCGAAAGCGGCCCGTCGCGCGGCGTGGAGGGGCGCGCCGCCCTGCGCCGCGCCCTGACCGATAACGAACAACAGGCGACGGCCGGCGACGATCGCAGCTACAGCCGCACCCAGGAGTCGGAGATCAGCCAGCAGTTTCCGCGCCTGCCGAATCCCGACATGGTGATGTACGTTTTCCCGCACCTGGCGCAGGGCAACACGCCCGTGCCGGGCTACAGCACCGTTTTCCCCTTCTATGACCAGACGCAGTACGCGATGCCTGGCGAACGCACGGAGGCGCTGTGATGTTCGGACTCTTTAAGAAAAACCGGCCGGCCGGACAGGCCGCGCCGGAGCAGGACGGCCCGGAGCCGCTGGCGCGCCCGGGAAAAATGACGCGGGGCGACGAAAGGCAGGTGTACTCGCACAATCCGTCGATCGTGGACTACCTGCCGTGGGCGGAGTTTCTGGACGAGGATCAGTGCCTGCTGCTGGACGACGGCGTCTCGGTCGGAGCCGTGTACGACATCACCCCGGTTGCCACCGAGGGGCGTCCCGACGCGCGCCTGGAGCAGATCCGGGACGTGGTTGAGGACGCGCTGCAGGACAGCTTTGACGACATCGAGGCCAACCCCTGGATCGTGCAGTTTTTCTGCCAGGATGAAAACGACGTGGACGCCTACCTGGACAGGCTGCGCGGGTACGTTAAGCCGCACGCGCAGCACACGGATTTTACCGGGGCGTGGCTGAAGGAAACCGAAAGCCACCTGCGCGGCATCTCCCGCCCGCAGGGGCTGTTCGTGGACAAGCTTATCACCGGCCAGCCGTGGCGCGGCCAGCAGCGGCGTACCCGCATGGTGGTGTACCGCTGGGTGGAGAAAAACAGCCGCGACGTGATGCCGCCGGTCGGCATGCTGAACCAGGCGTGCGAAAGGCTGTGCGGCGCGCTCTCCAGCGTCAACATCGGCTGCACGCGGCAGAACGGCCTGCAGGTGCACGCCTGGCTCCTGCGCCTGTTTAACCCGGCGCCGGAGGGCATGGACCGGGAGCAATTTTACCGCGCGGCGGCCTACGAGGACACCCGCAACACGCCCGACGGCATGATCCCCGTGGAAAACGACTTCTCCGAGACGCTGCTGTTCACGCCGCCGCGTTCGGACGTGGAAAACGGCGTGTGGTGGCTCGATAACCTAGCCCACTCGGCCCTGACGGTTGAGCGGCTGCGCAAGCCGCCCGAGCCCGGCACGCTGACCGGGGAGAAAAGCCGGGGCGAGAAAAAGGTCAACGCCCTGATGGACATGTTTCCCGAGGGCACCATGCTGTGCATGACCATCATCGCGGAGCCGCAGGACACGCTGGAGGAGAAGTTTAACCGGCTGGCAAAGAACGCCATCGGGGAAAACACCGAGTCGGGGCGCGTGCGCCAGGACGTGGCCGCAGTGAAGGAGCTGCTGGGCAACCGGCACAAGCTGTACCGCGCGGGCATCACGTTTTTCCTGCAGGCCAGGGACATGAAGGAGATGAACCGCAAGCGCATCGAGCTTTCCACGGTGCTGCTCAACGAGGGGCTGCAGCCCGTTCGCGCCGAGCACGAGGTCGGCCCGCTGAACGCCTGGCTGCGCGCGCTGCCGATGTGCTTTAACCCGCAGCACGACAAAAAGAACTGGTACACCCGCCTGACGTGGGTCCAGCACCTGGCCGGCCTGCTGCCCGTCAGCGGGCGGGAAACCGGCACCGGCAACCCGGGCTTCAGCTTTTTTAACCGGGGCGGCGACGTGCTGAACTTCGATCCCCTGAACAAACACGACCGCTCGCAAAACGCGCACATGCTGCTGTTCGGGCCAACCGGGGCGGGCAAGTCGGCCACCCTGTGCTCGATGCTCTGCCAGCTGATGGCCGTCCAGCGCCCGCGCCTGTTCATCGCCGAGGCCGGCAACAGCTTCGGCCTGACGGCGGACTACTTTGAAAGCCTCGGCCTCACGGTGAACAAGGTCAGCGTCAAGCCGGGCAGCGGCGTGACCCTGCCGCCGTTCGCCGACGCGCACAAGCTGTTTGAAAGCGACGCCCCGCCGCTGGCGGTGGATGAAAGCGACCTGCCGGAGATCGATGAGGACGACGAGGGGGAGGATAATGAAAAGCGCGACATCCTGGGCGAAATGGAAATCTCCGCCCGCATGATGATCACCGGCGGCGACCCGAAGGAAGACGCCGCGCTCAGGCGCGCCGACCGGGCCATGATCCGCGAAGCCCTGCTGATGGCCGCCCGTCAGACCCTGGATGAAAACCGCCAGATGCTGCCCAGCGACCTGCAGAACGCCCTGAACCGCATATCCACGGACGAGGCCGTCGACGGCGGCCAGGTGCGTAACGAGTCGCGCCGGGCCAAAGCGGCGGAGATGGCGGAGTCGCTGGGCATGTTCACCCAGCCCGGCAGCTTTGAGGCCGAGCTGTTTAACAGGGAGGGTTCGCTGTGGCCGGAGGCGGACGTCACGCTCATCGACCTCGGCCACCTGGCCCGCGAGGGGTATGAGGCCCAGATGGCGCTGACCATGGTGTCCCTGACCAACACCGTCAACAACATCGCGGAACGCGACCAGTACCTTGAGCGCGACATCGTGTTTACGGTGGATGAGGCGCACATCGTGACCGTTAACGCCCTTCTGGCGCCCTACATGACCAAGGTGGTCAAGATGTGGCGTAAGCTCGGCGCCTGGCTCTGGCTTGCCACCCAGAACCTTGAGGATTACCCGGCGGCGGCAGGCAAAATGCTGAACATGGCCGAGTGGTGGATCTGCCTGACCATGCCGAAGAAAGAGGTGGAGGACATCGCCCGCTTCCGCACGCTTTCCGAGGAGGAAAAGGCCGTGTTGCTGTCCGCCAGCAAGCTTTCCGGGTGCTACACCGAGGGCGTGGTGCTGTCGAAAAAAATGCAGGCGCTGTTCCGGGCCGTGCCGCCCAGCCTGTTTCTGGCGCTGGGCATGACGGAGAAGGAGGAGAAGGCCGAGCGCAAGGCGTTGATGCGTAAACATAACTGTTCGGAGCTGGATGCTGCTATTCTCGTAGCAAGAAAACTGGATCGTCTGCGTGGACTGATGACGGCTGAGTCGGCAGGGATGCCGGAATACAACGATAAAAGAGAGAAGCTGACCGCATGATTAAGCTTAAATACGCGCGCCCCGTAACGCAAAACCCGGCGGCCAACGAGACGCCAACGCCAACGCTTTTCGGCCTGTATCCGCAGGGCGAACCTGTCGCCACGCAGAGCACGCAGGAGCGGCTTGAGGCGATGAAAGGCGCGCTGAAGGATCGTCTGCAGCCTCCGGTCGCCATTACCTGCAATCCGCACCGGATCGGGAAAAACAGCTGCGTCGCCATCCATCTGGAGGATGGCCGGGGAAAGCGGGCGGATATTCTTGTGACTCAGGAGGGCCGCTCCAGCCTGCCGCTGGACGACGAATTTGACTCGCCCCGCTGGTACGTCAACGTGCCCGATGCGGCGGATATGGTGTATATGACGCTCTGGGTTAACAGCGTGTTCGAGGATTAATGTCTGTTGTCATCTCTGATAAAATTACCGGCCTGTAAGGCCGGTTTTTTTTCAAATTTTGCCAGATATAACCTCCCTGTCTTACAGTAGAGTTTACAGGAGAACAGTCCGCTATGAGCGAGGAGCGGACGTAGGAAATTGTTTTTTCCACCCAACGATAACGTATTTTAATCAGCGGGGAGCAGGTCATGAAACGCGGTGAAGCGTTATGTTTCCAGTATTGCCCTACTCCAGCCACGTTCAACGCGTGATTTTTGCAACCTTATCTTGCTCCCAATGTGTTACACCTTCGACCGCACGCGTCGAGTCAGATGTAAGCATCAGTGACTGTCTAGGGAAGAGCCCCATCAAATGCGGCATGCGGCCAAAGTTTTGCACGGTCTCAGCCCAATCATAGTTTTCCTCTAACGGGTAATAATTCACGGCATGCAGGAAAGCACCCAACACGGTTGTTTTAGAGGCATCGTAGGCTAAGATATTCTCCATGTTTTTATCCCTACGTAGTTCTTCGATCTCTATGCCTTCGCAAGTCTCATACCAAATGTGCACCACGCCAGTACGATCAGGGGGAATCTGCATGACTCCATCATTGAGCAAGCTCTTGAAATGTTTGGATCTGCGGCCAAGAGAAATCTCATGATCGCAGCGCCACTGAGCTCCAACGCACTTTGCAACATCCTCTACAAAAATATTGAGAATGTCGTTATTGGTGCCAGGACGAATAACTCGCTGAGCGATAGTCGAAATACTTCGTTTCTCATTGCTATCTAGGTCCCCAAATACCAGCAATTCATGCTGTGGGCTATTGGCTCTGACTGAAAATTTTCGGTAGTGACGTTTGAGCCTTAATTTGTCGATGGCTCGTATTCCCACACTGAATGAACCCTCATTAGCTTTTCCCGTCCCCCCTTCAATGGCTAGATTCACCGCTTTAATAATGTCCGCCGGAGTCACACTGCCGACCTGCTCATGGAAAATTATATCCACAATGTTCCACGGTGCGACTTTGAGCATATGTTGGCTCAATTCATGCCATATGTTGGCCCAAGCTTGCTCTTCGGTCTTTGAGTACTTGGTTTGCTTATCCGACCTTTTGCACTCAACGTAGAACTCCAGATCACCTAACTTGACGAGCATATCCGGTGATTTTTTGGTCTTTCCATCGGCCCAGACAAGGCTGTTTTCCGGGATGAAGGCAACCTCATAGCCGTTCTTTAGGTAGAACGATGCCGTCAGCAGCTCAAAAATTTGAGTTTCTGGTTTGTTGTTATTTGCTAGCATTTTGTCCAGAACATCATCGACGTATGGGACTTTGCGAAGCTGGTCTGCAACAGCACCTATGGCCATAGCATAGGGGTAGATCCGCGTGCTGCTGTAAGTAGCATCACTATATGGAAAATCATGAGACAGATACGAAACCAGAATGTACCAGTCGATGTCATCTTCTGCTGGTAAGAAGAGCTGGGGCTCTATCGGCAGATTGATGTTGAATTTAGACTCCTTCTCTCGTATGCGCTTCAAATATGCAGCTTTGCGAGTAGCCCAGGCCTCAGTTCCAAGCCTGTCCACAAGCAACTGATAAAAAGCTTTTGTTCTTAAAAGCTCAACCCGACTGACAATATCCATTGCGGTCTCTCCTGGTACTGGTAGTTGTATAGAGTCATTATCGAGATATGTCATTTCAACTTATTGGGGGGATTATCCCTCAGAAATCTCAGTTTGCTACCACAAAGAGATAGAAACTCTGTATCGCATCCTGTGTAAGTATCCTATCCAAGCGGACCATACTTTTTTTAGATATCTGACGCCCCGTAACGTCCGCTCTTAGCACAAAGCAGACATTCGCTGTTCCATTTTTCAAAATGCTTCCGCCAATGCCGACAAATTTTCAAAATCCGAAATAGAGTTTACTGCTGAATCCCCGAGCACGGGCTGTCACGCTGGCACCCTGATACCCGTGACGGAGATTTGCAATGCGCATCAGGCCACTCCTGTTTTTTTCTCTGCTGATACCCATCCAGGTAATGGCAGGCACCGTCGTTTTCACCGACGCTCAGCACCCTCCCCTGAACCTTACCGCCGATACTGAAGTTGTCTGGCTGGACGGGCCCGATCGTCTGCAGCAGGCCATATTCGGCGATCTGTCGTCAGACCCTGAGCAGGCCGCCCTGCAGGCTCAGCAGGTCATTCAGTCACCCGACTGGCCTAGGAAACAGGCGCAGATTGCGGGCGCCTATCGTCAGGTGGTCCATGCCTGGGAAATCGGCCTGCACAAGTACCCCGCCGTCGTATTTGATGATCGGGATGTGGTATACGGCACGGCTGACGTGGCACAGGCAAACCTGCACCGCATGCAGGGGGCAGACTGATGCCCGGATCAGTCAGAAAACACCTCTGCGCCGCCGGCACGGCCTCGGTTCTTGCCGTGGCCGCAGCGCCCGCCACGCTCGCAGCCATCAATACCGCCGGGATTATCGCCAGTGCGGTGACGCAGGACTGCATCAGCTGGCGCGTGAGCGGCGTCTGCTACTGGCTGATGTGTACGCCCTTTGGTTGCTCGGTCAAAACCTCGGTTAAGGTGACGCACTACATCCCTGAAGTGGTGGTATCGACCTACACAGGCCCGGGCGGCAATCCCTGGCATGAAATGGCTTTTATGAGCGGAGCTGCCGGAGTCGTTGACGGCGGGCTGACCAGCGGCGCCGCCGCCGGAGGAGGGAATGCCGCCGACATCAAGGACGCGGGACGTCGTCAGTCAAACATCAAGTTCAAATACGCGGACGCCATCGGGCATCCGGCAACCTCCCTGATTGGCGGCAGCATTGCCGGCTACTCCTGCGACACGGCGGCCCGCGCGCTCAATCCTTACTTCCTCAGTACGCTGGACTCCCTTATGTGGCGTTCGGGCCTGCCGGAATCGCTTTATCCGGAGGCGCTTATTCCCGGACAGCGCGAGCTGGGCAGCCAGGCCAGCGCCAACATGTGGGGCAACCTCTATCCCCGCTCGGGCTTCGTCAGCCAGACGGACGATGACAAGGCTTCCGCCGTCGTCGCCCAGCGCGTGGCCGACATCATCACCCGATCCGGGCAGATCCACGTTTATCAGCAGCTGAAGGGCACCCGCAAGCCGGGCTACTGGCCGCCGGGCGAGGTGAAGGAAAACACCGGCACGGCTAATCATAAATGGCAGCGACTGTCCCCCACGCTCTCGGCCACCTGCGCCGTATTCCCCGACGGCGCCTGGCCCACGGCGCAGGACGGCAACGAGGCGTACGCCCTGTGGCAGCCCTACAGCTGCTGCAAGCGCCGCGGCCAGACCTTTCTGTATTCAACCAATTTTTAAGAGGCAAGTATGTCATCACGCAAAATTAAAACAGCCGTGCTGGCCGTCGCGCTCGCCGGAACACTCGGCTCAGCTCAGGCTGACGATGATAACCGTTCGTCGGCGTTTGGCATTTCGCTCCCCTCGGTCAACAACAGCGCGATCGGCTATGGCAAAGACGTCAGCGGCGCGGTGTCCGACAAGCTGTATTACACCCTCGGCGGCGGCTCCGTTATTTCCCAGCCGGCCACGCGCAACAGCATGCGCAAGCTGGGGATGAATATCGGCTGGAGCAGCGATCTGATGTGCGGCAACTTCGATCTGAAAACCACCGTGGGCAACCAGCTGAACGGCGTAACCAGCGGCTACAAAAATCTCATGGGCGAAGTAATCCAGGGCGCCACCGGCGCGGTGGCGAGCCTGCCGGCCATGGTCATACAGCGCGCCAATCCGGGCCTGTACGACATGCTCACCAACGGCGTGCTGCAGGCAAATGTGGCGTTTGATAAGGCGCAGCTTAACTGCCGCAATATGTCGAAGCGGATGATGAACTTTTCCGACGGCAATAAGTGGACTCAGGGCGCCATGATGGAGGAATACAAATCGCTGGTTAACAGTGGAGATGCTGATGCGGTGCGCGTGGATAACGAATCGGAACAGCTGGGCGGCAAAGCGGGCAGAAGCTGGATAGGCGGAGAGATGAGTGGAGGCCAGGGCCAGAAGGCGATTCGCCCTACTCATGATCTTGCCGCCGCCGGTTATAACATGATGAACAGCCTGCCCGTTCTCAGCACGGACTCAGTACACAGCGACAGCTGTGAAGGCGGAGCCTGCAAAAAGTTTGAAAGTGCGGAAAAAGCCGCCGACGCAATCGTCCAGGTTCTTGGCGATCGCTCACTTCGTACCTGCTCCAATGCGTCTGAATGTACCAGCGGAGGTGAAGAGCAAAAGCCCAACACCACCATTGCCGGCACGGGATTTGCGCCCATTCTTGAAGAGACCACAAAGACCAATACTGAGCAGCTTGTGAAGCTCGTCAACGGCAGCGAGCCGCCAAACGCCGCCAACCTGGCGAAGCTGAAAACCGGCAGCCTGCCGATTACCGCCGGCGTCATCAGGGCGCTGCAGCGTGATCCGGACAATGCCGCCCTTACCGCGAGGCTAGCCGGCGAACTGGCGATGGCTGATACGGTTGAAACCGCCCTGCTCATGCGCCGCATGCTCGTCACCGGTATGTCAGAGCCGAACGCGGCATCTCAGCCACTGGCGATATCGGAAGGCGATCGCCGCGTCGAAGCGATCGATCGTGAAATCACCGCGCTGCGTAACGAAATGGAGCTCAAGCGCGAGCTGTCCCGCAACTCCGTGCTGACCATCATCGATCGCGAAAATGGCCGCGTAAACAGCAACCCGCAGACCCAGAGCGATGACAACACGGACAGCCGCATGAACCGCCTGGCGGTGCCCGAGACTGAAAGCAAATGAGAGAGGCCCGCACCATGAAACCTGTAAAGGAGGCGCGCCGCGCCTCATTTTTCCGTCGTCATCCCGTTCTGCAGCGCACGCTGATCATTACCGGCACGCTGCTGGCTCTGCTGCTGGCCGCGCTGGTTATTGCGGACAACGCGATCAAAAACCCTGACCAGGCGGCCGCCTTCAGCAAGTGGATGGAGCAGGCAAAATACGGCTGGCTGATGTGGCGGCTGGCGATATACGGCGGCCTGACGTGGGGATTTGTGAAAATCCTGCGCGCGCCGGGGTTCAGTTCGCAGTACCGGCAGCCGCTTATGCGGATCGCCGCGGTCAGCGTGATTTTCGCCGTGGTGTGTGAACTGGTGCTGCTCAGCGGCACGGGAGCGTCATAATGCTGACAAACAGTTACCTGGAGTATTTCCTGACCCTGCTCGGCTGGGTCGTCAATAACGGCCTGTGGAATATCCTGCTCAGTACCGGCCTTTTTGCCGCTCCGGTGGCCTTTCGCCTTATCGGCATCTGGCTGAAGGTCCGGGAGGAAGGTGAGGATGAGGGAAACAAGGGTGCGCTGTCCATTCCCCGGATGGAGCACGCCATTTACACCTCCTTTCTGGTCATGATTGCCTGCTGCATGCCGCTGATGAACGTGGACATGAGCACCATCAAATATGATGCCTCCCGCGCGCAGACGTGCGGCACCTGGACGCCAAAGGCGCCGGATGACACCGGCTATTCGCCCGTGATTTCCAGCCTTAACGACCAGACAGCCGCCGCACCGATATGGTGGTATCTGATGCACAAGCTGGCAAAAGGCATCACCCAGGCGTCCGTCGCCACCATCCCCTGCCGTCCTGACATGCGCCAGATCCGCTTTGAGGTGCAGCACACGCGCATCAATAACAAGGGGCTCGCCGAGGAGCTGCAGGACTTCACCAACGACTGCTATTCGCTGGCGCTGTACATGTGGAAGCGCGAGGATCAGGGCCAGACGAAGGATAAAGCTACCCTGCGCGACATTGAATGGATTGGCAGCAAGACGTTTCTGGGCAGCTATTACGGCAGCCTGCAGTCAAAAACGCCCCGCGCCGCGTTTCCGTGGAGCGAAAGCCGGGACAGCGGGCGCCCGGACACTGGCCGGGGCGGCTATCCGACCTGCAGCGAATGGTGGAGCAAGGCCGAAACCGGCCTGCAGGCCCGCGTCGTGGACCAGGCTGATCCGGGATTATGGACCCGTCTTTCCGCAGCCATGTCCATGATCGGCGGCAATGCGACCGACTACCGGGAGGCCGTAATACGTCGTTTGGTAAGCCCTGAAAGCCTGACGGTTTCACAGGGCGGCCACGTTTATGCCGGCTACGGCGGCAATGCGGATTTCACCCTTGATAACTCGGTGTCGCGCGTCGCGGCGATCGGCGGAACCGCGCTGGGAAGCGTTGCGGCGTTTCCGGCATTCGATGCCATGCGCCAGGCACTGCCCATGGTGCAGGCCGTACTGCTGATGGCCGTGGTAGTGGTCCTGCCGCTTATTCTGGCTTTTTCAGCGTATGAGATTAAGACGGTTATCACGCTGACGTTTGTGGTATTCGCCCTTAACTTCCTGACATTCTGGTGGGAACTGGCGCGCTGGCTGGACAGCTGGCTGCTGACGGCGCTCTACAGCTCGGACACGCACAGCAGTTTCAACATGGCCGGCTTTCAGAACAGCTCGGATGATCTGATCATGAACTTCGTTATGGCATCGATGTTTCTGGTACTGCCGGCGTTCTGGATGGGTGCGCTTTCTTGGGCTGGAGTTAGGATCGGTGGCAGTTTGGAAGCAGCATTCAAGACCGGAACCAACGATGTTCAAAAAGCCGGAGGAGAAGCAGTTAATACAGCTAAGAGTGCGGTGAAGCTTTAGCATCATATTAGAGGGAGGCAACTCCCTCTAATATTCATCATCTTCATCATCATAGTTGTCAACACGGCAGGACGTAGAGCCTGCTCTCGATGAGCCTGTGTATAATCCTGACCCCTCATAGCCATCACGCCATTCAGTTCCATAAGAGGAAGATGGATCACTTCTATCGTCGTTTTGACCACTGAAAGTTATGTTGCAAAGCATATAAATAAACATAGCTGCCACAACGATTATGCTACCTATTACTACCCCGCAAAGCAGAGCTGTAATCAGCAAACAGAAAATTGCTATTGGGACGGGTAATCGTCCCAAAATTTTTGGTAGCCCGTTTTTCTGGGTCCAGCTTATGCAGGCATCATTTGATAGCCTCATTGTTTTTGTTAATTTCTTATACAGACCCGCTGCCTGAGTTCCGCGCTCATATGCTGTGTGCTTCATCATCTACCCCTTGCCCTTCAGGATCACTGTCACTGAGATGGCGCTGCGTAATCCTAATCACCTGACGCTCTGAGATACCGCAAATTGAGGCTGTCTCCCTGATACTCATCCCGTTTTGCAAACGCAGCTTAATGACATTCTGATGCATCTGCAGATTCGGCTGACGACCTTTGAATTTTCCGCTCTCTACTGCCTTAACTATGCCTTCGCTCTGCCGGCGACGTCTGTCCTGATAGTCTTTACGTGCAATGGCTGCAAGCATATCCAGCATCATTGCATTTATAGCGCGTAGCATGGCGGCCGTGAATTCGTCTCCGCGATGGTTCTCGAGCGCGACATAACTTGTGGGCAGATCCAGGCTGATGATCGACAGGCTTTTACTGCTTATAAGCTCTTTAAGTGTTTTCCAGCCATCATCATCAAGACGGGATAAGCGATCAACCTGTTCAATCAGTATCGCATCACCCGGAGCTGCGTTCTCAAGCAGTCGCATCAGCTCAGGTCGCCTCAGTGACGCGCCAGATACATTCTCAACGTACCAGCTGGCAATCCGGTGTCCACGTTCGGCGACAAACTGCTGAAGACGATTTCTGGCGCGTTCAGCGTCCTGTTCTCGCGTGGAAGCACGTAGATAAGCAAAGATGTACATTTTTTACCCACAAATGACTTTTAGGTTATGACTAAGGATAGTATGACTTTTATATCATGACTTAAAGGTAAAAACGCATGATTTCAGGGGGTGACATTTGGGTATACCCAGCCAATTTTTTATGCTTTGTATTAACATGTCGGATTTTCTACAGAATTCACGTAGCGCGATCAATTATAAAGAATACTAAACGCCCACTTTGAACAAATAACAGACGTTTCGCGCATAATGATTGATTATTACCATCATATTCAACATAACAACGCGTTCAAGAATCACTCTTCCTTACATGCCATGTTATGGTTAAAACCCTTCCACAACATGCGGATAAATCCATGATTGTCAGAACATGGCATGGGTGTGTACCGTTCAGACATGTAGAGAGCTTTGCAAAACATCTGCAAAAGACTGGCGTAAACATTCAGAGGAGACACCAGGGAAACTGGGAGCATATATACGCCGGGAGACGCAGGGTGGATGGGAACATTTCTTCCTGGCAAATTACTGGAAAAATATCGAGGCAGTGAAAGCATTCGCAGGCGAAGAGTACCCGATTGCAGTTACCTATTTGGACGACGAGCAATTTGAGTTGCTATCCGATCCTTGTGCCTTCCAGCACAATATCCAGGCCGTGTTCCCTTTGTAGTAATGCGCTGGCCATAGCCATGAGGCGGCCACTTCCTCTTCTGTAAGTGCCAGTCACTCATATTTACCATGACATCCAATGTTCGAACCATGACGGCAGGCGCTAAGCTTGCCGGGCTTCAACGGAAAAATTCATCCACCGAATCGCTCCACTCATGGCCTGACTTTGACCACACCTCGTTTATTGGTGGAGGAAACCCACTCCTGCAGTACCCGTTCTTTCCCATGAAATCGAACGCTCCATGCGGGTATCCGTTAATCAGAAGTACACACTTCTGACTGTCTTCAGACCAGCCAATTTTAACGTCAGAAGGAATATGGCTGTCCGAAATATCTTCAGCGTCGTAGATATGCACCGCGTCCTGAATCGGATTGCCGTCGACGGACTCATCGAGAGCGTAGAAATATCCGGTCTCACCATCGTCCTCAAAAACGGCGGCCAGCATCCCCTTAGGAGCCAGGCTCTTTATCACCTGCGCTTCACCAACTACAAGCTCGGCCTGCATTGTCACTAAAACTGTCATCCGATTTACTCTCCTTTCCCTGGCATTACGTTAGATAGCTTTCAAATTTATAACGACTTTACCATAACATCTGAATCACGCACCACGCCCTGCAGCTGTGCATGTCAGAAGTTCAGCAAGGCTGTTGCTGACAGTTACTTTTTATTCTTCATCTGCCTGAGCGCCTTCAGCGTGAGGCTAAACATGAAAGCGATGGTTACGATGGCGCCTATGGCGGTTAAAATAACAACAACTGGTTTGTATTCAGGCGAAGTGAAAAATGTGGTCAACAAATCCGGCATATTCTTCCTCACAGCAGCAGCGGATAGGACTGGCATGGCTTTTAAAATTTCCCTAACAACATAATCTCTTAGCACAATGAGATGACGCCCGATACAAAAGCTGATCTTTAATGGGTGCTTAGTCCTGTTCTCGCTGTTGTTCAGCCGGTCAGGCGGGCTTGTGTTCGTAAAGTGTCACTTTCTGCTGTCTTTCACCCGGTGATATAATGAGCCTGCGAAAGACCCTGGTCGCGAATTTCACTGGCGCATATGCCTCCCGATACGCCCAGCGGGTGTCGGGTTTTTTTATCGGGCTGTTTTACGATAAAAAAAACCGCCGTGAGGCGGTTCAAGAGGAGTTCTTTACCTGTTCGTTGTTGTTATAAGGACTCGGCGGAGCCGCCACCGAGTCCTTATAATAAAAGCAATCCGCAGGACAACAAGCGCAGGCCGTAAAGAAACCGCCATATTTCCGCCTGAATCAGCCCCGGCTCCGAATTTAACATAACAGTGGTTCGCCGCACCGCGCAGGCGCCCTCAGCGCGTTTCTGCGCGTTTCACGCTAGAACCCGGTCCTTTCCCTGCCCGAAACAGCGAAATTCATCCTGATAATTTTTACGCATTTGCATAGACATGTACGGAAGTGAATGGCGAGTTGTTAGAGTGCATATCAGAGCCAGCCTGCTGTTTTAAGCATAGATTCACCAAGAATTGATTAACGGGACAATTGTCTCTCGGATTTTTTCATGTGCTTAAGACAGGCGCGTTCACGGTGAAAGACGGACAAGCGTCGCTCTACGGGCGATATGCCTGGTTTTCCGTACGCAACGTCTTATTGAGCAAAAAACCGGAATCAGGGCTGGAAAAAAGCGTTCAGGAGTGCAGGCTAAGTCATCCTGTCATTTGACAGAAATACTGCACTTACCTCAGCTCATATCCCCCTTCACTTATACAGTACCTGCCTGGCCATTACCGTCAGTGAACTATCACCCTGATTGACAAGCCTCCAGGGGGTACGTATAAAACTGACCGATAATAATGATTTTCATTTACACCGGGGTTCTTTTCCCGCCCTGCTGCTGTTATCCGGAGCGTTCCGGACAGGACCACACAGGCCGCCATCTGAAAATCTTCCACCGCCAGCCGGCTCATCCGGAGCTGAAAACAGGTCATATTATGAAAATGCTGAAAACCGCTGTAACCCTCTGTGCGCTTGCCCTGGGATGTGCCGCTTCCGCTTTTGCCAACACGTATCCACTGACGATAGAAAACTGCGCTCAGAAAATGACCTTCACGCATGCACCTGAGCGGGCGGTCGCGCTGGGACAGAATACCGCGGAAATCATGCTGCTTCTGGGGCTGGAGGATAAGCTCGCCGCCACCGCCTTCTGGCCCACAAAAGTGATGCCGGAGCTCGAAAAACAGAATGCGCAGGTAAAATTACTGACCGTTGAAATCCCCACGCTGGAATCCATTCTGGCCGTCAACCCGGATTTTATGGCGGCCCAGCTTCCCCTGCTGCTCGGCCCGGACAGCAAGGTGGCAAAACGTGAGGACTTTTCGTCGCTCCGAATAAACAGCTACCTGTCTCCGGGAGTGTGCGCCACCAGGAAAAACACCGGTGACATCTACGGCAGCCGCGACGCGCTCTGGAACATGGACCTGCTGTACAAGGAAATCGCCGATATGGCGGCCATCTTCAACGTTCAGGACCGCGGAGAAAAACTTATCGCCGACTATAAAAATCGGGAGGCGGCCCTGCGCAAAAAGTTTGCGGGCCGTGCCGGCAACCCCTCCTTCGTATTCTGGTTCTCCAGCGCGTCACCGTCTTCTGACGCCTACGTGGGGGGTAAAAACAGCGCCTCCGGTTTTATCGCCGGCGTACTCGGCGGCCATAACGCCATTACCTCCGCCACAGAATGGCCGACGGTAAGCTGGGAAAGCATCATTGCGGCCAATCCAGATGTCATCGTGGTGTCCAGCCTGGACCGCAACCGGTGGGCGCTGGATAAGGCCGAAGAGAAAATTAAATTTCTCAAAAGCGACCCCGCGGTAAGCCAGCTTGAAGCCGTCAGAAAAGGACACGTCTTTGTTATGGATGGTCAGGCGATGAATCCCACCGTCCGGACCCTTCCCGGCGCGGAGCAGGTGGCAGAACAGATGGAAAAATCAGGGATTAAGTGATGTTGGCAGGAAGATTAACGTCAAAACTCATCAGGCGTACCGTGCTGACGCTGGCTTCGCTGTTGTTGCTGTTACTGATGGCCGGCTTTGCGGTGGGCGTGGGCGAGCTTTCCATTCCGCTGCAGACCACGTTTTACGCCTTCGGTAACAAGCTGGGCCTGACGTCGGTTCCGCTGAACCGCATTCATGAAACGGTTATCTGGGATTTCCGGCTGAGCCGCGCGCTGGTTGCCGCGTGCAGCGGCGCTGGCCTGGCCGTCTGCGGCGTGGTGCTGCAGTGCCTGCTGAAGAACGCGCTTGCTGAGCCGTACGTGCTTGGCGTTTCCGCGGGCGCCTCGACCGGTGCGGTGTCCGTGGTTGTGCTTGGGCTGGGGACGGGCGCAGTCTCGCTGTCGGCCGGCGCTTTTACGGGCGCCTTCGCTGCGTTTGCCTTTGTCGCCCTCCTCACCAACGGCGCCAGGGGCGGCAGCGAGCGCACCATCCTGGCCGGCGTGGCCGCCTCGCAGCTGTTTAACGCCATTACCGCTTACATCATTAGCACCTCCGCCAATGCCCAGCAGGCCCGGGACGTCATGTTCTGGCTTCTGGGCAGCTTCAGCGGCGTGCGCTGGCCTGAGTTCACGCTGGTAATGACCGTGGTGATGCTGGGCCTTGCCGTCTGTCTCTGGTACGCCAAGGCGCTGGACGCCTTCACCTTTGGCGAGGACGCGGCGGCCTCGCTGGGTATTCCGGTGGGCTTTATCCGGCTTGTCCTGTTCTCCGTGACCGCCCTCATGGCGGCGACCATCGTCAGCATGGCCGGCTCAATCGGCTTTGTGGGGCTCGTGGTGCCGCACGTGGTGCGCTACTTTTCAGGGCCGCTGCATCGTCCGCTGCTGCTTGCCAGCGCAGTGGTGGGGGCGCTGTTTATGATGCTGGCCGACATCGTCTCACGGACGGCCATAGCACCTCAGACGCTGCCGGTTGGCGTGGTGACGTCGCTGGTCGGTGTGCCGTTTTTCGCCGCCATTCTTTACCGCGCCCGGAGGAAACTGTGAGCATCAGCGCCAGAAATATTTCCTGGCGAATCGGCAAAAAGCTCATTGTCGATGACGTCTCCCTGAGCGTATCGCAGGGCCAGACGCTTGGCCTGCTGGGTCCGAACGGCTCGGGTAAATCATCGCTTCTGCGCATTCTTGCCGGCCTGCGCCGGCCCGACAGCGGCAGCGTGCTGCTCGACGACGCGGACATTGCCCGCATGGGCAAAAAGCAGGTAGCCAGGCGCGTGGCCTTTGTGGAGCAGCACGGCGCCACCGATGCCAATATCCGGGTGGAGGACGTGGTAAAGCTTGGCCGCACGCCGCACCATTCCCCGTTTTCATCCTGGACCGTCGCAGACGACCGCATCGTTACCGAAGCCCTGGAGCGCGTGGAGATGGCTGACCGGCGTTCGCAGGGCTGGCAGAGTCTTTCCGGCGGTGAACGTCAGAGGGTACACATTGCCCGGGCGCTGGCCCAGTCGCCCGTGGAGATACTGCTCGACGAACCGACCAACCATCTGGACATTCATCATCAGATACAGCTGATGCGCCTTATCAGCACGCTGCCGGTAACCAGCATCGTGGCGCTGCACGACCTGAACCATGCGGCTATGTTCTGTGATTCACTGATTATCATGCAGCACGGGCGCATCGTGGCCAGCGGCACGCCGGAAGAGGTGCTGACCGAATCGCTGCTGATGGACGTATTTCAGGTGGAGGCGCGCGTGGGCGTTTCGCCCTTCCACGGTAAAAAGCATATTCACTTCCTCTGAAAAAGCGGGCGCATGTATAAGGTGCGCCCGCTCTTCAGAGCCGGCTTTTACGCCCTCTGATATGGCATGTCTTCGCCACCCGGCTTAAAGCACAAGCGTTTCATCATCCGTATAGGCCAGCGCGCTGACCAGCTGACCCGGGTCGGTACTTTTCAGCAGGGGGAAGTTCAGCAGCCGGAAGCCGTTGCTGAAAAGGATGTCGCAGGTTTTGCTGGCCGTATCCAGCCTGATGTCCCGAAAGTTACGCATGACAAAGCGACGGCATTTTTCGCGATCGGTTTTAAGAGCCAGGTTCAGCAGCGAAATATCATTAACGGTGGCCAGCCGTTCCCGGCTCTTCAGGGCGTGCATCGTAACCTCGTTACTTTTGAACTCCCTGTGCAGCGCCTTTATCCTTTCGGCCAGCGCGGTCACCTCCGGCGCCACCTGCAGGGCCTCCACGAGCTGGTCAATGCTTTTCAGAATCACGATGTTTCTGTCCTGCAGTACCCTGACGGGCACTTTCACGGTCTGCCCGGGCTGAAATTTATCCACAACGGCCAGCACCGTTCGTATCAGGTTGGCATCGGCAATATCCCGCCTCAGCGCGGGCGCGTCGCAGCGATGAAGGCGCCGCATGGGGCAGACGTAATATCCCATTCCCCGCGCGTCGATGGCGTTCAGCATAATGCTGTGGCCGCACGCCTTGCAGGTCATCACCGAGCGAAAAAGATTAATCAGCCAGGGATTATTTGTCTCTTTATCCTTTCCGTAAGGCCGGCTCCGAAACCCGCGCACGGCACTGAACGTTTTATCGGAAATAACGCGGGGAAAATAGTCCGGGATTTCCTGAATGCCGTTTGCGATTGTCCGGTACGACGGTACGAACACGCCGGTAAGCGCCTTATTTGAGAGAAGTTTCTCTACGGTGGAAGGATTCCAACGCCCTGCCTCGCCGGTCAGCGTAACCACGTTTCTGTCGTTGAGCATTTTGGTAATGCCGTTGATGGAGTTGCCCTCCAGGCGCAGGCGAAATATCTCCTGAAGGGTGGCGGCATGTTCCGCTATAAGCTCAAAGCTTTTTCCGTCATGGCTCACCCTCAGCCACCGCGGGCAGCTGCGGGTAATGATGCGGCCCGATGCCTCCGCGTCCTCCCGTTTTTTCTGCCAGGCGGACTTCATACGGCGCGACTTGATTTCGCTTTCCTCATTGGCCCGCTGGGCGATGAGAATAGCTTTTATCAGCGAGTAAGGGTCATCAAGAGAGTCTTTTGTGTAATGCGTGTGATCGGTCAGGGTAACCACATCTATGCCGGCGCTGAGAATACTGCGAAGCCGCTCCGTGGCCTCGCCAATCTTTTCGCGTGAAAGGCGGTCAAGACTTTCCACAAGCAGTACCGTCCCATACGGAATGTAACCGCCCTGTACGGCCTCCATAAACTCAGAAAAAGCACCGTGAACGGCATGGGAGCCGTTAAAGGCGCTGAGACCGAGGTCTTTGTAAGTAAGATTGTCCAGCAAATAATCCGGATGCGATTCCAGCCACTCTGCCACAAGTTTATTCTGCCGGCGAAGTGAGTCTCCGTACTGCTGCGAGGAAGTGGAAAAGCGAAGGTATGCGATGGCTTTTTTCATTGCTGATGCTCCGAAAGAACATGAGCGATGATGCTGGCATAAAACAGACGGTTATTAAGAGAAGCCACGCCAGCTTTACTGCAAGCTTTCAGCTATCAGAAGATGCATATGCCATGACTGCAAAGCGGGCAGACATCACACTCATGTCCGCTAAGAGCGAGAAACGGACATCATGACTGTGTGAAGTGTGAAGTGTGAATTGATGTATTTACTTTTCATACAGTGCTCCTCGCCTGACGCATCATATCAGCAATCAGTGCCAACCCTGGATATTGTAGTGGTACATCATGTCTTTATCGCGTTAGTCTGACCGCCTGGAAGGACCACAAACAAGAAGCGTTGTATGGAAATTATTTTAATGCGTCATGGAAAGCCCGCTTTTACAGGCTCTGCGAAAGTAACGAGCCGTGAAATGTCTAACTGGATTGTAGAATATGATAGTTCTGATACAGGAGAAGATATACCGCCTGAGTCCAGTAAATCATTAGCGTTCAGCGCATCGCGAATCCTGAGTAGCCCTCTTCCCAGAGCACTTTCTTCCCTAAAAGCATTAGACCTTGAACCGGATGTCATTGATGAGGTTTTCAGGGAAGCAGGTCTGCCGGTAATTCATATGCCCGGTTTCAGGTTATCCCCGACCATATGGGCTGCTTTTTTCCGCGTCATGTGGTTATGCGGCATATCCCGTAATATAGAGCGCGTGGGAATAGCAAAGAAACGTGCTATTCAGGCTGCGGGTATTCTTATAGCGTTTGCAAAAGAATCTGACGGCCCTGTACTTCTTATGGGACATGGGGTTATGAATCGGCTAATTGCAAGGGAACTGAGATCGTTGGATTTTAAAGAATATTGTTGTCAGGGCAATGGTTACTGGAATGCAAGTATCTACAGGCTCCAGTAAAAAATATGTTGAGCGCACGTCCGACGTATCCGGACGTTGAAAGTTAGTCGTGTCGCTTCCGTTACACAACGAACTGATACGATGGCTAATGTTCGCTATGAGCGAAAAGCGCACGTTCCGTGCCAGAATAACCGCGGCAATTTTAAGGAGCCGGGTGCCGCTTTGCAGACAGAATCCTTATAGCCAAATAACCAGTACAATTCATTCACGTGAAATATTGCACTGCCTTGAGATGTCTCCGTGTTAAAAAAGAGCATTAACTTACATGGAGATGTTGTTATTTATGGCTTTTTTTCCGGGATTACCGGGCGGCTGTTTCTGATAAACGTAATGACCGCCATTTCTTATGCCTTCATTTTGCCTGTAATGAGTTTGTTTTTAATAAACGGGTTACATGCGAGCCCAATTTTTATCACTTTTTACAGCCTGGGATTTGCCCTGTCGGGATTATTTTTCAGCCAGCTGATGGGTTCGCTTGCAGACAGGGGATATCCGGTCAGGCAACTTTTTATGATTTCTGTTACGGCGCTCTTTCTGGCGGGTTTAGCCTTCAGTTTCTGTCGTCAACCTATTGAGGCTCTGGCCATCGGCATTTTGCTGATGGAGCCAGGCAATGCGTCTATCCCGTTACTCCTGTCGATGATCCGAAAGCATTCACTGACGGCAGGGCTTAACGCTACGCGGTTGAATAGTCAAATGCGCTCGGGGGTGTCAATTGTATGGATTACCGGACCTGCCCTGGCATTTGTTTTTGCCGACAGATTTGGATTCAGCTTCAATTTTCTGGCTTCAGCCCTGCTTTCAGCCATGACGTTACTTGCCAGCCAGTTGCTGCTTCCGAAGAATAAAAAAACCGTTGATATAAGCACAACAAAAGCAACTCAATCCGGTAAAGCCTCTGTCTCAGGTAGGATTTGGATGCTGGGCGCAGTAATGATGCTGGCAAATTTATCCAATAATATGTACCTGACCGTTATGCCGCTGTATCTGGTACGCGAGCTTAACTTACCCGCCTCGTTTCCGGGCTTCCTGCTGGGGACAACCGCAATAATGGAAATTCCCGTCATGCTTGCCGCTGCGTATTTGGCAGAGAAAACAGGGAAAGAACCACTAATTATGGTCGGGTTTCTCTTTGCTGCGATCTATTACAGCCTGCTTCAGCTGGCCACTAACATGACTGAACTGATTGTGTTGCAACTTTTTAACGGATTATTCTTTGGTATTTTTGTCGGCCTGGGCATTTCTGTTATTCAGGACGCGTTGCCGGAACACAGCGGTTTCGCATCAGCATTTCACTCCAATGCCATGCGCACAGGCTTGATGGCGGGTAACGGGATTGCCGGTCTGATGGCGCAACTGGCCGGCTTTAAAATGACTTTGATTGTTCCATTGTTATCAGTTTGTTGTGCTGCTTTACTGATGCTTTGCGTAATCAGACGTCATTCAACAAAGAAGCGTTCAGTAACGGCTGACTAAGCACATATAAATGCGATCAGATCACGATGAGCCAGCGCTGTTGCGCCATTTTTGTTTACACACTTGCGACTGCATTTCTGCAATTTAATGCGACAGGGCCCGGTGAGGGCTGGCCGAACTGCGATGCCCTGAAAGCATTTTAGGTGCCTCGCACCTTTCTGTAAGGGTGATGAAGATTAATTGAATGTCCGCTTCTGGCACAAAGCGGACGCTGTGCAGGCCAATGTCCGCTATGAGCGATAAGCGGACATTCGCTGTTATTCTGCAACAGATAAACACCTTTTAACGTAGGTGCTTATTAATCAGGAGGCAGTAGGTCAATAGGGTGATCCAAATCTGTTTCAGTAAAGTCAGTCATTTTATTGTGATGGTATTGCGCATGCCCTGTAGAAAATCAGGTACATGCCGGGGGAGCTTTCTACCTCCAGTGAAGTATAAGTATACGTATCGCTCTGCCCGTTGATATTTATAATTGTCTTGTTTCCCGCTCCGACTTTACTGACGTCGTGACCATTCCACATACTACTGAAATCAGAACTTCGTGCTGACAGGTCATCAATGACTTCTTCAAACTCCCGCGCCCGGTTACTGACCGCGTAATAGGATCGGAATGCGGAAATGGTATGCCGGGCGGCCTTATCCCACTCCCCTATGCGTTTGCGGTAGTCCTCACACAGAAACATCAGTTTGAGAGAGTTTCGGTCTTTTTCAGGCATTGCCGCCCAGTCAAAAAAAAGCGTGCTGGCAGCCTCGTTCCAGTAAAGTATATCCATATTTGCCCTCCGGACGAACGCAGGGTGCGGGTTTAGCGCGTCGACCATCACCATTATTTCGGGTGGGAGCGCTTCATGCGCCTGGTAATTTTGATTTTTACCAAAAATCAGCGCTTCAAGGTACTCCTGCTCGGCCAGCGTGAGCAGGAGTACCTTTCCGATACGCTGTACGGCTGCCGGTGAGATGCTGATCTCTCGACCCTGCTCAAGCCAGGTGTACCAGCTGACGCTTACGGCGGCCAGCTGCGCCACTTCCTCACGTCGCAACCCCCGGACACGCCGGTTCTGCATGCTGAAGCCATAGCGCTGCGGGTCCAGTTGCGCCCTATGGCCGGTAAGAAAATTTTTAACGTCGTCTCTACGCAAACTGTCCGCTCCCGGATATGACACCCAGTCATAGGATAAATCGCCCCATTTTTTACAGACCGACCCTTGTTTATTATCGCCGGCCACATTACGACATCCAACCGGAGTAAAGCAAAAGTATGTCTGTGCAATCCTTTTCTGACGAGCCAGAAAACGCCCGTGGCATGAAAGAAACCATCACTACCATGCTCACGGGGATGGTCACCTTGATAGTTGTTATGGGCATGGGCCGCTTCTCACTGACGCCTCAGATACCGCTCATGATAGCTGGCGGTCACCTTACTCTTTCCAGTGCGGGTATTATGGCAGCGACGAACTATATCGGCTATCTGGGGGGGGCTATTCATATCAGCCGGTTGAAAGCGCATCACGCGGAATATTTGAAAGCAGGCCTGCTGGCAACGGCGCTTGTAACTCTGCTGTCTGGATTTACTGACAACTTCTTTCTGCAGTGCCTGTATCGCTTTATGGCTGGTATGGGCGGCGCGTGGGCACTGATTATCGTCACATCCTGGACCCAGATGAAGCTTGGTGCGCAGGGCGCGCCACGCATGTCGGCGGCCGTGTTTAGCGGACCGGGCATCGGGATTACGCTTACCGGTCTGATGGCATGGGCTATGGCAGGGCATAATATCGATGCAGAACAAGCCTGGCGGGTTTACGGAGGCGCAGCCATCGTCGGTGCGGTGCTGGTATGGAAAAAACTTCCGCAGGCGCTGCCGGCAAGGCAGGCATTAACCCAGCCTGTCGGCATCAATCGCGACCTTAAAGTTCTGCTGGTCGCTTACACACTGGCAGGCTTTGGCTACATTTTGCCCGCAACCTTTCTGTCGCAGATGGCGCGAGAAATTTTTACCGAAGGCGGGCTGGCAGCTTTTTTCTGGCCGCTATTTGGTCTTTCTGCTGTGGCAGGGGTATTGCTGGTTATTGCCTTCGCTTCACGTTTCAATACGCGCAACAGCCTTGCATTGGCGATGGCGCTTCAGGGTGCCGGAGTAGCAATGCCAGTCCTGATGCCAGGAGCAACAGGATTATGTATCGCCACGGTCATGACCGGGCTGGGTTTTCTTTCAATCATGCAACTGACAATGAAGCTCGCCCGACAGGTAGCAACCGGCCCGATAACTGCAACAGTAGCTCTGTTGACCTCAGGTTATGCCACCGGCCAGCTCACTGGTCCTCTGGTATCCTCAGCCAGTGTAAGCCTGACAGGTTCTCTCCATGCCGCCTTGATGATGGCGGCCACAGGGCTGATAGTCGGGGGCATTATGGTTGCTTACGGCAGAGTTACAAAAGACAAAGACAGCTGATTAGAAACAATAGCCCAATAATTCCGGTATAGGTCCCATGAAGAATTCTCCGGCCTTATATCGGAATTTATCGTGTAAGACGCTAATTTTTTGCAGTTAGCATGTCCGCTTTTGGCACAAAGCGGACTGCCATGCGAGCCAATGTCCGTTATGAGCGAGGAGCGGACATTTACTGACGACAAATAAACATAAATTCCCAGCACCGAGCCGTGTCAGAAAGGCTCCACTGTACAAAATTAGGCTGGTTCAGATATTTTACTCCCTAGTGCAACCCTATTCACGGAGTACACCATGCCGGAGTTCTATTTTTTTAAAAAGGGCAAGCATATCGCCGCCTTGGAAAGAACTGACGCGGAAAAATCCGCTCAACTGGCCAATGACGGCTGGGAAAAGCAGTTTGAAGAGGTTCGCGCTGCCGATGCTGAAAGTGCGCTCACCAGGCTAGCGGACATGCGGAAAGAGGAAGTCACGACGGAGCGAGCTTTCGTAACGGGTTCTGTATTCAGCAGTCTCCTAACGGCCATTCTCAAGTAACGACCAGCTGGCAGCGTTATATGGCTCTGCCAGTCCCTTGCTTTTAACATAAGAGTTATTATGCCTCTTCTGTTTCTGGTACAGAACGGACTGTCTACCTCGGCTAAAGGTCCGCTTTGAGCGAGAAGCGGACATTCGTCTTATCTCTTTTATCGCACTCTCAATAACCGCATATTCTTGATTGAATTCTTTGGTTTATCTTTCTTTCAGTCAGACTTTAAAAATTTAAAACTGTTTTAAATCGAAGATTTATGTAACCTATCACACTCATGTACTAGTCAGGTGGATTGTAATGAATTTTTCGTCAATTGAGGATGTTAGGAACCGTATCGATCAGATTGACAGTGAACTGGTTAAAATGATCGCGCAACGTAGCCAATGTGTTAAAGCTGCAGCAGCTTTCAAAAGTGACCAATCAGCCGTGCGTGCTCCAGACCGCGTCCAGCAGGTAATCGATAAGGTAAGTAAGCAGGCGACTGAAGCAGGACTTCCCACAGTGATTATCGAAAAGGTCTATCGGGCTATGATCGGTGCGTTTATCGATTATGAACTCGAGCAACACAATCAACTGAGACAAGAAAACCGCTGAAATCGTGCGTCAAGTTACTATATAAGAGCTGTTGAATGTGTGCTTCTGGCACACAACGGACGTGTCAGCATCACAAGGTCTGATTTGAGTGAAAAGTGGACCTTACTGTCGGTGACTGGCCGTTATGCCAATGCATTTGCAACTCGCAGCCGGGCGCGGTGCCTGATACTCTCATACCGCTTAGCGTAAACAGGGAGGTCTTATGCATACCAAAAATATCTGTGTCACGATCGCATCATCGCTTTTACAGGCGGCACTCTGCGTCCCAGCGTCCACAGCGCAGCCGCCATCTGTCGCTTCAGAACACCTAAACCCGCAGCGCATTTCGGTACAGACGCAAGGCTCAGGCTCGGATGTGATATTGATTCCAGGGCTGGCCTCGTCTCGCGACGTCTGGGCCGGTTTAGCAGCAGATTTACGTCAGCGACACCGAGTTCATCTGGTCGAACTGGCGGGCTTTGCCAGCACACCTGCCATTTCCAGCCCGAATGGAAAGGTTCTTGCTCCAGCAGTTGATGCCATTGCTGAATACATCCGCACTCAGCATATCAACGCACCGGCGATTATTGGCCACTCTCTCGGCGGGGAAATTGCCCTGATGCTGGCTGCCCGCCATCCCGACCAGGCTGGTCGCCTGATGATTGTTGATGCCTTGCCGTTTTATTCGTTGATGATTGACCCTGCGGTGACCAGCGAAACCGCTGTGATCCAAGCCACCGCTACGCGAGACTGGCTATTGGCGCAGTCGCCAGAGCAAAGGATAGCGTCTCAGGAGGTATCCGTAGCCCGCTTAGTCAAAACCGAAGCGGTGAGGCCTGCTCTGATCGCTGCCGGGAGCAATTCCGATCCCAAAACCGTTGCCGATGCGGTGTATGAATTGATGATTACCGACTTGCGTCCGGAGCTTTTGCGCATAAAAGCACCGATTGAGGTCGTCTACGCCTATGACGCCCTGTTCGGGGTGCCTGCCGCCGGTGTAGATGCGATGTACCGCCGGGCCTATGCCTCTGCACCAGATATTCACTTCACGCGTATTGATGACAGTTTTCACTTTATCATGCTTGATCAGCCAGAACGATTTTCCAGTGCGGTTGAGGCATTTCTCAATAAATGACACTCCGGGAGGATATTTTTCATTAAGCAGGGGATTTGCAGATTTGTCCCCTGTGAGCCAGAAGCGGACGGGCATACTTATCGGCAGTAGACTAAATCGTGCCCGACTGATTTACTTCAACAGCAGTCGTATGCCCAGAAGAGCCATGACGCCTCCGCTGAGTTTATCTATAAATCTGCGGTACTTGATGTAAGCCTGACGTGGTCCGTCAGTTGATAATAAGCATGCAACGACTGCATACCAGAGCACATCAATAACGAATGCCATTGTGGGCAGGATGACATACATAACAGGCTGAATATTTTTGCTAAGCGCTGCGGAAAAAATACTGGCAAAGACCAGTGCAGTATGGGGATTGCTGATTTGCGTAAATACGCCAGTCATAAAAGCTCGTGGGGCGCTTATTTCCTCGGTGCCGGAAGAATCATGAAAACGATTTGAAGGACGACGGAACATTTTCAACGCCAGCCATAAAAGATAGCATCCACCTGCAACCTTCAGTCCCGTGTAAAGTGACGGGACCAGAGTTAACAGAGTATGAAGGCCTGCTAACGCTATGGCAGCAAAAACAAACGCACCAAAACCCATTCCTGCAGCGACAGATAATGCCGCCCGTCTTGAACCGGACATGGCCGTTCGTGCAACGAGCAGAAAGCTCACACCCGGACTCATTGCGCCAAACAGAATAGCTACGCCAATAGCGGAAAGCGCGATTACATCACTTGTCATTCATCTTCTCCATCACTAATCAGTGTCAGACAGCCCCGCATTGGACGGAACCGCATATCCCATAAACTGCTCGCGGTTAACAACATAACACGATCCCTGAAACGTCCGCTTTTGGCACAAAGCGGACGTTACTCTCATGTAGTGAGATTCCTGCTGGTGGCTTCAGCCAGCATCCAGCTTTCAAAAGCCTGCAGTGCCGCTTCATTCAGTCCTGTTTCCACCGGTTTAACCAGACAGAAACGTTTGCTCAGGCTGTTCGATTCGGGCCATGGTGCTACAAGTACTCTGCTGTGTAGTTCTTTTTCTACATACATGTGCGGAACTAATGCTACGCCTTGCCCTGCCAGTGCTGCGGCTATTGCCATTTCATGAAGGTCATAT
The DNA here is from genome assembly GCF_051851875.1 of Duffyella sp. Ts4. Lineage (NCBI taxonomy): Bacteria > Pseudomonadati > Pseudomonadota > Gammaproteobacteria > Enterobacterales > Erwiniaceae > Duffyella > Duffyella sp. Ts4. The sequence goes on along the minus strand of NZ_JBLYPN010000008.1, from coordinate 70,409 downwards.
CGGGAACCCTGCGCCGGATTATCCAGCTTTATGTCGTGTTCATTAGCATAGTGATGCCAGGCATCCGGATTTTGCCGACGGTGGATTCGCGGCACTTCGTTCAGCTGAACGTTAATATCTTTACCCGTCAGCAGCCCGGGATGGCATACCGGCACCAGCTTTTCCTGTAATAGGAAGCGTGTCCGCATACCGGTCCATGATGAATGCTCAAAATGAACGACGGCGTCGAAGCCGCTTTCTGTAAGAATGAAAGGGTCTGTTTTGGCTGCGATATTCAACGTTATTCCCGGATGCATTGCGTTAAAGCGACTCAGACGGGGAATGAGCCAGCGTGTGGAAAATGTAGGTAATACGGCAATGTCCAGACTGGTACTGCCTGCAGGCATTCCCATTATGTACTGAGTGTCTCGTTCAATCCTTTCCAGCGTTTCGCGGACATGGTGTGCATAACGCGCTCCGGCAGGGTTGAGCTTTACACGACTTCCCGTTCTGTCGAACAGCCTGCAGTTCAGCTGCGATTCAAGACGTGCGATCTGGCGACTGATAGCCCCTTCCGTTAGCGACAGTTCTTCCGCCGCACGCGCAAAATTGTTATGCCGGGCCGCAGCTTCGAATGCCTGTAGAGAAGTGCTACTCGGGATTTTTCTGCGCATAAATTTATTCCCTCCCCTTTTAGCTAAAATTCATTCAGTGACTGAATGTAAACGCATGGTGAGAAAGTATCGATATAAAGAGTAATAAAACGCCTTTAGCATGATGAAAATTCATTAAGCAGGTCATGCAAGTCCTGCTGTTTGTTGATGCCGAGGATAGCCCGTGTTGTATACCGTAGAATGCTCATATGCCGACCCCGCCAGCGAGAAGGACTGGAATACGTTTTACAGTCTGGAAAAATTGCCAGCGCTCATCTCTGTAACCGGATTCATCACTTCTCAGCGCTTTCGCGCACTCGGTACTGGCTGTCCTGCTTACCTCGCCATTCATACCATTGCAGATGCCCAGGTACTTAATGGCGAAGAATACCGTCTGAAAGGCGGCGGTAATTTTTCTCACTGGCAGGCCTCTGTCACTGACTGGCAGCGCAGCCTGTATGAATGTGAAGGACTGGCTCCGGCAGTATCAGACGGGCAGGTTTTGCTGCTGAGCACGCAGTCAGTCGACTTCATCGGGAAGGAAACGGGATGCCCGGCAACGGTGATGAATGCGACGGGACAGGCCGACGTTCAGCAACGGCGCTTTGCCTGTGTGCTTGATCGCGACGCTGCGGTACGGCTGTCTCAATCTGTTCCTGATGCTCGCCTTTATGAACCTGTGACGCCGCAACTCCATAAGGCCGTTGCGGAGGGCGAGATGAGGAAGCAGCTGACACTTAAGTCGCGTCAGATCGGTGATTTTCTGGTGACGGCTCTCAGTGATGGAGTGATGTCAGCCAGCCTGGCGCTGTTGTCAGACATCAAAACGGCGGATGCCGAAAATATTCAGCTCAATACAGGTATCACTGAACCTGGCGATATTCACATTAATTGTTACCTCATTCGCGGTAGGGGAAAAACCATCCTTGTCGATGCCGGTACAGGAGGCAGCAATAATGCGGGTGGCATGCTTAAATCAAGCCTCAGGGCCGCCGCAGTCAGCCCTGACGATATCGATACCATTTTATTGACGCACGCTCATCCTGATCACATTGGCGGCCTGCTGGATGATAAAGGATCACCCGTTTACAAAAATGCTGAGCTTCATCTGCATCCTTTTGAAGCAGGTTACTGGTGGAACGAAGAAGAAAAAGAAAGAGCCAGTGAACGCGTTCAGCGGAATTTTATACTGGCTCGCCGGACGTTAGAGTCTTATGCGCATAATCTGCACTTCCTGAGCCATGAAGAAATTGTGGAAGGCATTTCGCCTGTGTGGCTGCCAGGCCATACGCCCGGGCATACCGGTTTTCGTATTGATTCCGGTGACAGCAGTTTAATAATCTGGGGCGATATCGTTCACTTTCCCCATATTCAATCCGCACATCCGGATGTTTCCATTACCTTTGACACAAATCCTGTGCAAGCCAGGGAAACGCGGAAAGCATTACTGGGACACGTCTTCAGAGAAAAAACGCTGGTAGCTGGCATGCACTTAGGCCCGGACGGCTTCGCACGTATTGGCAGGAGTGGTAATGGATACCATATCGCCATTGCAGAAAACGAAACTGACGCTGTTGCCTCCCTTTAAACATTTCGAACTTTTGGGGGATTAAGCGAGACTGCGGTCTGTTCTGAGCAGGGAGTCGGCCAGAGGGCTGCGTATCCACGCAGCCTTTGTGTTTTCAAACTACGGGAGCAGGAAGTGTGATGAAAATAAGATGGCCTCTGATTTATTCCGGCATTTGCAAAGCAAAGCGGTTTTTCAGCACAGAAAAGATCTCGCTTTGCTTCAGCTGCTGCTTTTCTACTCCACCCGTTGAAACCCATTTCAGCATGTCGCCCAGCAAAATCAGGCGTCCTTCAGGCCGGTGCTGTATAACCAGCAGCTTCTGCACAAAGATGGCGTCAGGGTGAGTAGAGTTGAGGTAGTTCGCCGGAACAAAATCTATCCACTCACAGGGTGAGAGGTCAAAGCTGTACTGGTTGCACCATTCACCCTCTGTCTTCGCCTGCAGCAGATAGTTATCATGCTCGTCACGAGTAAGTCGAAAGGTATCGAAATCTTGTTTGATTTCAGTATCGAGAATGTCCAGGGCAACGGGTGCGCGGATGCCATAACTGCCAAAACCGAGGTCGCAAAGCCACTGTCGACCATCAACTTCAGCAATTAACGCCATATGAGTTTTGGGGCGCCTGGCCGGATAGAACATGGGTCGCGCTGCAACGAAACGATAGGGGATGCCTGATGCTTCCAGCGCCATGGCAAACAATCCATTGACTTCATAGCAGTAGCCGCCCCGGCCTTGTTGCAGCAACTTGTCAGCTATATCTTCAGGTAACAGCGAGACGATTTTACCTGCCTGCACATCCAGATTCTCAAAGGGTATTGAGAAGAGCTGATGGCGCATCATAGCATGCAGAGTGGCAGTATCAGCGGTCGCTGCTCCGGTATAGTTAATACGACGGAAATAGGTAGAAAGATCAAAGTTCTTGCTAAGCATAGTGCCTCCTTGTCTGAATCATATTCGACACTATAGATGCGGTGCTTCATCGTCTGTATAGTCAGATTTATCAAAAAACCGACTATACAGATTGCAATGTCTGCTCCGCTCACGTCGCTACCTCATTATCGCCGCATTGCTGAGATGCTACGGCTCACCCTTGCGTCAGGAGTCCTGCGGCCCGGCGACAGGATGATTTCCACACGTAAGCTGGCTGAACGCGAGCAGGTCAGCCTTCCGACAGCACTGGAGGCACTCCGTTGTCTTTAGGCAGAGGGTCTGATTACAGCGCGACCGCGCTCGGGCTACTTTGTGCGTCAGATAAAGGACTCCCGGGACATACAGCTTCTTCATACCTTGCGTGGTCCTGTGCCCGTCACCATGTCAGCCATAGCGCGTTCACTGTTCAGCAACGCAGAGACTCGTCTGGTGCCACTTGGCGCAGCGCTGCCTGATGCAGACTGGCTGCCTGCTGTTACTCTGCAGCGGGCGCTGCAGGCTGCAGGTCGCCGTCTCAAAGCAGGCGGGCAGAGCTACAGCCTGCCGCCCGGGAGAGCAGAACTACGCAGTAAGATTGCTACACGCGCAGCGCTGTGGGGCGCCCGTTTTAATGCAGATGATCTCATCATTACTGCAGGCGCAACCCAGGCTCTGCGCCTGGCTCTGAGGGCAGTATGCCAGCCAGGTGATGCGGTGGCGATTGAGCAGCCTGCTTACTTTGGAACGCTTCTGCTTCTGGAGGATTTAGGTCTGAAAGCATTGCAAATTCCTACCGATCCTGTTGAGGGCTTAATGCTGGCACCGCTTGCCGAAGCTATCTGCATTCACCGGCCTGCTGCTGTGCTGGCTTCACCTACGGTGCAGAACCCGCTTGGGGCCAGCATGTCTGTCACACGCAAGCGCAAGCTTGTTGCTTTGCTTGAACAAGCGGGCATACCTCTCATCGAAGACGATGTGTATGGTGACCTGGCCGGTGAGGAGCAACGTCCTCCGGCATGTAAGGGATTCGATCAGAGCGGGAATGTTATTTACTGCAGTTCCCTGTCCAAAACGCTGGCTCCGGGCTGGCGATCGGATGGGTTGCGGCTGGCCGCTATCATAATCAGGTTTTGCAGGCTCGCATGGCTGGCGACTGGGCGGGCGCGCCACAGCTTGAAGCAGCAGCGGGTGAGATTCTGGCAAGTGGTCACTACGAGCGTCACCTGCGACATCTGAAGTTACGGATTGAAAAGGGGATGCGGGCTGTCCTGGAACAAGTCAGGTCGAGTTTTCCGCCGGGAACGCATGCTGCCATGCCAGCAGCGGGTTTTCTGCTATGGGTAGAACTCCCGTATCCGATAGATACCCTGGAGGTGCATCGCCGCGCGCTGGCGCTGGGCATTGGCGTAAGTCCTGGCGCTTTTTTTTCTCCTGGTGGGAGCGACTTACATAATTTTCTTCGACTGAATTGCGCAAATGAACCCACACCTGAACTTCTGAAGGCTGTGCAGCAGATCGCGCGCTTTGCATCGAACTGGCCAGTAAGTCCTGGTGAATCATACCGGGTAGAGATAAGGGTTACCCTCACGCCTGTTCCCCGTAATGAATATAATGCGGGGGATCTCTTGTCAGCTTACAGAATGCCCGAATGATAAGTCGGGTGAGTAAAGACAAAACAGTGGGAAGCAGCATGAAACATTATGGATTTTTCAACGTCTGTTTCTGGCTCAGAGCTGCTGTGGCAGCCCTGACAAGGTAGACTTGGGCTTACACCGGACATGAGAAATGCACGCGTGATAAGCGCTTCATATACTGTAATATATTCTGCAAAGCCGTCATGCAACCTTTCAGCTGACTGCCCAGATTTCTGAACTGTGCATCAGGACAGACGCCGCGTTATTCTTCGGACAGGTTAATCGCAGACAGTGGCTTTACCCACTTTACAGGCCGCTCAGGTGAGCGAATCTGTGAGATTAAACATAACAGGGAAAGCAGTATGAAACTGGCAGTAATATCAGATATTCACGGGAATCTTCCGGCGCTGGATGCTGTGCTGGCGGACATTCAGTCTCAGGGAGTCGATCAGATTGTGAACCTAGGCGATATTGTTTCGGGAGGGCTGTTCCCTGTGGAAACCGCTGACAGGCTGATGCCTCTAGACATTCCAACTGTAAGAGGTAATCACGAACGACAACTCCTCGAACAGGATTTTTCAGATATGAGCTTGTCTGACAGGCATGCGTTCAAAAGCCTTCAGGCTGCGCACTGGAGATGGCTTAAAAACCTGCCGGCAGAGTTAACTTTTAGTGAGGACATACTGATGGTGCACGGCGTCCCGGGTGACGACCTTGTTTATCTTCTCGAAGAAGTCACTGCTTCAGGTGTGCGGCCGTCGTCTGAAGCGCGCGTTTTAGCGCTTATTGCAAGCAGAAGCGAATCGCTCATCCTGTGCGGCCATACGCACATCCCCCGAAAAATGCGGCTGGCTGACGGCCGACTGATTGTCAACCCTGGCAGCGTAGGGTTGCAGGCCTATGATGATGACACCCCCTGTGCGCATGTCATGGAAAGTGGTTCCCCCCATGCCCGCTATGCAATAGTGGAGCAACATAACGGGTTATGGAAAGCAGAGTTCAGAGCGGTTGAGTATGACTGGGAGTCAGCAGCTTTAGTTGCGTTCAGCAATAACCGTCCCGACTGGTTAAATGCGCTCAGAACAGGACGTATGTAAGCTTTGTCCTGCTTTATCGCCTGTCATTCAATGAACCGTTATGGATTTTGCAACGTCCGCTTCTGGCACAAAGCGGACATGCGCTAAAAGACAAGCTCACGAGCGAGTATCAGCGTCTTCCATTGCCGCTTTTACTCTGAGTATGGTCTGCCGTGTGGTATCGAATTCGCGGGCGATAGCGCTAATGCTCCTCCCTTCATTAAGACGCAGGAACACAGCTTTCTTTTGTTCGTCATCCAGAGCAGGCGGGCGACCAAAACGCTTTCCCGATGCCTTAGCCCGCGCAATACCAGCATGTGTACGTTCAAGTAATAGATCCCGCTCAAATTCAGCAACCGCAGAGATTACCTGCATTGTCATCTTTCCGGCCGGACTGGTGAGATCTACCCCCCCCAGCGCCAGGCAGTGAACCCGTATTTCTGACGCAGAAAGCATCTCAATGGTTTTCCTGATATCCATGGCATTGCGTCCGAGACGGTCCAGCTTCGTTACGATTAAAACGTCACCGTTTTCCATTCTATCAAGCAGACGCATAAATCCAGGACGCTCAGCCGCCGCGACTGAGCCACTGATGTACTCTTCAATCAGTCGCTGGGGTCTGATGGTAAACCCGGCCGCTTCGATTTCCCGACGCTGGTTCTCAGTATTCTGTTCGAGAGTAGATACCCTGCAGTAGGCAAAAACACGTGACATATAGTTACTTTGTGTACGGAATAGGTGTACGAATTATAGAGAGTGTACGAAAATAAAAACACTAACTTTCGTACAGTAGTTATTTGGTATGTACGAAACCGGTCGGTTTAGTACATGACATTGGGGCATACCTAAATGTCGTAATATCTTTTTATTTTCATTTAATGATTTTTGCAGAAGTCAAGAAGAAAAAATCTGCTGGCTCAAATTCGTATTCGGTTAAACCTCCTCTGAGAGAAGTTTTACCGAATGGCCGGGGCGGGGGAAACGGCGCATTCCGCCCTGGTGTTGGCTGGCCGCGCCCCCGCTGGCACTACATATAGTCTCGGCAGTAGCTGGGAAAACTACAATATATTGTATCAGCGGCAATTTCAGCAGCGCCGCGTGCGCCATTCGGTCTTATTGGGGTTTTACCGCATGATAAAAACGTATAAGCCACGCTGGATTTTCACCGGCTCAGCGATTAAGATGATTCCTAATAAGAAGAAAAATAAGTAGTACAACGGTTTTCATATCGTAAGGAAAGTAAATATGTCTGTTCATCGCGACGTCAGCCCCGGAGAGAAGGCCGGCACAACCATTTTATGGGTGATTTCCGCTATACCCCTGGCACTTGTAGGTGTGTTCTTTTTCGTTACTGCACACGGTATTGAAATGTGGTGTGGTGGGGGATTGTGTTTTGCATTCGCATTTGGCATCACCCAAAAGTGGTGGGCAAAAATTAACAACAGATTTTAACTTTTTCGAAGAGAAGCGGGGTAATAACCCCGTTTTTTTGTGGATTTTCCTTAAATCCAACTATTAGGGAAAACTACTTATTATAAAAGGATTATTTAATGAAAAAATTATTTATGGCAGCCGTCCTCGGTATTGCATTCCTACTGGCTGGCTGCGGCAATGACGGTATTTACGGAGATTACAAAAATGAGCAGTACGGACTCATTCTGAAAATTTCCGAGAAAACTATTGAATTCAAAGGTTCGGAATATCCGGTCGAAAGCTGGAATAATAATGAAAAAGAAAATACGTACACGGCTCATATCAACGCCTCCGGTCATAAGATGAACATGCGCTTTGTGAAAAAAGATAATGATGTGTTTTATCTGGGCGCACTGTTCAAGGCTGATTAAGCCGGCGCTGACGGCAGCATACAAACTGATTTAAGCGGTCTGACGGGGCAGAGTTAATACTCTGCCCTTTTTCATTTCTACGTGGCAATTCGGCAGAATAGGTGTTTTACCGAATGCCGGGAAGAAAGGGAAAAGGCCGTATTTTGTCGGCAAAAATATTAGGGGAATAAATGGAATGCGCTTAGGATCTGACTTGTGCCGGAAACGGCATCTTTGAGGCGAAAAAAAACCCGGTCTGATAAACCGAGTTAATTTTCTGTACCAAGCGCGGCTGGTAACCGCTGCCGGTACGGTGCTGCTTGTACCTGCTAACTGTGTTCAATGTTAACGCTGATTGACGATCCCGTCAACGTTGCGGCCTGTGCCGCACGGCCTTATACTCGTGGCAGTTGGCAGCGCTACGCCGTTGCAGCCTCTCAGAAGTGGGTTAAAGCTCAGTCGCGCAGAGATTTACCCCGACCGGAAACAGGTGGTGCTGTCCGATCTGCTTCCACCCAAAAGAGTGCTGCTTGTACCTGCTAACTACCGGTACGCGGCGCAGAGGCTAACCCAAAAGCACCTGCGACGTGTGGCGCTCTCCTGAAAAGGAGAAGCCGGAAGTGATAACTTTAGGAACCATCCTCTTGGTGATGCAGATCCTGCTAACCGGAGTCCAAATTATCGTTGCCATCCAGCAACTGACCCGACGCCCATAAGCTGACGGAACTTGAATAAAGGCGGGGGCTAACCACCCCGCCTTTTTTCGTTTCTGCACGACTGTTCCGTAAATTACTAATATGCTTCACTCGGAGATTCGTCATTAAATCTGCCTGCCTACCGTGAGTGGTAAGGGAACCAAAACCTCCCATTGAGTACGCCACCCCTTAAGAAGATGATTTGGCATTGTCTTTCCTTGCCAGTACAGTTCGGCACGGTAAGTATGTATAAGTGCTAAGTCTGGATTATCCAATAAGATCATATCGGCGATATGACAATTACGCTGATCTGTATCGATTTCATAAATTGGGTCACCAGGACTGCCATTAGAGCTTCTAAAAGATAAAGCTTCATCCAAGTGTTGCCAAGCGTATAGGCATTGCCAACTAGATGGTTTGTCTGGATGTCTAGCGCGCCGATAAAACTCAAATGACCAATCTATATTGATCGTAGGATTAACATAAGGTGAATTTGAAAGGAAATAGTAGTTACCCTGGTCAGAGACACTATCAGGAAACAAAGCCATTGCTAAATGACTAAGCTCGATCGGTGTTATGTCTTTGGAGGTTTTAAGAGATACTATGTGGTTTTCTCGATAGCGGTTATATCTATCAACAACATATAGTTTCACCATTTTTCATTCCGAATAAGAAGTAGCACGGATAGCAAATCGCCGGCTGTTAAGGTGCACTTTGAGAACGTCGGATGAACCCCAGTGACGAACGCTGCTAGGTAAGGAGCTTAACAACCAGCGTAGCTGGTTACGATAGATACTTACAGTTTCGTATCCAACGCTAAATTAAGCTTTCCTGAGCATCTTCAATTAACTCATATTGTAAGTCTTGTACGAAAAGAAAAACACTAACTTCCGTACACATCTAATTCTCTATGTACGGAACCGGGGTTTAGGACACGTCTTCCTATTTCATAACATGGCAGCTTGGTGGTACAGAAATTATAAGCTGTTTAATATTTAACCTAAGAAACAATTGACCTGGTCCGACATCGCGAATAGTATTAAAAAGGATTTTCCTTATTGCATTCGATTTCATATTCAATTAAGCAATTCAATTGGCCAAATCCCTATCTCCCTTGTTAACTTTTAATGCACCATATCTCACGATAAATCATTATCAATAAGTTGGCAGCATTAGCGACGCGCAGGTGGGTGAAACGATCGCGACGGTAAAAGCGTAAAGGCTGGGCTATGCCGCATGACGGCCGGACCGCATAACACGTGTGCCGGTGGGGGCCGTCCTGCCGGCAAACGCTGACATATCCAAAAAAGACGTTAAATCCTATATATTAGTTAAGCTAAACCTTGACAATAGGCCTCTTTCTCGTGTTTACAGAAATAGAGCCGCATGATATAACGGCGCTTTAAACTTTAAGAAAAGAATTATGGGAATTTACTGGATTATAAGCCTGATTTTAACCACATTGTCCATTTTAGATCTGCTACTCAGCAATAATAGAAAATCATCGTGGGTCAGAATATATTTTTACATTTGTGCCACTGCCCTTATCTTTACATTTGGCGGTATGCGCCAATTGGGTACAGGCCTTGATGATGGGCAGTACCGCCAATTTTATGACGCTTTCATAAATAAACTCAATATAGAGGGTTTCTGGAATACCGCAGAAGATTTTAGGTATGAACCGGCGATATACGCCATCGCCCTATTCAGTCGACTATTTACTAAGGATTCTGATTTTTTCATTTACCTTTTCTGTATGATTTCAGTCTGCGTAAACTCGTTTTACTTCAGAAAATTGACGCCTTTGCCTATGATTTCGCTGGCAGTGTACTCGGCTCACCTATTTATCAATAAGGATATGAATCAGATAAGATTTGGTCTATGTTCAGCCTTTCTTCTTGGTTTTGTTTATCACACAATTAAAAAGAACAAGCTCGGTATGTTACGGCTTTTTTTGCTGTCATTTTTTAGTCATGCCACCGGCATAGTAGCCATTTTTATCCCCATAATATTGTTCTTTAAAAAGAATAAATACCTTCCTATTCTAATTGTTGTAGGTAGTCTTCCGCTGGCTTTTATGGGAAGTTCTGCATTACTTGCCGGAGTGTCAAGTCATATTGGCTCTTTAGGTGATAGGGCTATGGCTTATTCAGGGCAGGACTCCACTCAGGAACAAGGTGTGTTTACCTTATCCAATTTGAAAAACATAGGCTTTGTCGTGCTGTTTAGTTTTATGCTACTCAGTGACAAGATGAAAAGGGAGATGCCCGAAAGGTTCTCCTTTTACTATGTGATTGCGGTTACTTTTGCCCTCGGATGTGGTTTGAGGCTAGCGCTTCAGGATTATGCATCTGGTGGTCGTTTGGCGAACTATTTGCTACAGGTAGAGCCTGTACTGATATCGCTATGCGTGTATGAAGCAAGGAATTTTAAAAAGGCTCTCGCTGTAATGGTGATGGTACTGATGGTTGTTTACTATCTCTATTACAATACAGTAGCGAGTAAACAATCGATTACCGGATATGGTGTAGCACAGTCATTTAAAATCATTCGATAATCTTATGAATAGCGTAACACCATTTTTTAAAACCATTCGATAATTTTATGAATAGCCGGCTCGCCCCGGCTATTATTAATTTTTTTGAAAATCCTCTTTATTAAGGATTATCTGAATATCATTCAAATGATTTTTCTTAGTTGATTTTTCCAACCTAAACTACTTAATATTGTCTTTCATATTAAAAAGAAAGTTTTGATATTTTTTGAAAACTCTTCTGCTCATTATCTACTCAAGAAGAAATAATGGAAAACAAAAACAATTTTGACATAGTCAGGCTGGTTCTGGCGCTTATAGTTTTGCTGGTACATGCAGCTGAAGTTACAAGGAGTACCGATATAGCATGGTTGGCTAAGATTCTTGATAGCGACTTCGCGGTAAAAGGTTTTTTTTCTATTAGCGGTTATCTTATTTGTAAGAGTTATATACGCAGCAGCTCGCTTGGGTCTTATTTTAAAAAAAGATTCGCTAGGATATTACCTGCTTACATATTCGCTATTTTTTTCTGTATGATAATCGGGGTTTGTCTAACAACACTCCCGTTGATGAACTTTATCTTAAATAAAACCACTCTTAAGTATGTTGTGGCAAATCTGAGCTTCCTAAACTTTGTTCAGCCTACCTTGCCAGGCGTATTCACTGACAACCCCAATCAGCCGATGGATGGTTCCCTCTGGACCATTAAAGCAGAACTCATGTTATATCTGTTGCTACCGGCAATCGTTCCGTTTATCAAAAAGTATCCATTAAAAACGTACTTAGCTATTTTTGCCGTCTCTGTGGTATGGTTCTTTTACTTCACCAGCATTTATAGCGGTCCTAAAGCTGAAACGCTGGCTAAACAATTTATTTACCTTTCTTCTTACTTCTTTTTTGGTTCTTTATTGGCAACCAATATTTCATTTTTCAGCAAACTAAAAGAAATTTCCATTGCCTCATTGGTACTTTACGTTCTGATGAAGAACACGCACTTATCGTTTCTAATTGAGCCAATTGTCTATTCAGCAATGGTAATATTGTTCTGTACTAATATGTTCAAAGAAGTGAAAATCAGTCATTACGGTGATTTGTCCTATGGTCTTTACCTTTACCATTGGCCCGTCATACAGGTCATTACCCATTTCGGACTCTATGACTCCAGCCCTTACATGGCGCTTTTACTGACGATTATTATCACTTTGACTATGGCATTAATTTCATGGCACCTACTGGAAAAAAGATTCCTGCAGAGGAAAAGAACTTATTCGGTGGATGCAACCGATACTACCAACGCAATGCTTAAATAAACTTAAGGTAGCCCAAAAAACCAATAAAACAAGTAAAATTCTTTCTGGTGAACCACGTCTCGATGAAGTGGTTTACTGAATTTGGCCACCTGAACAGAGGTGATATTCTCACCTCAGAACAATACAGGTGCTCCAATGAAAGAAGAAATTTTAGTCCTGAATTCAAACGCGAATCCGCTTAGTTGGTTGTCGATCAAAACTACACCGTCCCTGACGCCGCTAAGGCTATGGATGTCGGTCTTTCCACGATGACAAAATGGGTCAAGCAACTGCGTGAAGAGCGCCAGGGCAAAACACCAAAAGCCTCTCCGATAACACCGGAACAAATCGAAATACGTGAGCTGAATAAAAATCTACAACGTATTGAAATGGAAGACGAAATATTAAAAAAACGCTACCGCGCTCTTGATGTCAGACTCCCTGAACAGTTCTCGATAATCGGGAAACTCAGGGCGCGTTATCCTGTGGCCACTCTCTGCCATGTGTTTGGGGTTCATCGCAGCAGCTATAAATACTGGAAAAATCGTCCTAAAAAAGCAGACGGCACACGGGCTGTGTTACGAAGTCAGGTATTTGAGCTGCATGGCATCAGCCACGGTTCGGCCGGAGCAAGAAGCATCGCCACAATGGCAACCAAGAGAGGCTACCAGATAGGGCGCTGGCTTGCTGGCCGGCTCATGAAAGAGCTAGGGCTGGTCAGTTGCCAGCAGCCAGCAGCCGACTCACCGATATAAGCGTGGCGGTCATGCACACGTTGCTATCCCGAATCACCTTGAGCGACAGTTCGCCGTAACAGAGCCAAACCAGGTGTGGTGCGGTGATGTGACCTATATCTGGACAGGCAAACGCTGGGTATACCTCGCTGTTGTTCTCGACCTGTTTGCAAGAAAGCCAGTGGGCTGGGCAATGTCGTTCTCGCCGGACAGTAGACTCACCATGAAAGCACTGGAAATGGCATGGAAAACTCGCGGTAAGCCCGCAGGAGTAATGTTCCACAGTGATCAGGGCAGTCATTATACGAGCAGGCAGTTCCGGCAGTTACTGTGGCAATACCAGATCAGGCAGAGTATGAGCCGGCGTGGAAACTACTGGGATAATAGCTCAATGGAACGCTTCTTCCGGATTTTGGAAAACGAATGAGTGCCAGTGACAGGTTACGTAAGCTTCAGCGGTGCGACTCACGCCATAACGGACTACATCGTTGGATATTACAGTGCGCTCAGGCCACACGAATATAATGGTGGGTTGCCACCAAACGAATCAGAAAATCGATACTGGAAAAACTCTAACGGGGTGGCCAGTTTTTGTGGATCACTACAATGCAGTAATGGTCAACTCATCAGGCCAGACCGTCAGGCAGTCGCGTTATGGGGGTACTCTATTGTATGCAGGCTAATGTTTGATTTTAAACTGTTGCTCAACCAAAGGGTGCCCTTTGTCGGAAGGATGACAATAAGCTGAGTCGGCCAGCCGCTAAAAGATGGTTTTATTCAACAAAGTCGGATTTAATCTAATTCTGGCTTTATTAGAATTGGCGTTTATATTTAATATTTAAGACTTACTTTATATGTTTTTTTTGAGTATTCTCTTTAGCACTGGCATAATGTGATACACAACCACCAGATGCCAAGGCAGCCATAAATGAAATTAGCTTACTCCTTACTATATTTTCTTTTTTTTTCCACTCAGAATTCTCTCGCTTATGAGAAAATCTTGCTGTGGGACCAGGTTTCTTCAGAGCCGAATAAAATAGTTGATTTTAGCAAGGATCCAAAATTAAAAAGCAGAGCCGTTCTCAATGTCACCACGCCAGACTTACAATTTGTACCACCCGAAGGCAAAACAAATCACAGTGCGGTATTAATTGTCCCTGGTGGCGGATTCACTTATATCATGATGGATTATGAGGGCCTGAATGTTGCCAAAGAGTTAAGTAAGAGAGGTTATTCTTCATTTGTACTCACTTATCGCATGCCTGCTAATGGGAGTGACAAAAAAAGAAATCAAGCTTTCGCCGATGTCCAACGTTCTATCCGTTTGATCAGAAGCCAAGCTAAAAAGTACAATATTGCTGAAAATAGTATCGGCGTGATGGGCTTTTCAGCCGGTGCATACTTAGCTGCAAATGTAGCAAACAAACCAGACTTTGACTATTACCCTGAAAAAGATTCAGCAGATAAGTTGAGTGCCAGGCCTAATTTTAGCGCTTTCATTTATCCTGTACTTTCTATGTTACCCGGTATAACCCATAATGGGACCAAAAACACCTTATGGGGAACAAACAATGATTGTCTTGCAATAGCTAACTCGCAGGAATATTTAGTGTCGAAAAATAGCCCACCCGTTTTCCTTGCTCAGGCACTTGACGATCAGATTGCTTCACCGAAAAATACACTTAGAATGTTTGATGCAGTAAGAAACTTTAAAGGTAATGTTGAGATGCATCTATTTCATGAAGGTGGGCATGGTTTTTCAACCGCTGTAAATAAGAAACTGCCGGTAAGGAATTGGATAAACCTTTTTTCTGAATGGCAAAAGGCAATTAAGTAGCCAGATACAAAATAATTAACGCCTCTATCGGAGCTAAGATCGAGTGACTCGCTGGAGGTGGGTTCCGCCTAGGTGCTGGCCTTCCTTCGCAACAAAAAAACAGGCGTAAATGGCAAAGCAGGGAAGCTAACTCATGATCAGTTTACACTCTACCCCACACAGCAAAAAGGCGACTGTCGAAGATATTTTCGCGGCGGAAAATATGTTTGGGTTACTGGATGTCGTCGCTCTGAAGCCCAAGTTAAGTTCCACGGATCTTGTAAGTATCTCTGCTTTAGTTCCACGCACTTTTTGAGAGTTCCGGTTGTTCAGCCATCAGCCGGTACTCTTCCGGCGTCAGGTTGTTCAGGGATTCATGAGGCCGCTTGCTGTTATATTCCGTCAGCCAGCGTTCCGTTATTTCCCGTGCTTCATCAAGTGTTCTGAACAGATAAAAATCCAGTATTTCGGTCCGGTACGTTCGGTTAAATCGTTCGATAAACGCGTTTTGCGTCGGTTTGCCTGGCTTGATAAATTCCAGCATCACGCCATGCTCCTCAGCGCATTGTGCCAGAGCCAGTGATATCAGCTCCGGTCCGTTACGGCCGGATGCCTCCGCTTCCTCCCGTTTTTTCTGCCAGGCGGACTTCATACGGCGCGACTTGATCTCGCTTTCCTCATTGGCCCGCTGGGCGATGAGAATGGTCTTTATCAATGAGTAAGGATCATCAAGAGAGTCTTTTGTGTAATGCGTGTGATCGGTCAGGGTAACCACATCTATGCCGGCGCTGAGAATACTGCGAAGCCGCTCCGTGGCCTCGCCAATCTTTTCGCGTGAAAGGCGGTCAAGACTTTCCACAAGCAGTACCGTCCCATACGGAATGTAACCGCCCTGTACGGCCTCCATAAACTCAGAAAAAGCACCGTGAACGGCATGGGAGCCGTTAAAGGCGCTGAGACCGAGGTCTTTGTAAGTAAGATTGTCCAGCAAATAATCCGGATGCGATTCCAGCCACTCTGCCACAAGTTTATTCTGCCGGCGAAGTGAGTCTCCGTACTGCTGCGAGGAAGTGGAAAAGCGAAGGTATGCGATGGCTTTTTTCATTGCTGATGCTCCGAAAGAACATGAGCGATGATGCTGGCATAAAACAGACGGTTATTAAGAGAAGCCACGCCAGCTTTACTGCAAGCTTTCAGCTATCAGAAGATGCATATGCCATGACTGCAAAGCGGACATCTGCATAAGGCAATGTCCGCTATGAGCGAAAAGCGGACATATTAATGGATATGTGCAGGCCTGCCTGAGGTAATATCGGAATTAATCGTTTATGTCTGGCTCAACACCTTGCAGGCATCACCACAATGATTTGTACCAGGATGGAACCCGTATGCTTACCCTGCCCCCATGTGCTTCCAGCTGCAGGTGCGATAATAGCAGCACCTGCAACCCTGCAGAATTCTGGCGCGATTCGTCCATGAGTTTTGTAGAAAGCCGTCGCGCCTGTCACAGCCGCGCATGTTATAAGCTACACAGTCATCCGACTTTTTCCCTGGGCGCTGTAGACGCGGGCAGCAGTGTGTTCACAGGGGCGGCGGGTGATACCTGGTCTCTGCGACCGGGGATGATGGTATTCATTCCAGCCGGCGCTGTTCATTCCTGTAATCCCTTACCCGATCAGCACTGGAGCTATCAGATGCTGCATATCGATGCCGCGTGGTTAAGGGCGTTGGTTGCTGAAATGCATGATTTTTCAGGCAGTCTTATTAGTGACAATATTATTCGGGTGACAACTGATGAGGACCTGTATCGTCGCTTCTGTGAACTGAATTCCACCCTGTTTTCAACAGTCAGTGCAGAAGACAAAAGTGTGGCGTTAATTGAGTTTATCGGCGACTGCGAATATGAATCCTGTGTGGCGAAAGCTTTTCCTGTCATGTCGTCTGAAGTGAGGCGGACGTTGAAAAACGTTATTGATATGATGCAGCAGACCGAAAGGCAGCCGCGGACCTTAGCGGAGCTGGCTCATCTGTCAGGCATGAGTCGTTATCAGATCATCAGAGCAGTTCGCGCTGCGACCGGGATGACACCGCATGCATACCAGCTTAATGCGCGCATCAATCAGGCGCGGCAGTGGCTGCAGTCAGGCCGTGATATGGCCGATATTGCTTACCGGCTGGGTTTCGCTGATCAGAGTCATTTCCAGCGCGTATTCAAGGCGCATACCGGCGTAACGCCAGGCTGCTATCGAAGCTGAAAATCTGCAATTTTGTTCAATACAATCCTGCCCGAGGAATGCACCCTGTTAAAAACGTTTAAGAGGGTAATACCTGGATGCAGCAATTTCTTTTTGTGGCTGCAGCGCATTTTCTGGCGTTGCTGTCACCCGGTCCAGATTTTTTTCTCGTTGCGCGCACCTCCATCAGAGCCGGCTGGCGTCACGCTGCAAATGTCTGTCTGGGAATAGCGATAGCGAACGGGGTGTTTATTCTTGCCGCCTTCAGCGGTATGACGCTGTTTAGTCCTGACAGCATCAGCTTCATCGTTATTCAGCTTACGGGCTGTGCTTATCTGCTCTATATCGGTGTGCTTTTTATTCGCTTTGCGGGAGCAAACTCTGTTTCTGAATACAATGTAAAAAACCCTGGATCAGTCACAGAGTCTGCTGGCGTATGGAGGCACTGCCGTGAGTTCAGCATGGGATTCTTATCCGGTATTCTTAATCCAAAAAATGCGCTGTTTTATGTCAGTCTGGCCACGCTTATTGGCAGTACAACCGTGATTAGCCTGAAGGTCGTCTATGGCGTATGGATGTTCAGCATTGTGCTGCTGTGGGATTTACTGGTAGCTATCTTCATTGGCAACCGCGTCATACTGAAATACTTTTCGCAGATATTGCCCTGGCTGGAGCGTGTCTCAGGCGTCATTCTGATCGGCCTGGCATTAAGTGTCATCATGGTCAATCTGATGGCACTGGCCTGACAGCCAGTGGCTGGCTTCAATTTTGCGCGAAACTGGAATGGTCGCTTCTGGCACAAAGCGGACATGTACGGTGGGACAAGGTCCGTTATGAGCGAAGAGCGGACGTTGAGTAAGATTAATGAACCGCCCCGGTAATCCTGGAGACTACACTCTTTGAGAGAGGTAACCAGGATGACAAAACATAACCGATTTCCCCCTGAAGTTCGTCAACGCGCTATTCGTATGGTTCTGGAAAACCAGAATACCTACAACTCACAATGGGCCGCTATCTGCTCCATTGCCCCTAAGATCGGCTGCACTCCCGAGACATTGCGTATCTGGATCCGTCAGCAGGAGCCCGTTGATGATGAGCAGAATGCGCTGACTGCCAGCGAACGCCAGCGTCTGAAAGAACTGGAGCGGGAAGTCCGCGAGCTGCGCCGCAGCAATGATATTCTGCGTCAGGCTTCAGCGTATTTTGCCCAGGCGGAGCTCGACCGCCACTGGAAAAAATAATGCCGCTTCTGGAAAATCTGAGCGGTGAACACGGGGTCGGGCCAGTCTGTCATGAGCTGGATATTGCTCCGTCAACGTACTACTGGCATCAGCAACGCCGGGAGTGTCCTGAACGACGCAGTAGTCGGGATAAACGCGATGCCGTGCTGATACCTGAGATACAGCGCGTATACGAAGAAAACTACAGCGTTTACGGTGTGCGTAAGGTCTGGCGACAGCTAAAACGTGAAGGTGTCGGCGTTGCCCGCTGCACCATTGAGCGCCTGATGAAAGCCCTGCAGCTACGTGGGGTGACACGCGGCAAAAGTGTCAGAACCACCCGCAGCAACAAAGCCGAAACACCGCAGGATCGGGTGAACCGGCAGTTCGTGGCTGAACGGCCCGATAGTCTTTGGGTGGCCGATTTTACCTACGTCAGCACCTGGCAGGGGTTCGCATATGTGGCCTTCATCATTGATGTGTTCGCCGGTGTTATCGTGGGCTGGCGGGTCTCATCCACGATGGAAACGTCGTTCGTGCTGGATGCACTGGAGCAGGCGCTGTGGGCCAGACGCCCGAGCGGTACCATCCATCACAGCGACAAAGGTTCGCAATATGTGTCACTGGCGTACACGCGACGGCTGCAGGACGCGGAGCTGCTGGCTTCAACAGGCAGCACGGGCGACTCATATGACAATGCGATGGCAGAAAGTATCAACGGGTTGTACAAAGCGGAGGTGATCCACAGGCAAAGCTGGAAAACCCGACAGGATGTTGAGCTGGCTACGCTGAAATGGGTGGACTGGTACAATAATCACCGATTGATGGAACGGACCGGATATATCCCGCCAGTGGAGGCAGAAAAAGCCTATTACGCTTCGCTGAATGACCGGGATGTGGCAGCCTGATCACTCAGGCAAAATACTCTCCAGGAAAACCGGAGCGGTTCAGGTCAGGCCCGAGAGCCAGTACAACACTGGCAGTTTTTCTGTTGCTGCTTTGGGAGGAAGATAAACACCGAAATTCATTTCACAATTAAGGGCTTGTGAATAATGTCTGTATACGTTTTGCCAGCCGCCAGCGCTGGCATGTTGCTCGATGAGTTCCATCAGCCTCTGTCTCATGGTTATTTCCCCTGACAGGGAGTCAGGGGACGTATCTTTATAGCCGGACGTCAGATGAACGTATAAGCCGTGATTTTGTTACCCGCAGGGTCTCGCAGGTAGGCTGCATAGGCTCCAGGGAGATGGTTGCGCGGGCCAGGCTGGCCTTCATCTTTCCCTCCGGCGGCAAGGCCGGCTGCGTGGAAAGCATCAACCTCTTCCGGACTTGCAGCTGCAAATCCAACAGTCACGCCGTTGGCCGATGGCGCTTCGCCATTGCCCGGACGTGCAATAATAAAGGCTGGCTTTTCGCGACCATAGAGTACCCAGCCGTTGCCAAACGGGCCGAGGTTGTTGATGCCAAGCGTTCCGAGTACAGCATCGTAAAAAGCAGCAGATGTTTCGACATCGGATGCACCGATGAACACGTGAGAAAAGATGTCATTACCAGAAATTACAGGTGTTGCCATGATTCATTTCCTTCAGTTTATATTTGTTAAGGTCAGGGCGGGATCAGTAATGAACCACCGTCCGGATAGATTTACCTTCATGCATAAGGTCAAAGGCATCATTGATTTCATCCAGCGTCATGGTGTGGGTAACAAATGGCTCCAGTTCAATTTCACCCTTCATGGCATCTTCTACCATGGCCGGAAGCTGCGTACGGCCTTTCACTCCGCCGAAAGCAGAACCTTTCCATACGCGCCCGGTAACGAGCTGGAATGGACGGGTGGAAATCTCCTTCCCGGCGCCGGCCACGCCGATGACAATGGACTGGCCCCAGCCACGGTGAGCACTTTCCAGCGCCGCACGCATAACGTTGACGTTACCGATACATTCAAAGGTGTGGTCAATGCCCCACTTGTTGATTTCAAGCAGCACATCTTTAATCGGTTTGTCATGGTCGTTCGGGTTGATACAGTCGGTTGCACCGAACTGACGGGCAAGTTCGAATTTGGCCGGGTTGGTGTCGATAGCGATAATGCGTCCTGCTTTTGCCTGGCGAGCCCCCTGAACGGCAGCCAGACCGATTGCGCCAAGACCAAAAATAGCGACAGAATCTCCAGGCTGTACTTTCGCTGTGTTGTGAACAGCGCCAATCCCTGTGGTTACGCCACAGCCCAGCAGGCAGACGTGTTCATGGTTTGCCTCCGGGTTAATTTTTGCCAGAGAAACCTCGGCCACTACCGTGTACTCACTGAACGTGGAGCATCCCATGTAGTGGTAAAGAGGCTGGCCGTTGTAAGAAAAGCGGGTGGTTCCGTCAGGCATCAGTCCTTTGCCCTGAGTCTCGCGAACAGATACACAGAGGTTGGTTTTACCGGACTGACAGAATTCACACTCCCCGCATTCGGCGGTGTAAAGCGGAATAACATGGTCTCCCGGCTTCACGCTGGTCACGCCTTCACCGACCTCCACGACGATACCGGCCCCTTCGTGGCCGAGAACCACCGGGAAAACGCCCTCAGGATCGTTCCCGGAGAGGGTAAAGGCATCAGTATGGCAGACACCGGTGTGGGTGTTTTTAATCAGCACCTCGCCTTTTTTAGGTGGTGCGACATCAATTTCAACAATCTCCAGGGGCTTCCCTGGTGCAAATGCAACGGCAGCACGTGATTTCATATGTAATTTCTCCTCAATGTGATGTCTTAGCTATTTAAGATAGGCACGAACCAGTTCAAGCGTATCGTCAACGGATTTACTGATTTCATGGCTGTAGCTGTCATTCTGGTCAAAGGTTTCCCGTATGTGACTCTCCAGCACCTCTGCCATAAGACCGTTAGCTGCTCCGCGAACGGCAGCTATCTGCTGAAGAACGGAACGGCATTCAGCGCCATTTTCAAGCGCTCTTTCCAGAGCATCAATCTGACCCCGAATGCGGCGAACCCGGGTAAGGACCTTTTTTTTCTCTTCAGGAGTACTGGGCATTGTTTACCTCATCTTTTTTGATCTTGGATACTATAGTGGGGTATGTGCTTTTCGTCAACATATACCCCACCATAGTATAAAGGGTGGGGCAGAGAAAAAACACTGAGCGTTTTTTATTTATGATATAAATCATATTGTTAGTTAATTACTGGCTGTGATGCGGTCGGAAGGAAAGTTGCTACTAAAATGATATCTACGGATACGGAATTTGGTGCGTAGACAGTTCTGTTAAATTTCGCCAGATATTGGCTCTCTTTGATGGTCAAAAAATGAGCCTAACGTACAATAATTTTCGATATCCAAACTGACCCCCATAGGATGAGTACTGCACTGAATTTAGCGCATTGGCAATCGCGTTACGGTCAGCCACACCAAACTTGGTAGCAAGAGAATTTTTGTAATTCTCAAAAGCAGCCAGTGCCTGATCAACATTACGCAGGGTTTTACCCGTCGCCTGATTAGCAAACTCTTGTGCCAGTGCGGAAGCTTGTTGGCTATATTTAGCAGTAACTTCAGTCAAAAATTCAGCAGTGAACTTAACCGCATCTTCCACGGTTGTATTTTGCTGGGCGCGGCCTTGGAGCGTGTAGTCAATAACAGCTAATTCGATCTTAGCCTGTATTGTTGCTTGCTTTGCTTTTGTGATCCGGGTTCCAGCCTGCTTACTATTTGCATAAACAGCATTGTCAGCAATGATTTGTTTCAACGCAGCAACGCGAGCATCAGAAACATCACCTTGATAAGTAGAGGTTCCGTTTGGAGTGCCACTACCATTACCACCAGCAGGAGGATTGGCAAAACCAAGATCTACGCCATAAGCGTCTCCTAAACCAAAGGTTGTAATGCCGATGACGTGACCATCCTCTCTCAAAAAGAACGCAGCAAAATCTTTCGGATTTAAGCCAAGGCTGCGAGCCAAATTCTCTCCAACAGATTGTGATACTGCCGTAGAGCCAGTTGTACTGCCTGTGCTTCCGCTACCGCTGCCACTTTCATGGTTACCTGAGTTACCATGACCGCCGCCGCCTGGCGCCGGACCACTACCGCTTTCTGAACTCCAGCCAGTACCATCGCCCTGACCGCCACCATAATTAAATCCAGGCATAACGCTCTCCTTCTCATTTGTTGATGAATTAACTACTGCTGAGTTACCAGCCATACCAGCTGACATATGCTTAAAAAAGCAAAAAGACTGTATTAATAAACATGTGTTTATATACAGTAAACGGATGATATGCCCTGAGATTTAAGGCGTCAACCCTGTGTGATAAAAAAGTTATGCTAATGTTAATTGCTTTGACGGGAGACAAATATTAGTTAATCAGCTGTCGATTTTTGCTGACTATAGTGAACGTCTTCACCTGCTTTCAGTGCGGTTAACTTCGTCTCGTAGGGCATCGTGTTCCCGCTCTGCGTCCAACAGTCGCTGTGCGAACATCATCAGGCCGTTATGGTGTGAGTATGCCGCCAGTTGGGCTTCTGTCTTCTCCAGTTGCGCCAGTAGTGCGCCCCACTGCTGCGCATGAAGACATGTCACCGCCTCGATAAACATTTCTGCTGCAGCGTCAGGATTACCCTCAAACGTGACGATGTCCTTATTCACTGTAAGCTGCGTTCGCGTACCGTCCGAACCGTTGAATGTGACCACCAGCGGCGCCGGGATAATAGGCAGGGAAAATGTCGCGCCGACGAAAGTGATCAATTCGCCGGCGTTCGCAGTTGTCGTGGATGCGGCCGCATCAGCAGTAGGGGTGTTTGATTTGGGTAGTCATGCTGGTGGCCTCTTAGTAAACGTGACGGCCAGGGTAAGGGGTTTGTGATTTAGGACGAAAGCGCATTATTCTGACGCAAACTCGACTGTTAATGTTCCACAATCCAGCATACCGAACTGCTTTTTATCAGGCGCTTTTGCTTCGTAGAACGGAACCAGCCAGATCTTATTCAGAGGCTTCACTCCAGTTTTTCCAAGCATTGGGCTGTTTGAGTCGTGCGCTTAGTACGGCTTCTTTTGCCTGGTCATTTGTGTATTTTTCACACTCTTCCAGATTTGAAACGCTGTAATACTGAGCTCCAGTTCTGAGATAAACCAGCGTACCGACACCACCCAGGGCTAATAAAACGCCACCAGCTAATACCAAAGCGATCCCTTTTGCTGCTCTTCCTGCCATAACGCCCTCGCTTACAGATATCCATTAGGCAATATTAAACAGACCACCAGCCAGATAGCTGGTGGTCATTCAACATCAGGATGATGCGCCGACGCGCTTTTCTTTATCCGTCAGGCCGCTGGTCATTTACGCCCTCTCCACGAGCTCTGTAGTCTTGCGGGTATATACGGTGCAGTTGTCAGGAATATCTTTGTTGATAAAGCTCATTGCACCGACGGTAACGTTGTTTCCAATAGACAGAGCGTCAGCAATGACACAGCTGTTTGAGCCAAGGAAAAAGTTATCACCAATGACAATAGATCCGTCCTTACCCTTCCCACTGTTTCCTATTACGGAGTTTTGCGTGAGCTTCATATTACGTCCGGCCACAACGCGCTTAGTGACCACGACTCCAACATGATGTGCGATGCTCAAGCCCTCACCAATCTTTGCACCCAGCATGATATCGCACGCAAAGCGGGCTTTAATTCTTGAGTGAATGCGGTACGCCATGCGGCGGTGTCCGTTTTCATAAAGAAAACTGGCTAAACGCCACCAGAAAACGAACTTTAGTCCCGGCTTGTTACGGAGCCTTGTTGCAAGCCGAATCCAGGAGAACTTTTTCTCAGTACCGATAACTTCTACATGCCAAAAGCGCTTTAATTGCGCGTACTTCATCCCTGTTTCCTCCCTGATTAATTCTGCACTATACGACTGCGCTTTCACGTAAAAACGTATCGCCGCATTTACTGCAGTACCACTGCCTTTCGTAGTTCGCCATCGCCCTGCGACGGTTATGCCGGTTAAGGTGTGCCACCAGCGCGCTTCTCTTCATCCGTCAGGTAGCGCACCTTGCGGGTGTAATCTTGACCGCGAAACAGTAGCGGCTCATCGGGATTATTCAGATACTTTTGCCATTCGCTTAGCGGGAAACCACCGTGAGCACCAATCACTTCTTTTGGGATAACAGACGGTGTGCCACCAATCTTTTTGGATACCGGCCAGTTAGTCCAGTCACCCAGGTTAACCGTCTGGTAGTCGAGGAAATCCAGGGCGGCAGAAAGCGGAGGCTGATCAGTAGGTGGCTGATCATCCGGGAGCGTTTCCCAGGTGTCGTTAAACAGGTTTACCCACAACGGGCAGAGCCTCTGCCATGTGAAGTAGGTAGCCGCCAGGAACGCGCTATTAACGTGCTGTTCCAGACCAGGCCGCACGCTGTTAGCGTAATAGGCTGGCACGTTCTGATAACCGCGCTTTTCAAACTTCGCGCCCATACGTCCGTTGCGGAAGCATGAGTAGAGGCTGAATTTCTCCAGCTGGTAGCTTGGCATTTTCAGAAGGTTTAAATCTGAGTCAATCATCAGAACGCCGGTTGAGTCCGGGCTGGCTGATAATGGAGCCTGCATTTTCAAAAGGCGGCTTTTGTAAATCTGCGCATAGCGATGCGATGGATTCGGGATCTGAATATCCAGTGTCACTACCCGCGCCTTTTCCGGCAGATCAGTGAATGCGGTCGCAGGCTGATCGGTCACGATAACTATTTCGCGTAAATCCGGCGCATAGCGTGCTGCGAACCTGGCGCTAAGCATGGCTTCTTCAACGAAATCAGCGCCTACAGTCGGGATGACAACGCTCGATATATCATTGCGGCTGTTTTTACCGGCAACCTGCGCGTAAGGGATGTTGTGGCGCGACGTGATGCGCCGGTAGTCCTTTGAGAACCGTTTTAGAAAATTCATTATTATTCCGTTTTAAAAGCGATAAGCAGTATTAAGGCCATTTAACTTAATGGCTCATTAAGTAACAAGTATTGCCAATCTGTTTGTTTATTGTTTAACCGTTATATGATTTATCTGGTGCTTAACGCCATTTAGGCAGGCCCAGCTGATCAAACTCAACGTAAAGCGGGGTGCCAGTGCTGTGCCGATGCCCCACCAGCGACTCCCGGCGATCTGGTATCTCGTCAAACTCCACGGCGGTTTTATACAGGTGAACCGCCTCAGCCGGATCTTCAAAACACCAGCGATACTGATAAGAGTCTGTAGGGCTGATACCCATACAGACACTTAGTGTGTACAGCAGCTGCATAAGACCAGCCCAGCTGCCGTCCGGTAACTGGCGGGCATGGATGATGCCGCATTTAGTGGTGAGATAGTCGTGTACTTCACTCTCCGGCCAGTTCTCAAATGAGTGCCAGCCATATTGTCTTAGCCGGTCGTCCATCAGCGCCCGGATGCCTGCTTATTGCTGGTGGCCAGCGCGGGGGTTTGCGATGGCTGGCGAATGATGTAGGTCGGAAACTCAATACTCGCCGCCTTATCGTGAAACAGCGGCATTTTGCGTGCCTCTGCGCCACCAGCAGCGGCGATCTCAACAATTCCTGCCGGGTTGCCCGTAAATATCACTGAATCGCTCTGCAAGCGCCTGAGCGACGCTGTAGCAAGCGGGATCTAAATCTGTACTTCCATCAGGCTGCTGCTGCATTTTGAAGCCGTGCGCCATAAACAGCGCCCTGATTTCCTGTTTAATCACTGGTGTTCTTATCCTGTAGCTTTGCGTCAATTGCCGACTGGCAAACCGCATCAAGGTGATGCTGAATCCACTCTGACAGCTTCATCCCTTCCCGCCGTGCCTGCGCGACATAGCGGTTTTTAACTTCAGGAACAACGCGCATCTGAATCTGAGCCGTCGCGGGGGCGGCTCGTTTAACTGAGTTTAAAGCCCGTGGATCGCGTGCTTTATCGGTCATAATTAGCCTCGATTAACTGCCCCTTCTGCCGGGGCATATTTGTCGTAAACATCGGTGAAAAACTCGATGCAAAATCCCAGGGCGCAATCCATTTCCTGAATGGCTTCCAGCGCATCGAGCGGGCTTCCATCGCACTCATACAGTGAGAACTCATATGGCAGCGTAAAACGCGCTGTCGTAATGTTTACCATGAATGGCAGGTTATATTGCTCTGCCTTTTCCCCCATCTGCATCTGCCATTCAAAGGCTATCTGATATTCGCCTTCGGTATCTGTCATGGTGGCTGTGCCGGTAACGGTATCAGCTGTGTGCGCTGTCACCGCAATCTGTTGAGGTTCCCACCAGTCCAGTTCAAACATGTTGTTAAGCGTCATCTTGTGCGCTGGTGCGATGCCTGGACGCCAGCCTGATTTAAGGATGAAGTTGAAGTGGTCAAGGTAGCCCAAGTTAACCTCTTCAAAGGTGCATTCATCGCCAATGTAGCCAAAGCAGAGGTGGTTACGCAGCCAGACAATGGTCGCCAGGTCGGTGCAGCTGGTGGCAATCAGCTCGTAATTGGTTTTGATATCCGCATAGGCTTCAGCTGAGACAAAACCGGGCCTATTGCTCTGCTCGATCAGGCCAGTGAGGGTGTAAGACATGTGCTGGATAGCGGCGGTAGCGGTCATTGAAGAGATAGACATGAAATTATTCCTTAGTGCCTGGAGCCGCCAGGGCGGTGACGCTAAAACAGCGCCATGAAGTGCAATATACAGTTACTTGCTTTGCTTGTCAATACAAGCAAAGCGTATGCATTAAGTAATGCAGCCGCATTGTGCAATGCACTTGCATTACCAATGCACATGCATTACACTTGCTTTGATCAATAGAGAAATCCCATCTCTGGCGACTTATCTCTAAAGGAAAACCCCCAGCGGCTTAGCTAACCGATGCTTCTCAATATGAGAACTCTGGGTAAATGAAATCGAAAATACTCCAGCGAATTGACTATTCGCACCCCCTCATTACATAGGGGGAATGAGAGTAAAGAGGGTTGACTCATGGCTACTCAAACTTATAAAGCGGACGTGTCTCTGCGCGCTGAGTCTCGACTCACTGAACGCAGCCAGACAACAATCCCAGCAGCAATACGCGATGCTTTGCATCTCAAGCCAGGCGAGTACATTAAGTACACCCTGCTTGCAGGCGGTAAAGTCATCATGTCCCGACAGGAAGATGAACACGACGATCCAGTAGTATCGAAGTTTCTGAGTTTTCTTGAAAAAGACATGGAGAAGAACCCCCAGAACATTCATGTAGTACCGGTGTCTGTTTGGAAAAGTATCAAAGCATTAACAGCTGGAGTTGAAGTCGATTTAGACGCGCCGCTTACTGATGATTAACTAATATAAGGCGGTGTTAAATGGAAGGTTTAGAACTAAACGGTTGGAAAATCTGCTTTCACTCATGCTTTTTGAATCAGATTGAAGAACTCGTTCAGAAGGTTGCAGAACTCAGGGCTGCAAAACCGGATGAATATAAGGGCAAGAAGGAAACAAAGCTCTTACGAGCTATTGAGCGTGTAATAGAGGAATGTATAGCTGCTAACCCTCTTGATCCTCAATACCGGCAGGGTGACACTTTAGGCGATGAGTTTAAACACTGGTTTCGCGTGAAGTTTTTACAGCAGTTCCGTTTGTTCTATCGCTGTAGTGCAGAGCACAAGACCATTGTAATTGGTTGGGTAAATGATTTTGACACGCTACGCGCTTATGGATCTAAGACAGATGCTTACAAGGTATTTGCAAAGATGCTGAAAGCTGGCGATCCACCGGACGATTGGGAAATGCTTCTTAGTGAAGCTAAAGCAGCCACTGCCGATACTGAAATTCCAGGTTTCCTGGCTAAATAAACAACCTACAGAGTCTGCTATGGTTCATTTGTGGCCCCAAATGAACCGTGTCGGACTCTGTGCCGATCTTAGCGACCAAACAATTATGTTATCAGCTTGCGGCATAAGCCAGCATTGATAAGAATGTGATATACGGCTTACCCAGAAAACCGGATAGAAGAGAGCAAAGCATACATAAACCCAATGCTCCACAACATAGCAATGATAAAACCTATCCAAACAACGCATTTTACTAAAGGCTTAATTCCAGGTGGTGTGCTCCATGGCTTTGAAAATGCAGAAAGAAGCCAGATAAATAGCATTACTATACAGCAAAGGCCAGCTAATCCAGCCAAAGTTAAGATCGATATCCCTAAGACATTTTCTACATTCAATCTATTATTGTTAGCAGCGAAAGCCAACACACCACCAGCGACTGATGCCACTGATAATCCGACGAGGGATGCTATATCAGCGATAACAGCCAGCCTCTCTTTCGCATCCCCATTTTTCAACGCTTCAATTATTGATCTCATGTCTATTAGCTTCCTGCCCTTCACAAAAATATAGTTAAACGGTTATCTGATAATTATGCGTTAACGAGCAGCCCACGCATAACAGTTAGACTAACAATCTTGCCAAACGCGAAAGCCAAATTAACAATCTACCTCAGTAAGTTGAAGCTCATGTTCAAAATCAGCGGGCTTAATCACCCCCTCTGCAAAAGCAAGGCGCATAGCGATGTTGCTGCGGCCGCGAGAAAGTAAAAATGCTACTGCGCCGGCACAATGTGCCTCTCTGCCGGAAGGGTTGTAACCCTCCCCGTCTTCATCCTCTTCTCCGCCATTCAGGTGCGTAGTTTTGTGGCAGTAGAAGGAGGAATAATCGTCACGCAGCAGGTGCGCCTTGATGTCCTCAAGGCGTCCGGGATTCAGCTCGATGCCACCAGCTTTGAGGAACGGGCAGTTAGCGCAGGGTGCTTTGAGCCGGAAGAATTTGCGCAGGTTGGGGTCCGCTTGGAAAACGGAAATTATCCTACGCTAAGACTAACCGACGGCTTTATGACGAAATCTTGCTTATATTAGAAAGGGGGATGCTGTTTTATGATCTGATGATTCATGCCCCTGTCTGCAAACACAAATCGATCCTGAAACGGAAACGTTACCTCCCTTTAAGGCACTAAGATAAGCGCCTGTTCAAAACATTCTTTCACTACCATTGCAATTCACAATATTAATGAATGTCATTCATAGTCCCTATCCTTCCACCTGTGATTATCCGCATGAAAAAACCCGTTAACATGCCCCTTATCTCTTCATGTCCAACGGATCCCCATGCTTAATCAACAGGCACAAACACAGTCAGCTACAGCTAAAAAAACCGGTCTCTCGTTTCTGCTCATTCTCAGCGCCCTGATGGCTGTTACCTCTTTATCAACCGACATTTATCTTCCGGCTATGCCCATCATGGCGAAAGATTTACAGGGTGATGCAGAGCTGACAATCACAGGGTTCCTTATCGGCTTTTGCATTGCACAACTGATTTGGGGACCGATTAGCGATCGTTATGGGCGTCGTCTGCCGCTGTTTATCGGGTTAGGTCTGTTCATCATCGGCTCGGTGGGCTGTGCGTTATCAACAGATATCGTGCAAATAGTCTTCTGGCGTGTTTTTCAGGCATTAGGTGCCTGTACCGGACCGATGTTGGCACGAGCAATGATCCGTGACCTGTTTAGCCGCACTCGTGCAGCACAAATGCTTTCGACACTGATGATAATCATGGCCATTGCGCCCATTGCCGGGCCCCTGATCGGCGGGCAGATGATTAAAGTCACCTCGTGGCATGCCATTTTCTGGCTGCTGGCGATTATCGGAACATTAATGCTGATGTCTTTATTCTGGTTACCCGAAACATTACCTGCTGAAAAACGCTCGCAAGCCTCTGTAACCAGAGCTTTTCACAACTACTATGCCTTGCTCACCAACGCCAGATACATGCGGTTTACTTTGTGCCTGACGTTCTACTACGTTGCAGCCTACGCATTTATCACCGGCTCTCCGTTCGTGTACATCACGTACTTCGGTGTTGACCCGCAGCATTACGGTTGGCTGTTTGCAGTAAACATTGTTGGACTGATGGCAGTGAGCATGATCAACAGACGTCTGGTTCACCGCTATCCACTGGAAGCGTTGCTCAGGAATGCCGTATTCGTCGCCACTATTGCGGCAATAGTGCTGGCGGCCACCACCGGCCTGGGCGTAGGTGGAATTACCGTGATTGTCGGCGCTGTGTTCGTATTCTTCTCCATGAATGGCATCATCGCTGCAACATCCACGGCTTGTGCACTTGATGCAGTACCTAATGTTGCAGGCTCCGCGTCGGCGCTAATGGGAGCGTTACAATACGGCAGCGGTATCATCTCTTCACTTCTTCTTGCTCTGTTCAGTGATGGCACACCATGGACGATGGGCTGGATAATTGCGTTGTTTACAGCAGCCAGCGCCCTGATGGCACTGACCGTTCAGATAAAAAAATAAAACTTCGTTATTGATGCCAGACGACACTTTCGGCTAGAGATACCCGCCCTTCCCTGTAACTCAGGGAGGGATGCGTTTTATCTGGGATCCCAAAAGAAATACCGTAAAGCAGCCTGAAACTCTCTGGAACATTTAATATTCGACGCACCGTTTGGGCAAAATAACTCAGCACTGCCTGTGGAACGCCTGCGTAACCGCGAGCTGCCAGGGAAAGCAGGAATGTCTGCGCATACATACCGGCGTCCGAGGCTACGCGAACGTTGTCCCCTACAGCAGGAATGAACAGCAGGGCAACATGAGGCGCGCCGAAAAATCTCACATTACGCTCGACCACTTCTGAGCGACTTAAGTTATCCCCCCGCGCAACGCCCAGCGCCTGATAGTACGAGCGCCCCTGCTCCGAAGCCCGTTGCCTGAATAGCTCGGGATAAGCTTCTTTATCAAACGTAAAATCAAGACTGTAGTTCCCAGCCCTCAAATCTTCCGTCAGTGCGTGGCTTAATTCACAAAGTTTATCTCCTGCAACGATATGCAGGGACCAGGGTTGAGTATTGCAGTTGGATGGTGCGCATTGCGCTTCGAGCAAAATGTCTTTGAGGATATCGCTGGGGATGGGAGATGGAAGAAAGGCTCTTGCCGAGTACCTGTTTTTTACTAC
The DNA here is from genome assembly GCF_051851875.1 of Duffyella sp. Ts4. Lineage (NCBI taxonomy): Bacteria > Pseudomonadati > Pseudomonadota > Gammaproteobacteria > Enterobacterales > Erwiniaceae > Duffyella > Duffyella sp. Ts4. Next base: position 39,250 of record NZ_JBLYPN010000008.1, on the reverse strand, counting down.
CTCACTAAATGTTGGCTCTTGCGTACTCATTTGTTTCTCCACCTGAAAGTAATTTGAAGTGAATGATTAATTCTCTCCCGATCCATTCTGTCACATCAGGCTCATCGTTTTCATTCCCTGCTCCAGATTAGGTCTATGAATTCCATTCATAGCGTCTATTTAAGCAACGTAATTATCTTTAACCGCAACTTCGTTAATCTGAGTCTATTGCGTGAATACGTGGCTACAGCTGATGGACATACCCCAGCCTGCATAGCTGGGGCATCATCGGAGTATAACTAAATATTCTTATCGAAGAAGACGTCTAACTTTTGCATTGCCTGGTCAACGTATTTAGGCACCCAATACGTCTCGATATGGGTAGCGCCATCGATCAGGAAGAGTTCTTTGTCTTTCGTTCCGGTGGCTTTTGCGAACGCATCTTCAGTCATATAGAGCGTATCCGCGTTTGTACCGGCAATCATCAGCAGCGGTTTATTGATGAGATTGATATGGTCCGTTACGTCAAAGCTCATCAAGTCTAACAGGCTGCCTGTAGTGTATTTAAACGTAGAGTTCGGATGGGCGTGGGTTTTCCAGTAATACTCGTAGCCCTGGCGATACAAGGCAAAAGGTAATTTAGCAATCTGTTCATCAGTCAGGTTGGCATCGCCGGAGTAAAGCACTTCTCCTCCGGCGGCTTCCTGAGCACGTGCGTCAGAAGCCTGCTGAAGACGCTTCTGGATAGTATCCAGCTGTGAATCCTGCATGCCGTTGCGGCGCACAAGGCCTGAATTAAACATGCTGATGGTGGCTATCGATTTGAACCGTTTGTCCGTCTCGGCAGCAACGAGTGAATAACCGCCGCCACCGCAAATGCCCAGTAGACCAAGGCGGGCGGTATCTACGCCAGGATACTGGCTGATGTAGTCAGCCATGCCGTGGACATCCTCAATACGGTTAGCCGGTTTATCCACGCTGCGAGGCATCCCACCGCTGGCGCCCTGATAAGCCGCGTCGGCGGTAATCGTGATGTAGCCCTGTTCGGCAAGACGCTGGGCATACAACCCGGCGACCTGTTCTTTTACGCCACCATTAGGATGCGCGACCACCACGGCAGGGTATTTTTTGGCGGGATCATAGTTAGCAGGGGTATAGACATTCGCAGCAATCTGGATGCCATGCAGATCGTATTTCACCGGATGAATGTTGACCTTGCCTTTGACGTTCTCGGTGATGGCACCGTCATAGACGAGTGTGAATGGATTTTTTTTGTAATCAGCCGCATTGACTGAGGTCACTCCAGCCATTGCCGTGAGTAGCATTGCACTGATAAGCATGAATTTCATGGTCTCTCCCGATGAATGTCGACCTGGTTATACAGGCTCGCGGAATCAAATTTGCAGGCTCAGATTAGGCGAAGAGGGCTGTCAGCATCGTGACAGGGAAATAACATTTTTGTCAGGAAACAGGCTGGGATGGGGAAGCATTTCTGACAGCGCTGTCAGGTAACCGTCAGCTTTATGTTGGCAATCCGAAGGCAGAATGGTCTCGCTTAAATGAGATTCATGTTCAATTTTCTGAGAAACGGAGCGATCAATGAAAAGCCAGAATGCCCCAACAATGCCAGAGCGGCGCAAGCTATTAGTCGCTGGCGCCGGTATTGCCGCCGCCTCGCTGATTCCCCACGTATCGGCGGCGAACCAATCCTCTCAGGTCGATTCATCCAGACAATCCAGCCAACGCTCTTCAGTTCCTGGCAAGCGTAAACTCGGGAAGCTGGAAGTTTCTGCCGTCGGTCTGGGCGTGCAGAACATGAGTCGCAAATACGACACCTCCGTTCCCTGGCGTCCCGAGATGATCAATGTTATCCACCGGGCATTTGATGAAGGGGTGACGTTTTTCGACGCAGCTGAAGCCTACGGCCCGTTTGAAGTCGAAAAAATTCTCGGGGAAGGCGTCGCCCCCTTCAGGGACAAAATCGTTATCGCCACCAAGTTTGGCTGGAACATTGATCAACAGACGGGAAAGCGTCTGCCGGGCCTTAACAGCAGGCCGGAGCATATCAGGCAGGTCGTCGAAAACATGCTCAAACGCCTGCGTACGGATCGTATCGATTTACTGTATCAGCACCGGGTTGATCCGCAGATCCCAATCGAAGATGTCGCCGGTGTGGTTAAAGATTTAATGGAGCAAGGAAAAGTCCTGCACTGGGGTCTGTCTGAAATGGGCATCAACACGTTGAGACGCGCCCATGCCGCATTACCCGTTACCGCCGTGCAAAGTGAATACTCCATGCTCTGGCGCGGCCCTGAAAAACAGGTGCTTCCGGTGTGTGAAGAGCTGGGCATTGGGTTCGTGCCATGGAGTCCACTCGGCGTGCAGTTTTTAACGGGCTGGATTGATGAGAGTACCCGGTTCTCTGCCGGTGATTTCCGCGCGACAGAAACACGCTTCTCGCCTGATAACCTTCCACACAACTTACAGCTGGTTGAGCTACTGAAGTCCTGGGCAATACGAAAAAATGCCGCGCCGGGGCAGATTGCACTGGCATGGCTCCTGGCCCGTAAAGCCTGGATTGTTCCCATCCCCGGCACCACCAATAAAGACCATATGCTGCAAAACACAGCGGCTACCACCGTGTCGCTAACTTCCGCTGAGATGACCGAGCTCACCCGTTCACTGGATGTGATCCCTATCCAGGGTCAACGTCTGCCGGATGCTGTGCAGGTTTATTCTGATGTTGAAGCACCGTTGAAAAGTTAAGAGGAAGTCCCGTTATGCGCCTGTTGTTAGTCGAAGATGAAGAAAAAACGTCAACCTATCTCTCCCGTGCGCTGGGTGAGTCCGGATTTACGGTAGATGTCTCTGCGGATGGCGCTGAAGGTCTTCATTACGCGCTGGAGTTCGACTACGACGCGATAATACTGGATGTGATGCTGCCGGGGATGGACGGCTACCGGGTACTTGAGGGTGTGCGGGCAGCCAAACAAACGCCGGTGCTGATGCTCTCGGCACGGGGATCGGTAGACGAGCGTGTTAAAGGGCTGCGTCTTGGCGCGGATGATTATCTGCCCAAGCCCTTTTCGCTTATTGAGCTGGTTGCACGTATTCAGGCCCTGGTGCGTCGCCGCGCTACGGATGGCGCAGACATCACCCAACTGCAAATTCACGATCTGCATCTCGACTTACTGGCTCGCCGCGTATTTCGCGCCGGAACACGCCTGGAGCTGACCGCAAAAGAGTTTTCCCTGTTGAGCCTTCTGGCCCGGCATCAGGGTGAGATTCTGTCAAAGATGATGATTGCGGAGCAGATATGGGACATGAATTTTGACAGCGATGCCAACGTGGTTGAAGTGGCCATCAAACGACTTAGAGCCAAAGTGGATGCCCCGTTCGATATCAAACTGCTGCATACAGTTCGTGGCATGGGGTATGTCCTCGAAGTCCGGTCAAAATAATGAAGGGGATAAGCATGTTTAATCGTTCCATCTCCGTTCACCTCGCACTGATGTTTGCCTTATCCGCGTTGCTGATTGTGTCCGTTATCGGCATCCTGCTCAGAAGCTCCCTGCATGATTCTTTACAGAAGCAGATGCACAACGAGCTGCTCTTCCGGGAATCATTAATGAGTCCGTGGATCACCGCACGCACCTCGGCTGACGGCTGGTCTACACTGGCCAATAAATTCACCGTGTTAACCAATTCTGAAGGTGAACGCGTTCGCTACTGGATAGTGAGCGATAATCCGCGCTTCAGCATGGGGGGGATACCTCCGGTAGGTGTTCAGTGGTCTTCATTACAGGAAGGCTTTAATAAAGTGCCCGGTGCATCAGAAGGGGCATGCTCGCTGTTCCTGTTAGTGAAAACTATCCCAGCGAACGGTGAAAGGCCTCAGCTGCGCTATGTGGTTGCCATCGACTCCACGCCGTACATGGGCACACTCGATGCCTTCACGCGTACATTGCTGATCATTACCGCACTGGGCGTCGTGATTGTCGCCTTACTGGGATACGTCGTTTCAAGGATCGGTCTTCGACCCGTTGTGGCGCTCAGTAAACAAGCCCGGCAACTCGCTCCCGGGGACCATGGTCAGCGTCTGAATACCCTCGATTTGCCCGAAGAGCTGCAGCAACTGGCATCATCATTTAACGGCGTGTTAGAGCGTCAGGAAATCGCCTGGCGTCAGCTCGAAAGCTTTAACGCCGATGTTGCGCATGAACTCCGGACCCCGCTGACTAACCTGATTGGTCAGACGCAATTGGGTCTCTCACGCCGCCGTTCGCATGATGAACTGGAGGAGTTACTGGGTTCCAATCTGGAAGAACTTGAACGCATGACGTCGATAGTTAACGACATGTTGTTCCTGTCTCATGCACACGCGGGTGAGCATGCTTCCCAGCTCACGCAAGTGTCCCTGCGGGAAGAAACCCTGAAAACAGCGGAGTATGTGGAACCCTCTTTTGCAGAAAAACAGCTTTCTCTGGATGTGGGGGGCGACGTCACCGCACACATCGATCGACGATTGTTCCACCGCTCACTGGCCAATTTACTGGAAAATAGCGCAAGACACTCACCATCCAATAGCACGGTTACGGTGCGCTTAAGCGAAAAAGGTCATCAGGCCTGTGTTGAAGTTTCAAACCCGGGCGATCCGATAGCGCCAGAGCACTTACACCGGCTTTTCGAGCGGTTCTATCGCGTTGACACCTCCCGAGCCGGGAGCGATACCCATCATGGGTTGGGCCTGTCGATCGTGCGTGCCGTCGCCATTATGCACAGGGGGGACGTCTTTGCCCGTAGTGAAGGTGGCATCAATACATTTGGCCTCACCTTTGCGATACAAGTCGATAAAGCGTCGGGCAACGCTCACTCCGGCGCTGAGCCGGGACCGGGGTTAACTGACAGAATTGTCAGGGGGGCGTCAGCCTGACGTCACTACCCCCTCGATAAAATCATCGCAGGCAATCTCCTCTTCATTGATAAGGACACTTTGCATGATCGGGCATTTACGTTACCTCGGGCTGTTACTGCCCCTCTTCACATTTTCATCCTGGGCAGCGGAGCAAAATCCTGCTGTCCATATCGCCCCCGCAGGAAGTCAGAACGCGGTGTACGGGCCAGTGGAGAATTTTACCGGACGTGTCCGTGTTGATCCTCTCTTCAAACCGGATAACGACATCAGTGTTTCCGGGGCTTATGTCACGTTTGAACCCGGCGCTCGTTCCGCCTGGCATACGCATCCGGCAGGTCAGCGGCTGATTGTGACTTCAGGTGTTGGGCTTACCCAACAAGAAGGCCAGCCGGTGCAGGTTATCCGTGCCGGTGACGTTGTCTCTTGCCCGGCGGGCGTCAAACACTGGCACGGGGCGGCACCCGGCAGCGCGATGACGCATCTGGCGATAACCGGGATCGTGGATGGCAAAAGCGTTAACTGGATGGAGAAAGTGACAGATGAACAATACCACGCCCATTAAAGCATTAGCGGCAGCGGTACTGCTGACCTTTGGTTTTGGTCTCGCGGCACATGCTGCGCCCGTCAATAAAGGAGCCTCAGAAATGAATCACGAACAAACGGTTTCAGATACGCTGTCCGCTCGCCAGCAGGCTATCCCGTTGATTGCGGCATCGATGGCCAGCAGTCAGATGGATAAGCTGAATGCAGCCCTGAATCAGGGTCTTGACGCAGGACTCACGATAAACGAAACCAAAGAGATTCTCGTCCAGCTTTATGCCTATACGGGCTTCCCCCGTACCCTGAATGCGCTTAGCGAACTGATGAAGGTCGTCGAAGCACGTAAACAACGTGGTATCAAAGACGTTGAGGGTAAAGAACCGGTTGCCCCGATCCCTGTCGGGGATGAGCTTCGCCGTGCCGGTACCGCAAACCAGACGAAGATCTCAGGCGCTCCCGTCCAGGGCCCGCTGTTTGATTTTGCCCCGGTGATTAACCAGTTCCTGCAAACGCACCTGTTTGGCGACATTTTCGCCCGCGATAACCTCGACTGGCAAAGCCGCGAGCTGGCAACGGTTGGCGCATTAGCGGCCACACCAGGCGTTGAAGCCCAGTTGCTATCGCATACGCGAGCAAGCATGCGGGTCGGCCTGACTGCAGCGCAGCTGCGCCAGCTGGCACTGGTTCTGCGTGAACATGGCGAAAGTGATACAGCTACTCGAGCTGAAAAGGCGCTGCAGCAGGCGCTCGCAAACCATTAGGAGTGGGTTATGGAGCATGATCCCAACCGCAGAATGTTAATCACCGCACTTGCCGGGCTCACGCTGGCGAACGTCTCCCTGGCATCGGCAGCCACCGGAACCGCAAACGCGCAGGGTAAAAGCCGTGTTCTGGTGGCGTACTTTTCCCGTAGCGGAAATACACGGGTGATTGCGGGGGTCATTCACCGTAGCCTGAATACCGATCTATTTGAAATCGAACCGGCTACACCTTATCCGGGAGACTATTTTCAGACCGTTGAACAGGCGAAAAATGAGCGTGAGCGGGGAGTAAAACCCGCATTAAAAAATAGCGTCGCAGATATCTCCCGCTATGAGACCGTGTATTTAGGCTTTCCCATATGGGGGACCAGCGTGCCGCCCGTAGTGCAAACATTTCTCAGCAGCCATAACCTTGCGGGAAAATTACTCATCCCCTTTATTACTCACGGTGGTTACGGCAAAGGAGACAGTGGCGATATTCTCGCAAACCTGGCCCCAACTGCCCGCCGGGAAAAACCGCTGGTCATTGAATGCGACCAGGAGCGAAGAACCACTGAAACGGTAACCAGTTGGTTAGAGACGATACGCAGTTAATCGTCCGCATTCATGAGTCTGCCAAATAAGGGCAATCAGGGGTGCTAAATAATGAATGCTGACAACTCAGATATGATTGAGCGGCAAACATAACAGAGGATGTAATCTTGAAGACAATCTTAAAAACGCTGGCCATCTGCGTGATGGCGGGTGGCCTGGTGGCTCAGTCGGTATACGCCGAGCCACTGGTTATTCAGGAACAGGGAAGCTTTTCTGCTGGCGGTACTATTATAACCGCACCAGGGAAATTTGACGCGAAAAAGCCGCTGGATTCTACAGGTCAAACTTATCATGGTGATCATGCCTCTGTGTTCTACCAGATCCCAGAGAATCCCCATAAATACCCTATTGTCATGCTGCATGGCGCAGGTCAGTTCTCCCGTACCTGGGAAAGCACTCCGGATGGTCGCGAAGGGTTCCAGAACATATTCCTGCATCGCGGATTCTCAACCTATCTTGTCGATCAGCCACGCCGGGGCAGCGCCGGGCGCACGACGGTACAAGGTACTGTTACGCCTAAACCGGATGAACAGATGTGGTTCAACCAGTTCCGCGTTGGCGTGTGGCCAGAGTATTTCAAGGGCGTTCAGTTCTCTCACGACAAAGAAGCTTTGAACCAGTATTTCCGTCAGATGACCCCAAATACCGGGCCGTTTGATATCAATGTCATCTCTGATGCGATGTCCGCAGTAGTGGATAAATCCGGGCCGGCTATCCTCTTCACCCACTCTCAGGGTGGCGGACCAGGCTGGTACACGGCGATGAAAAACGATAAGGTCAAAGCCATTGTTGCTTTCGAACCGGGCAGCAGCTTTGTCTTCCCGGAAAAAGAACTCCCAGCCCCTATGCCAAGCGCGTTCGACACGCTGAAGGGTGAGCCGGTGCCGATGGAGCAGTTTATGGCTCTGACCAAAATCCCGATTCTAATTATTTACGGCGATAACATACCGGATAAACCTGTCGCCATGCCCGCGCAGGACAGCTGGCGCGTAAGACTGGCAATGGCTCGTGAGTGGCGCGACGTGGTGAACAAGCATGGCGGAGATGTCACTGTGACGCATCTGCCTGAAGTGGGGATCAAAGGGAATACCCACTTCCCGTTCTCTGACCTCAATAATGTGCAGATTGCCGATTTGGTGAGTAAATTCCTGAAGGAAAAAAACCTGCAATAGGAAGAGCCAGTATTGAGCCTTCATTATTGAAGGCTCAATACAAACATCATCTTTATAAAAAATAAAGTGGCCTAATCCTGCCGAAAAAAAGTGTTGAATATGGCGGTTTGCTTTGCTCACAAAGCAGAGCGTCAGCCCTCCAAGGATTAATGAATACATCTAATAAACCCTAGTAAATTACCCCCCTAATAGAATAAATAACTTTGCGTTATGCTTTTCCTACACAACAGCTGAAGGATAACGTCATGCAAACTGTAAAACTGAACAACGGTATAGAAATGCCCCTTCTGGGCTTTGGTGTCTTCCAGATGATGGATGCCGCCGAATGCGAAAGAGCCGTGATTGATGCTATCGATACAGGATACCGCCTGATCGATACCGCGGCGTCCTACCAGAATGAAACCCAGGTCGGGAACGCACTGAAACAGACTGGTATCGCACGTAACGAACTCTTTGTAACGACCAAACTTTGGCTCCAGGATACCAATTACGAAGGTGCTAAAGCACAGTTCGAACGCTCCCTAAATCGGCTGCAACTTGATTACGTTGACCTGTATCTGATTCACCAGCCTTACGGCGATGTCCATGGGGCCTGGCGTGCCATGGAAGAACTGCAACAGGCAGGCAAAATTCGCGCCATTGGCGTCAGCAACTTCCATCCTGACCGACTGGCCGACCTTACCGCCTTCAACAAAGTGGCCCCTGCGGTGAACCAGATTGAAGTTAACCCCTTCAACCAGCAGCTGCATGCCGTTCCATGGAATCAAAGCCGTGGCATTCAGCCGGAAGCCTGGGCACCGTTTGCTGAGGGTAAAAATGGCCTGTTCCAGCATCCCGTGTTAACGGCAATTGGGCAGAAGTACGGCAAAAGCGTGGGCCAGGTTGTGCTGCGTTGGATCTTCCAGCGAGGCATCGTTTCACTGGCGAAATCGGTGCGTAAAGAACGCATGGCAGAGAACATCAACATTCTTGATTTTGAACTCAGCTCTGAAGATATGCTGCAGATTTCCGCCCTCGACACCGCAACCAGCGCCTTCTTCTCTCACCGCGACCCGGCGATGGTGGAATGGCTGACTGGCCGCAAACTTGATGTTTAAGTCGCGATAAAAGAGGTATTCATTCAATGCAAAAACGTTATTTGGGTAAATCCCGACTCGAAGTATCCGCGCTTGGGCTCGGTTGCATGGGCCTCAGCCACGGCTATGGCCCGGCGATCGATACCCGACAGGCTATCGAGCTCATTCGCGCAGCGGTTGAACGTGGCGTCACCTTCTTCGATACCGCTGAAGTGTATGGACCCTTTCTTAATGAAGAGGTTGTCGGTGAAGCCTTAAAACCATTTCGTGACCGTGTGGTCATTGCCACCAAGTTTGGTTTTACCTTTGGCGATGACAATAAGCAGCAGATTTTAAACAGCCGTCCGGAGCATATCCGTGAAGCTGTGGAAGGATCATTACGCCGCCTTAAGACTGATGTCATTGATCTGCTGTATCAACATCGTGTCGACCCGGATGTCCCCATTGAAGATGTTGCGGGTGCAGTGAAAGACCTGATCGCGGAAGGCAAAGTTAAACATTTCGGTCTGTCCGAAGCGGGTGCGCAAACCATTCGTCGTGCCCATGCCGTACAACCGGTCACTGCGCTGCAAAGCGAATATTCCATGTGGTGGCGCGAGCCTGAGCAGGAGATCCTGCCGTTACTGGAAGAGTTGGGCATTGGTTTTGTGCCCTTCAGCCCATTAGGCAAAGGCTTCCTGACAGGAGCGATTAAACCAGGAACAACGTTTGGCAAGAATGATTACCGCAGCACCGTGCCGCGTTTCGCCGAACAGGCGATTGAAGCCAATGAAAAACTGGTCTCATTACTGGGTGAGCTGGCGGCAGAGAAAGGTGTGACGTCTGCGCAAATTGCGCTGGCATGGTTGCTGGCACAAAAGCCGTGGATTGTTCCTATCCCTGGTACCACCAAACTACACCGGCTGGAAGAAAACCTGGGGGCTGCCGACATCATTCTTTCGCAGGATGACTCACGGCAGATAACCCAGGCGCTTGAAACGATTAAAGTCGTAGGCGAACGTTACTCTCCTGAGCATCAGGCTCGCACTGGCCGTTAATGCCCCGACGGGTCCGCAGCGATTGGCGGACCCGTTATTCTGAGTAGCGAAGGGCATCGATCATCAGCGCAAAAGCGGGCGGATGCTGCTTACGGCTGGGGTAGTAAAGATAATATCCGGGGAAAGACGGACACCAGTCCTGCAGAACCTGAATAAGCTCTCCTGACTTTATATAATCCTGCACCCTGTCTTCAGGTATACAGGCGATGCCAAAACCGGATAAAGCCGCATCAATCCTTTCCGCCTGCAGATTAAACGTTACCTGTCCTTCCACTCTGACCCGTAACGGTCTCCTATTCTTCTCAAACTCCCAGTGGTAAAGACCACCGGCCGTCGGCAGGCGCATATTGATACACCGATGGTTTTGTAGCTCGTGCGGTGTTTCTGGGACGGGGTTAGCAGCAAAATAGGACGGTGCTCCCACCACTGCCATGCGCATTTCCGGTCCAATCCTCACCGCGATCATATCCTTATCTACGCTTTCGCCCAGGCGGATCCCGGCATCAAAACGCCCCTCAACAATATCGACAAAACCGTTATCAACCACCAGTTCGAGATTAATTTCCGGGTATTCCCTGAGAAAGGGCTTTAGCTTAGGCCATACCAGACTTCGCGCTGCATGCTCCCCGGCAGATAAACGGATATTGCCGGAGGCAGTGCCGTTCAGTTGAACAAGCGATTCCAGCTCCTGCTCAAGATCGGCAATACGGGGTTCAAGGCAGGCGATAATTCTCTCACCGGCTTCTGTGGGGGCAACGCTTCGGGTCGTGCGAGTCAGAAGGCGGATATTCAGCCTTTCCTCCAGGGCCTTCATCGCGTGGCTGAGTGCAGACTGAGAAACCCCCAGTTTACCCGCTGCTTTGGTAAAACTTCGCTCCCTCGCTACCACAAGAAAGATTTGTAGTTCGTTGAAGTTTTCTTTGAGCATCGGCGATTTCCTTATGGAGACATTCCCTTCAACGCGCACTCATGAAGGGTGTTCATAGACACAATCATTTTAGCCCCATTACTGACAATAATGATAATTGATATTCTGACTGTAGAGAAAATAAGTCTGAATTATCAGAAGGTTTATCATGAAAATACTCATTGCAGGCGCGACCGGAAGTATTGGTCTTCATGTCGTGAATACCACTATCGAAATAGGTCATCAGCCCGTGGCGCTGGTCAGAAATAAACGGAAAGTAAAATTACTTCCGCGAGGAACGGATGTTTTTTACGGCGATGTTTCAATGCCTGAAACACTTACCGATTTGCCGAAATATTGATGCCATCATCTTCACTCTCGGTTCCGATGGCCAGGGGCGTATTGGGGCCAGAGCGATAGATTACGGCGGTGTACGTAACATTTTACGACTATTCAGGGATACGCCTGTACGCATCGGCTTAATGACCACGATTGGCGTGACTGAACGGCTCAGCACCTGGAATCAACGCACTGAGGTTCATGACTGGAAAAGACGTGCCGAACGTCTGGTCAGGGCGAGTGGCCATCCCTATACCATCGTCAGGCCCGGCTGGTTTGACTACAACAATGATGATGAGCACAGAATCGTTATGCTCCAGGGGGATCGACGCCATGCAGGAACGCCGGAAGATGGTGTGATATCCAGAAAACAAATCGCCCAGGTTCTGGTCAGCGCGTTGAGTAACGATGCAGCCACAAATAAAACGTTTGAGCTGGTCGCTGAGCGAGGGGAGGCACAACTGGATTTTACCCCTCTCTTTAGGGACTTACAGGCAGATAACCCTCAAAAAAATGATGGCGTTTTAGATTTGAACAACATGCCTTTCAGTGAAGAACCTGAGTGCATTATTAACGAGCTAAATCTGTTTTCAATACACGTAAAATCAATCTAACGCCTTTGACAATTTGGTCAAACAGAGACCAGTCTTATGGCAGTTTAGATCCGGTCTTTACCCTAAGTATGGTTTGACGGGTAGTTCTAAACTCTCGGGCAATGGCGCTGATGCTTAAGTCTAAATTAATACGCTCAATAACGACCTGTTTCGGTCAGGGCAAGAGATAACGTAAATAAACTATATGCAGAGGAAGCATTTATGCCACGGAGACAAATACTCAGTAGTGAAGAAAAAGAACGCTTGTTGGTTGTGCCGGAAGATGACGTTCTTCTGACGCGCATGTGCTTTTTGAGCGAACATGACCTCGCGCTTATTAATAAACATCGCAGACCAGCTAACCGCCTGGGCTTTGCTGTTTTACTTTGCTATTTGCGAGGGCCAGGATTTCCACCCGACAATAATGAGTCCTCTCACTACGGGGTTGTTTCCCGGCTTGCGGCTCATTTGAAACTTCAGCCTGATCTGTGGGCAGAGTATGCATCAAGAGAGGTCACCCGCTGGGAACATCTGGCTGAACTCTACCGCTACCTTGAGTTATCCCCCTTCAGCCGAGCGCTGCAAAAAAACTGTATTCGCCACCTTTATCTCCACGCCATGCGTACAGACAGAGGTTTTTTACTTGCGGAAGAAATGCTCTCCTGGCTCCACAATAATAAGATTATTTTCCCCTCTGTTGAGGTGATCGAACGAACCCTTGCTGAAGCAACAACGCTTGCTGACAGAGCGGTTTTTTCTGCGCTGACCGAGCAGCTTGAACCGGGACAAAAAGCGGCACTGGACCGCCTGCTGGTATCTGAGGGAGAACAACCTTCAAGACTGGCCTGGTTGCTTCAGCCTCCGGGAAAAATAAACGGCAAAAATGTCCTGCAACATATCGACAGGTTAAATGCGATAGAGTCGCTGGCACTGCCTGACGGTATTGCGCTTGGCGTGCATCAGAACCGGCTCCTGAAACTCGCACGTGAAGGCAGGAAAATGAGTAGCCGGGACCTGGCAAAATTCGCGGATGTTCGCCGTTATGCCTCGCTGGTTTGTATCATATCGGAAGCCAGAGCCACCCTGACTGATGAAGTTATTGATCTGCACGAGCGTATTCTGGGCAGTCTGAACCGCCCCGGTAATCCTGGAGACTACACTCTTTGAGAGAGGTAACCAGGATGACAAAACATAACCGATTTCCCCCTGAAGTTCGTCAACGCGCTATTCGTATGGTTCTGGAAAACCAGAATACCTACAACTCACAATGGGCCGCTATCTGCTCCATTGCCCCTAAGATCGGCTGCACTCCCGAGACATTGCGTATCTGGATCCGTCAGCAGGAGCCCGTTGATGATGAGCAGAATGCGCTGACTGCCAGCGAACGCCAGCGTCTGAAAGAACTGGAGCGGGAAGTCCGCGAGCTGCGCCGCAGCAATGATATTCTGCGTCAGGCTTCAGCGTATTTTGCCCAGGCGGAGCTCGACCGCCACTGGAAAAAATAATGCCGCTTCTGGAAAATCTGAGCGGTGAACACGGGGTCGGGCCAGTCTGTCATGAGCTGGATATTGCTCCGTCAACGTACTACTGGCATCAGCAACGCCGGGAGTGTCCTGAACGACGCAGTAGTCGGGATAAACGCGATGCCGTGCTGATACCTGAGATACAGCGCGTATACGAAGAAAACTACAGCGTTTACGGTGTGCGTAAGGTCTGGCGACAGCTAAAACGTGAAGGTGTCGGCGTTGCCCGCTGCACCATTGAGCGCCTGATGAAAGCCCTGCAGCTACGTGGGGTGACACGCGGCAAAAGTGTCAGAACCACCCGCAGCAACAAAGCCGAAACACCGCAGGATCGGGTGAACCGGCAGTTCGTGGCTGAACGGCCCGATAGTCTTTGGGTGGCCGATTTTACCTACGTCAGCACCTGGCAGGGGTTCGCATATGTGGCCTTCATCATTGATGTGTTCGCCGGTGTTATCGTGGGCTGGCGGGTCTCATCCACGATGGAAACGTCGTTCGTGCTGGATGCACTGGAGCAGGCGCTGTGGGCCAGACGCCCGAGCGGTACCATCCATCACAGCGACAAAGGTTCGCAATATGTGTCACTGGCGTACACGCGACGGCTGCAGGACGCGGAGCTGCTGGCTTCAACAGGCAGCACGGGCGACTCATATGACAATGCGATGGCAGAAAGTATCAACGGGTTGTACAAAGCGGAGGTGATCCACAGGCAAAGCTGGAAAACCCGACAGGATGTTGAGCTGGCTACGCTGAAATGGGTGGACTGGTACAATAATCACCGATTGATGGAACGGACCGGATATATCCCGCCAGTGGAGGCAGAAAAAGCCTATTACGCTTCGCTGAATGACCGGGATGTGGCAGCCTGATCACTCAGGCAAAATACTCTCCAGGAGAACCGGAGCGGTTCAATCACAACGGCCAAATCCGTTTTTATAACCAATTACGCTCTCTTTATTAAAAACTCATGGGTTACGAGTCGGCAGCAGTAGGCGCAAAAGCTCAAGGCATTCATCTTCATTTGCCTCATCTTCTGAAGCAACAATAAAGGCAAGCAGCCCGATGCAAAGTGTATGGCGCGTGAGCCTTTTCTGGTCATTGAGGATTGCCTTGATAACAATGCCCAAGACTTCCTGCTGGCAGGGCGTCAGCGCGCCATTGAAATAGCGAGCGATAACATCCGTGCTCAAGGTGCTGTACCTTTGTTCCGCCATGGTGACATCCAATTTGAACTGCATGGTTACATATACAAACAGTATGAAGTTATACAGGCCATATACGTTTGTATAGGTTTATTTGCCTTAAGGAAAAATAATTATCTGTAATTAGCTTTGCCCTTTAATGAGCGCGATAACGCTAATTAAGATGAGCATAATCAGTTGTGTGGGCATGACCGCATCTGGGATGCGTTAACGTTAGCCAGTCTGATCTGACTCCTCCGTGGAACTTTTAATGCGTATCTGCAGGCGGGAGATCTGACCGGTAATATCAGCTGTTCTTTCAGCGAGTGAACGAATCGCGCTGCTAATCACGGAAAAACCTCTTCCATGAGCGCCGGCCCGGGCTGCCTCAGTGCTGGCATTGAGTGAAATTAGTTTGATCTGGGCAGCAACACCGTACTGGCGAACAATGTCTGCGATTTCCTCTACTGTCAGGGCGCCGTATGTATCATATTCCGGATTAACCCAGTATGTGTGGGCATAACCGGGTGACGTTGTGGTCGAAGCCGAAACAGTTTTTTCAACACTCAGAAAAAATGAGCGCACATTCTTCTCATACGCCACCGCTGCAGGACGATTTTATTGGTGAGTCAGTCCTGTCCTTATAATCCATATCGGGCAGTTAACGTTTTCTGAAACCGTATGCACTTTTATGCTCAACTCAAAACCAAGAATTTCCGCTTCTGGCACATAAGGGGCTTCTTGTAGGCCGCTGTCCGCTATGAGCGAAAAGCGGACGTTCAATTTGTAATAGAGGTCGCGTGAACTGCTTGAATATGCATTGCCGCCATTATGGAATGTAATAAACAAGGTTGACTGTTCGGTACTTACCGAACCATTATTGTTCTGCATTTACCGAACAGTAGAGGTTTTATGACTCGCGCCTATCAACATCCGACTCCAGAAGAAGTTAATCTGTCACAAGTGCTTTTTGCTTTAAGTGACCCCACACGACTGCAAATGGTCCGTATTCTCGCCGGCCGGGAATATGTTAACAGCCTCGATCTGGCACCAGACATGCCTAAATCCACTGTAACGCATCACACTGGTACGTTGCGCAAGGCGGGTATCACCCACACACGTCCTGAGGGCCGCAACTGCTGGATCAGCCTACGGCGTGATTTATTGGCCTCCAGATTCCCCGGGCTTCTGGAGGCCATCCTAAACCAAGAATTAACCTCATGATTTGCCTGTTATGGCCGCTGATACTTGGAGGTTTTTCGTTTGGCCTGGATGCCTATGTTCTGGCTGGGCTCCTGCGGGGCATGGCCCGGGATTTACAAACTACACAGGCTATGGCCGGACTTGGCGTTGCGTTGTTTACCGTGGCTTATGCAGTCAGTGCGCCTGCTTTATCTTCTGTTTCGACACGTTATTCGACCCGGACCGCCCTGCTGGCAGGTCTTGGCCTTTTTACCGTAGGCAACGTAGTGACAACGTTCGCCCCCACACTGAAAGTGTTATTCCTCTCTCGTGTGATTGCCGGGGTTGGGGCCGGTTTATATTCACCGCTGGCGACAGCGAGCGCTGCCGCCATGGTTAAGGCATCCCAACGTGGCCGGGCGCTTTCCCTGATACTGGCAGGGTTAAGTGTCGGGACGGCCTTAGGCGTGCCTTTCGGGTTATTGCTCGACGCACACTTTGGCTGGCGATGGACCCTCGGGTTAATTGTTCTGTTGGGCGTTCTGGCGGCATCAGGGGTAGCAGGGGCCGGCGCGTTCCCAACCCTGACGCCGGTCAAATGGAAAGAACGACTCAGTGTATTAACTGAACCCTTTATCCTCTCCACCCTGGCCGTGACGCTGTGCACCGGCATCGCATCACTGGGGCTCTATACCTATATGGCTGAAGTATTATCAGCCCGGGCGATGGGGAGTTTTACCGGCAGCTTTATATGGCTCTGGGGGCTGGGGGGGATGGCCGGGGCATTATTCATTGGCAAAGCGATTGACCAGCACCTGACCTCTGCCAGGGCGACGTTAATACTGCTCATGCTGTCGGGAACAGGCTTTGCGTTAATGGGGTATGCTCCCGTGGCGCTGGCAGGGATGGGGTGTTTTGTTTGGGGGATGTGCGGGTGGGCCAGTATGGCACCACAACAGCATGTGCTGGTGTCTTATGCGCCAAAACAAGCCGCAGCCTCTGTCGCCTGGAATTCATCAGCGAACTATCTGGGCAGCGGCATCGGCGCAGCGCTGGGCTCTGCGGCCCTGAATTCAGGCATACCAGCCAACGGGTTGCCCGCTGGCGCGATGAGAGCCATACTGCCGGCATTAATGCTTCACACGCTCAAACGCCGTCACCTCAGATGAATGGCTTCTGACCGGGAAGCCTTCTACGCCCCCGGCTTTCCGGCGCATTGTGGCTATCCGCCCAATGCGTCGGTGTCCGCGCTTTCTGTCGCCATGCTGCCAAACAGCTTACGGTAGGAGGAGAGAGGGACGCCCACTGATTTACGGAATGCGGCCCGGAAACTATCCATAGACCCGAACCCACAATATTCCATGACGTGTTCGTTAGGCAGGTGATTATTTTCAAGTAACTCGCGCGCAAGGTTCATCCGGGCCTGAAGCAACCAGGCTTTGGGGGTTGTCCCCATCGCCTCTTTGAAACGCCGCAGAAAAGTCCGTTCTGACATTAACGCCCTGTCTGCCATTTGCTTGACTGACAGCGCCCTGTCTAGGTTCTGAAGCGTCCACTCAAGCACCGGGGCAATCTCATCACGCGGTTTCTGTGCAACAGGAGACGGGATAAACTGGATTTGCCCGCCAGAACGTTGCGGGGCCATCACTAAACGCCTCGCCACCACGTTAGCAATATGCGCACCATAATCCCGGCAAATCAGATGCAGGCAGGCATCAATGCCCGCGGCGCTTCCCGCAGAGGTAATAATTTGCCCGCTGTCGACATAAAGGACATTCGGGTCCACAGTTATGTCGGGATAGTGCGCTGCCAGCTCACTGGTATAACGCCAATGGGTTGTCGCACGCTTGCCGTTCAGTAAGCCGGCAGCCGCCAGGACAAAAACGCCTGAGCAGATAGAGAGAAGGCGCGCCCCGCGCTGACAGGCCTCACACAATGCGTCCAGAAGGGCCTGCGGTGGCTTTTCATCGCGGTTACGCCAGCCGGGAATAATGATGGTCTGCGCTTCGCTGAGCGAGTCCAGCCCAAAATCTGAAACAACCTGGATGCCTTCTGACACCTTTATCGGGGAAGGGTCGACCGACACTATCCGGTGTTGATACCAGGGAAAATCAAATTCAGGGCGATGAAGGCCAAAAATCTCTACCGCGATCCCAAATTCAAACGCACAAAGTCCGTCATAAGCCAGGATGGCGACCAAACCGGGGTGTTTTAACATTGGCGGAAAACTACCAGTTATTGTCAGTGCCGCCACTTTATCAGCGTGAGGCTGCTTCTTACAATCATCAGACACGTAGAAAGGAGACAGTGCACATGCCAAGTTTAATCAGTGAAGTTCCCGCCGCCTCACCTGCCGAATCCCTGCAACATTTCAGCCGCCGTTTAGCGTTTGAAACCGATTGCTCCGATGTCCATCAGAGCCAGAAAACAGGCAATGTCGACTATGTGTTGGTCGATGTCAGAAATGGTGAAGCCTTTGCAAAAGCGCATGTCCCCGGCGCGATCAGTATTCCCACGCGTACCCTCACTGAGGAGCGCATGGCTGGGTATCCACGCGAGACGCTGTTTGTTGTTTACTGTGCCGGCCCCCACTGTAACGGCGTACACCGTGCCGCCATCCGCCTGGCTGGGCTGGGTTTTGCGGTAAAAGAGATGATTGGCGGCCTTACCGGCTGGGTTGACGAAGGGATTCCCCTGCAGGGAGAACATATTCCCGCTCCTGCCGATGGGTTCTCCTGCGAATGTTGACTCCCCCTCTCACTATCCGGGCAGCGATGCGCGGTGATATCCCGGATGTGCTCAGGCATATGCGTTCGCTGGCAGAGTTCGAGCATTATATCAGCGACTTTACTGTCGATGAAAAGTCACTGTTAACGCGCGCGTTTGGGCCACATCCTGAATGCCATATTTTTGTCGCCGAGTGCCGTGAAGTTATTATTGGTTATGCGGTTGGTCTGGTTATCCCCTTTACCTACGATCTAAAGAAAACGCTGGTTCTGAAAGAGTTTTTTGTGGATTCAGGGCACAGGGGAAAAGGCGCCGGCTCGGCGCTTTTTCGCTATGTGGCGGCCTGGGCTATTGCTGAGGGTGGGGGGCGGCTGAAATGGGATGTCATGGCCGGAAATCAGCCTGCAGAAGCCTTTTACAAAAAGCATGGCGGCTGCCCTGACAGTAAGTGGAAACCTTATATGATGGGTGAAGATGCGTTAAAAGCGGCTGCAGAACGGCATGATGACTGAATAAAAACGCAAGTTAAAACATAAAGTGAGGGTAACCGGACAGCGATTTACTTCATCCATGTGATAAAGTAAATCGCCAGATGTTAACAGACATAGGCTCTATGGCTTGATCATTCTACCTTGTCAGAGCAGCCCCGCACCATTGACCTCTGCTCTTCGCACAAAGCGGGCAGGAGGCTGCGCATAGTCAGCTATAGTGAAGAGCGGAGGGAAAGCATTAATGTTAATGTCCGGAAAGTTCATGTTAAAACTCTGTATGACATTTGTCATTGACGATTAAAAAGGGCTGTTAATGGCTACAGTTGAGGTATTAAAAGTAAAGTATCCAGGCGCAGATGCCTGGCAAATGGGTGACAGTCCGGAACTGGCTAGTAAGCTTGCTAACCTGATTAAAAAAGGGATCAAAACAGCCTCCTGCGGATCTCTTATCTCTTACCAGCAGGAAGAGCCTGCCCCGAAGATTGGGAGCTATAACATTATCCTTGATGGCCAGAACGTCCCGGTCTGCGTAACCAGACTGGTTTCAATGCGACTGGTACGTTTTTGTGATGTTACTGAGGAGTTTTCCCGCAAAGAAGGTGAAGGCGATTTAAGCCTTGAATACTGGCAGAAAGAGCATCAGAGGTTTTTCACCTGCACAGGACATTTTTCTGACGATATGGAGCTGATCGCAGAAGAATTTGAGGTAATTGAGGTGCTGTAAGAGAAAATAAACGTGCTGGCGTTTGAAACCCTGCCATTTATAACAACGTCCGCTCTTTATAGATGGGCGCATGTAAACAGGAGACGGATGATGATTTCAAAGGAAAATGCAGAGCATTATTTCTGGGGCGACGATTGCGATGGTTGGTATCTGGTAAACCGTCAGGACATGCTGGTTATTCATGAGAAAATGCCTGCCGGCACTTATGAAAAGCGACACTTTCATTCCGTTTCCAGACAGTTTTTCTTTGTTCTCAATGGTGTTCTTTCAATGGAGTTGGAAGGTAAATTGCATAATATCAAAGCCCTGCAGGGGCTGGAAATTCCGCCGGGAACAAAGCATCAAGCCAGAAACGACACAGGGTCTTCCGTAGAATTTATTGTAATTTCACATCCGACGACTCGAGGAGATCGTTCTGACCTCCCTTTATCCTGCTGACGACTTATGAACAACTGCTACGGTTTGTCTTAACGTAAGGCCAGCGTACTATGTATTAACCTACCTGAGTGCTTACAACACATGCTTCTGGCACAAAGCAGCTCTATTCAGGGCCATTGAAGCTGACCTCAGGTTAGCCTGTAATATGGGTTTCGCCTGTAGTATTCCCGGACAGTCTCCTGTAGTTTTTAATGGTCGCGCTGGAAAGGCTGGCTGCCGTATCCACGATGACAAAGCTGAAAGTATTTTCAGTTATCAGGGGACTCAGATCTGTACAGGCAATAAGAAGAGCCTCCACCTTAAGACTTTCCACTACAGACATTAAATTATTCCACTCTGCCAATGCATCAGGGTCATGAAAACCCTTCGTTTTAACCCGCCCAATCAACGATGTGGTCATTTCATGAAGTAGAGATGAATCAATAATTTCTTTGCCAGAAGCTTCTATCCGCGCCTGATAGAAACCCGCATCCAGCGTAGGTTCTGTAGCCAGTACGGCTACCCTGGTGACTTCTGCAGGCAGTGAATTAAGTGCGCTGTCTGCAATATGCAGAAGTGGAATACCAGCACTCGCCGCTTTCATTTCAGCAAAATAGCAGTGTGCAAGGTTACAGGGAACAGCGATCAGACTCACTTTTGCCCTGACGAGTTCTGAGATACCCTGTTGCAGGGTTGCGATCATCGCATCATCATCAATTTTTTTGCCCGGCCAGAAAGGCGTTGGCAACGAGATGATATGCATTTTAGGGAAATCCATATCATATTTCGCTCCGTACCCGACGTGGCAGTCTGTCACCAGCATATCAATGAAGGGGGCTGTGGAGCGGGGTCCCATACCTGCAAGCACACCTATAGAAACAGTCATCGCCAGTGCCTCCTTTCGACATTCTCTTTCCGATTGACCAATTATCGCTGAATGGCTTAAAGAATTACAGATTTATGATTTTTATGGTTATTTACCTGAGTTGATTATAATTATCGTTTTGCTTCCCGTCAGTGAGAGTATCACGGGTAAGAACACATCCGTGGAATATGCATGTCCAACTGTAACCAGCACAACCATTCAGATGTGTATCCACCGCGTTCTGCTGATAAACCTTATGATGTCATCCTGGACAGGCTTCGGGCAGAACAGCAACTATGCTGTGAGATAAATTCATAGGATTTAGATTAATGGAAATAGGTATCCATACCCCTCTCATACGTTCTCTCCCTTTAAGCCAGCACAGCGGATGTCATGTCTGGCTGAAGATGGAGTCTTCCCAGCCCACCGGCTCTTTTAAGCTTCGCAGCGCGGGACATGCCTGTTGCTATTATGCCAGTAAGGGCGCTACAGCATTTGTCAGTTCATCCGGTGGAAATGCCGGAATTGCGGTGGCACACAGCGGTCGCAGGCTGGGGCTGCCGGTAACTGTGGTTGTGCCGGAAACCACGTCAGCCAGAGCAAAACAGCTTATTGAGCAGGAAGGTGCCTGCCTCATTGTGCACGGGAAAGTATGGAGTGAGGCTAACGATTACGCCCTGTCACTGGCGACAGAGGACATCATCTATGTCCATCCCTTTGATAACCCGCTTTTGTGGGAAGGCATCAGCACAATCGTGGATGAAGTCATCAGTGAGGGTGTAAAACCTGATGCCCTTATTCTGTCCGTCGGCGGCGGAAGCATGCTGTCCGGCATAGCGCTGGGACTGGAAAAACATCAGCTTGGCCACATTCCGGTTTATGCCGTTGAAACCTACGGTACGGCCTCGCTTAATGCCTCGCTTAATGCCAATAAGCTGATGCGTCTTGATAAGGTCAGCGGCATAGCCACAACGCTGGCCGCAAGCCAGGTGTGCGAAAATGCTTTTAACGTGGCCAGCCGACTGGACGTAAGAAGTATGCTGGTTTCTGATGCGGAAGCACTGCATGCCTGCCGGCGATTTCTCGATGATCATCGCGTACTCACTGAGCCGGCATGCGGAGTATCATTGTCACTCCTGTATGACAACAAAATCAGGTTCACTCCTGCCGACAATGTACTGGTCATTGTTTGCGGCGGGGCATCGATCACGCTGGAAGAGATAGCGGGCTGACAAAAGAATGGAATGATTACTCTGGAGTCTACTCCTGAGAAATGCTGGTGAGCTGCCCGGTTGACCGACGTATAGTGATGTGAGGTAAGTCTGCTTTTGGCGCCAGACGACCAGGAGCGTGCGGTTTACTCTTAGCTAACAGCAGACACTGGCTTTGTGAACATATCCGATGCTGAAGCTGTTAAGGACAGACGGCTCCGGCGTGAGAGCTTATTGCTGGAGTGTCAGTCTTTACGCTGTTAAACAAAGTGGATTGCGAAACTTTAAGCCCAAAAAATTTTTCAGGCCCGTCTGCTAATACAGTAAATCAAGCTGTTCAGGTTCACTGATAAGACGAAGATTTCCCTGGTTGTCCGTATTAAAGAGGGCCTGGTATCGCACTGAATCAATACCCATGACCAGATTATCGAGATCAGTATTGGCAACGCGTACTGAGTGATTTTTCGCCCAGCCTGGCAGGGCATGAATATAATAGGTAAATGTCACATCAGCCATGCCTTTTTTATCTGTCGAGACAGCCTTTATGCTTCTGACGCGCATGGTTCCATAGCAGAAATCATGATATTTCGTGAATGAAGCCCGGCCGTACGGGGTTAGCTGCCAGATTTTACTGCCTGCTTTCACATAAGCCGTGATAAGGCCGGCATCGACAAGCGCCTCCATTTTTGCATTAATCCAACGGTCAGTACCTGTTCTTATTGAAACCGGCCACTGTCTTTCACCAAGGCAAAGAGACTGCTGATTAAGTGACTGTTGTATAAGCTCACGGTACTGACTTTTGTATCCCGCATAACAGCAGAACGACAGGAAAAAAAGCAAAAGCCCTGTGATACATTTCAACGAAATTTCTCCATATCCAGAATCTGAAAAGCTTCATTCACGTCATCAAAAGTTTGTTCAGTAAGATAAATCCCTGCTGGATCCCAGCAAAAAACAGACGTCCCGGGATCGTCGTTATTTTGCTCCAGCCGAAATCGTGAAAACTTTACTCGCGATTTATCGGTAAGATCTCCGCCGCCACCGCTGCCGCCATATTTGGCCGCCCTGATAAGGTAAACCCGCCCTTTATAGCGGTGAAGCTCTGTGCCGCTTATCTTAAGGGTAGATGCTGATAGCCTTAGATCGGTCCAGGTAAAGCCATCGTCATCCGGGACCGGTACGATAAGCCAGTGTTTTTCCTGGCTGATAAAGATGTTGAGAGTTTCACTGGGATGAGAGGTATTATTGTCGTAAGTCGCGGAAAAGACGGTGTCTGGTATGCCATCACCATTCAAATCAATGCTGTTCAGCCCCTTTTTCAGGTAAATATGGGTGTCTGCCTGTAATGAAGCCGGAAGGCTTATCAGAATGGCTGTCAGTATTACAAAAGGCATCTTCAGGTTCAAAATTTCCGCACCAGTCTGAAGCCAGTGTCCGGCAGGGCGTAGCCGGCACTGTGCGTGTCGCAGCTGGTCAGACTGCCCGTATGCAACAAGAAGCTGCCGCCGCAAAAATAGTACATTTTCACACCGGAAAGGGTGTCGAAAGCATTAACCCATTCCGAAACGTTACCGCTCATGTCATACAGACCGAGCGCATTGGGTCGCAGGCTTTTCACTCGGACAGTGCCGAAATGCGGATCGTTAAAGTCAGGGAACCAGGCGACAGCATTTGCGTTGTTGCTGCCAGCGAATCTGAAACCATACGAGCCATTTTCCAGTCCGGCCCTTCCTCCACGGGCGGCAACCTGCCATTCCTCGGCCGTGGGTAAGCGGTAACCATTAGCCCGGGCATCCTGTGTAAATTCGTAACGGGAACTGTCGTGTGCCGGGACGCCCTTATTATTGAGATAGACCGGTCTCAGCCCCGCCTTTTCACTCAGGGCATTTGCAAAAATGATCGCATCTGACCATTCAACACTGGTAACCGGATGTGCACCATTATCTGTATCCGCCGGCCGGCAGTCCTCGTAAGCAGCTCCATTACATCCGACACCGAATATATAACCACGCTCTACAGCCCATTCGTGAATATCTGAATAAAGCCGGTAGGTGATTTCAGTACGCATGATCCAGAAGGTATTCAGCGTGATGTTGGCGTGTGCTGCATAGTCATGTTGGCCAAAAACGTTACCGGCATAATATCTCCCCCCGGCAACCACGATTTCATCAGGGGATTGTGTTGCAGCGGCAAAGGCGGAAAAGACAGATAGCAGGCAGAAGAGTTTATTTTTCACAGAGCCATCCTGGCTGATTAAAATGTTCATTCATATGGCTGGTTTCCAACGTAGCCAGACTATAGCAACGTTATATGCCCAAAGGTAAGAATATTAGGCAGGTAAGATCTGGAGCTTCTTTTCAGTCCCCTTGTGCTGACTGGCAAAGGCAGTACGCCGTAATTTTAACAACGTCTTCGACCACAACTTGAAAATGCCATGACACCCTGCCACTCACATTTTTCATCGAGCTGATGGCCATTTGCCCTAAAGTTCCGTTCTGTAATGGGCGTGAAATGACCTGCTTCCAGCACTTTCGTTATCCATAGAGGAATGCTTATCTGAGCAGCTAAACAATGCCTTACAGATAAGGATTAGTCTTTAGATTTTTCTTAGCTGTACAGATAAACTATAATTATAAGCTAAGGAAAATAGATTTTTTATGAGGGCGCCAGTAGTGATCCAATCAGAAAACAAGCTCCTGGAGGATGTGACGTCGACCCTTGAAAGCATTCTTGAAGCCAGGATTAAAAAACGGAGTGGCCTGCCGGGTGACGAAGGTATTGATTGTGTGCTGGAGGTCAAAGGTACTCAGGGTGTCTGGATCATGCCTGTAGAGGTAAAAAAACAGGTTTACCCAAGGGATATCAGGCAAGCAATCTGGAAAATTGAGGAATTTTGTCGGAAAAACGACAATAAGCATGATGTTGTCCCGATTTTTGTCGCAGAGTTGCTTAGCGAGGGCGCAAGAGAAATGCTCAAGGAGCATGATGTTGGATATTATGAGATGGGTGGCACTCTCTATATCAAGCATAAACAGTCAATTATCGATATACAAAAACCACGCACAAAAGTAGCGAAACGCGGGAGTGTGGATCTGTTCACTGATGCGAGGGAAATGGTCGTTCATGCATTACTTCAGTCACAGGGAAAATGGTTCTCAGGTGAAGAACTCAGTGAACGTTCTGGAACTTCAGCATACACGGTTTCTGGCGTTTTAAGAGAGTTGGAAATGAGAGAGTGGCTGGACAAAACCAGTGAGGGCGGCCGTTCACAGCGCCGTAAACTGGTTAATCCTGGCGCTTTGCTTAATGCATGGTCGGAGGCCACAAAACAACGGAAAAACCCTGCACTTTACGGTTATCTATTTGCATCGGATGCATTGGATTGCGTCAGAAAAATTGAGCGCAAGGTTAATCACGTAGAAGGTGACTTCAGCTGGGCGCTCACTGGTGCCCTGGCAGCAAATCAGGCTACGCAATTACTCACGGGCGTAAGTGTGGCAGAGATTATTGTCCCACCCGGAAGTGCGGAGCTATTTGCCCAACTGACGGGTATTAAACGCGCGGAAAAGGGTTACAACGTTGTTGTGCATGAATGCGCGCCCGCTGCCCTGCAATTTATAAATTTTGAAAACAAAATCCCCGTTGCCAGTAACTTCATTCAGTACCTGTCTCTGCTGGACGGTAAAGGAAGAAACGCTGAACTTGCTGAACAGTTTCGCCGGGAAATTCTGGAGATATAACAATGGTGATCCACACTAAACCGAAAGACAGATCCGGATACTCAGCCATTAACACGGAAATGTGCGAGCGGGTATTAGTCACTTTATTGACCACCTTCGGCACAATGAAAGGCACGCTTCGCTTGATAGGAGGACTCGTCCCGCGCTATTTAACTCCGGCGCAGGAACCTCGGGTGCCTGAACATTATGGTACATCTGATGTGGATATCGTACTCAACTTACAAGTGATCGCTGAAGGGGAAAATTATGCTTCTCTACACGATCAGCTGATTGAAAGAGGCTTCAGAAAAAACTCTGATACAAACGCATGGCGCTGGGAGTTCCCTATTCCGGATGGTTCTCCCGTATTGGTAGAGTTTCTGCAAGGAAACAATGCTGGCGGAAAACCCGGCAGAGAAGTTCCGATTGACGGTGAGGCGGTTTCTGCTCTCGTGATCCCCTATGCTGAAATGTCATATGAATGGTACGCCGAGAAAGAGATCTCTGCGATGCTCTTTGGGGATAAGGGGCAGGGAGACGCAGGAATTGTTTTTGAAATCATACGGTTTGCGGATGAAGTTGCGTTCATATTGCTGAAAGCGATTTCGTTTCATAACCGCAACGAACCCAAAGACGCAGCCGATTTGATCCATGTGATGCGTTACGCCGGAGAACCTGAAGACATTGCAGAGAAATTTCTTGATCGCATAAAAAGTGGAAAACACCGGACAGCCATTGAGACGGGACTGAATGCACTGCAGAAATGCTTTGCTGAGGGTAATAACAACGTTGAAGGCTACCTGCTGACGGGCCCAGTGCGTTACGGGCAGTTCATGCATGGTACCGATGCAAATTTGGAAAATTAGAGACTGCAGGAGCAGCGCTTCGCCACCGCACTAGTAACGGAGGTTCTACGTCTCATAGATGAAGGCCAAGATAAAGATCGGTAAGGCAGATCGTGGGATCTGTTCCGCTGTTTCCCGGTATAGACCAGATTGAATTATTCTGGTTAATAGTGGCTTCAGGACGACGCTCTGAGCGGGCAGATATTCAGCCCGCATTTCCCGCAGGCTTATGCCCTTAGACCACAGCCGGCAAGACCCAAAAGCTGCTTATGGCGGAGCGGCGGAGCTTACCTGAAGTGGGAGTATAGCGTAAGCTTTCTATTGAAGATGGCCCTCAAGCAGGGAAATAGGCCGGTTTATTGCCATAAAAAGCCGCAGGATCACAAAAAGAAAAACCTGTGATCATGCCATTACTGAATTAATGGTATAAAACACCTTGGTAACAGCTCTTCAAATTACAAATAACCCTCCTCCAGACTTATTGCATAAAAGCCGCTGCAGAAGCTGTAATCAGTGCCATTGCGACAGTCTTAGATACCCGCTCGATGAAGTATTTCAACTGCTGCAACGCGGCCCCTATACTACTCATACTCAGCTACACACAGGCTATCCCCAATTTCTATGGATAACTGTTCAGCGGTTTATGCAATGAGACAGAAAGTCATTCATTCTGAAGGAGATTCGAGGCTATTTAATAGGCAAGAGATACTTTTCATGTGACAACGTCACTTATAGTGGTCGGATCTGACTATAGTTTAGAGTTGGTATTGTCAATTTAGAGATCCATGCCACCGTTTATGAACAAAGAAGATGCTCTGTCAGTAAATTATTAACAATTGGTCAAAATTCATTCGAAAATAACCATATCGCGCTACGCGAATTCTGAACGTTCAGCAGGGGTCTAGGTCGCCAGATTTCACGTAGCGCAACCATAAGAAATGCGTCGTTTTGGGTCAAACACGTGAGCTTCTGAACCAAATTTCACTGTTAAGCCCACTTTAAGGCAGCAAGAGCGTCGATGTTGACTATAACTTCATATAACACTAATTATATAATGTTATAAAAGTATAATGTTGAATGGAGAGACCCATGAGAATAGGACTGACTTCGATCAACAACCTGTTTGACTGCTTCAATTTTGAACTATTCAGGATAACGCTTACAGCTCATGGACACTTCTCTTTAAGTCATTTTAAATGTCTATGAGGCGTCAGTTAAACCCGTGGCGATTCATCAGTCTAAGGCTGCTATAACGTTGCAGCCCGCAGGGACCGGGCGCAGCCGTTTAGCGCGCGACCCTTGCGTGAAGACGCCCGGGTGCCAGATTTCTGCACGGCGAAGGGATTCAGGGGAACAAAACACAGCACGGAAGGATGAACAGGGCACAGCCCCGGACGGCGGCTTTTTGCCGGTCCGGTCCTCAGCGGCCACGTCTTTTTGTGGCCAGTGAACGCGCGGGCGCACGCCCGCTGCAGGGGCTGACCTTGCCGTTGCCATCAGACCCTAGCCGGCAGGCCCGAAACCCGCAGGGGTTCGGCGGAGCTTACCGGCTCTGCCGGTTAGCGCAGTGGGGCTCGACGACCCGGCAACGCCGCGGAGCCGAAGGGGGCCATCATGGTGTTAATTTAAAAGATAGTCGGCAAGCAAATTAAGCAAAAAAACTTATGTACTAATGATTTGTCTGCTAAATTAAAAATGCTAAACAATATACCAACTCTATTTATGTAAAAGAATACATATCAGGCCAGTAGTCATATGGAAAATAACCGAACCTAACAGAGGCTATAATGACAACTCCAGCTCTAAATCGAACTCA
The DNA here is from genome assembly GCF_051851875.1 of Duffyella sp. Ts4. Lineage (NCBI taxonomy): Bacteria > Pseudomonadati > Pseudomonadota > Gammaproteobacteria > Enterobacterales > Erwiniaceae > Duffyella > Duffyella sp. Ts4. Next base: position 10,636 of record NZ_JBLYPN010000008.1, on the reverse strand, counting down.
AAACACGGATCTAATCACAAAAGTAAGATTACCCGCTGAGTCAAAAGAATTTTTAAAGAATAACAACATATATTTTAAAAAACTTCTTCATAAAGATTTTTCAAACAATACAGTTAATTTCACAAGACACGATTTAAGCCGCATTGAAAAAGCCTACGAAACTGCCCATCGTATTCGAGATTTTGAAATTAACCTTTACTGGCAAAGACTAAATTACCTTTGGGTTATAACAGCCCTGTTGTTAGCCGGCTGGGGTGTTCTCGCCTCAAAAGCATTAGATTTTGGAAATAAAACACCTATGTTCGTGTTTGCATCCTTATGCGTAATGTCGTTAGCGGGATGTGTTTTTAGCCTTTTATCTATTTTCATAACTGAGGCAGGTAAACACTGGCAGAGAGTCTGGGAAGAGCATATTTACAGGCTTGAACCCTTTATTTCAGGAAGCTTATACAGCATCAAGTTTCAAAGGCAGGACCTTGTTAAGATTCCTTCAATAAGCAAATCAGTTGAAAAAATAATGATATCAATATTTTCCGTATGGGCTTTATCGCTTGGTTTTTCAGCTTGTCTAACTTTCGGAACTATTCAGAACCCTGCATATGGCTTTGGTGCTGTCTCGTTAGGCCTAGTCGTAGCAGCTTTTTTTATTGTTCGAGGTATGGTCATTGACCGCCCTAAAGAAGTGATTATACTTTCGCCGTAATACCTTATATTCAACTCCTCATGAAATATATTATTAGTTATTCAGTACTGGCGGCAAGTTAATGTTATCGCCAGTACTCCCAAATAAAACGTATCATTTATAACATTTAAATAATTTTATTTAACATGATGAATTCTATAATCAATTTACGTTTCCCTGTACCGGTAATGCCGGCCATTTTTATATCGTTCACTTCCCCGGCAGCGCCGGGGAGAGCCGTAATCTTTAACGCGGTACTTCAACTACTTTCATATCGCTGATATAAACTGCCGACAAAGTGTAGCCCGTGGATATCACGCGGAGTAACTGATAAGCCTTGTGATCTTCGCCGGCCGCTATGCCCTTCACCTGTTTAAAATCAGCGTGCTTTTTACTCCACTGCTCTGCCATCAGACCCTAACCGTCAGGCCCGAAACCCGAAGGGATTCGGCGGAGCTTATCGGCTCTGCCGGTTAGCGCAGTGGGGCTCGACGACCCGGCAACGCCGGGGAGCCGAAGGGGGCTATCATGGTTTTATGTTTCTGTCCGCTTTGTGCCAGAAGCGAATATTGCTAATACCAGGGCGCGTAAACTGATTGTGAGCAGATTAATTGCTTATATGGTGCTTGCGTACTGTTTTAAAAAAAATTATAAATAACTAGAGGTTTGATTTACGAAAGTTCTCTTTCATATTCTACCAAAATATTGCATGATTTCTTTGATTAATTGAATGGTTAACTTTTAAGAAAAAATCTAATGTATTCTTCCCTAATCACCGTTACACTTTTTTGAAAGATCCCTCTCATTTTTTGATTTTACAATTCTTCAGATATAATTCTCAGCCCAAACAGTTGAATATCCATTTTGCAAACAATATTTATACATGCCAGCATAATCCTGTATCTGTAATCTCGTCAGTTCATCATGAATCTCCTTTAAAATAATAACACCATTATTCACATCTAATGCTTTTTCCGGATCATTAGCCACACCATTAACATGTGCAAACTCCACCAATCTTACGTTATTAAACTCTTGGTTAGTAAATTCACAGCGCGTAATATTTTCTTGCTTTATCCTTAAGTTTTTGAGCGTTGTTCTCATCTTTTCAATAGTATGAATGAATGTGACACGTACATCTCTAATTTGTGCGTGCGAAGTTATAGTATAATAGGCGGCTTGAATGTACTGAAGATAAAGCGTGCTGACCCCGATCGTTGTTTGCAGCCTCGCATCTACTAAGCCAATGAAGTCAGAACCCGTAATATAAATTGAATCTCCAATTTCTCTACTATCAACTCCTGTTACATACCCAGGTATACCATCCTGCCATATCACATTAGCAGTTCCGCGATTAGTCCGCAAAAGTGTATGCAGATAAGAAATATTGATGAAAATTGCGCCATTTGGATTTATAACTATTGCTTTATTGAATGCAGAAATTATTCCATTAAGTGTACTTGCATATAAACGATTTATGATGAAGTTACTCAGGCTTTTTACATCTTGTTTTATGTCTATATTTAAATCAAAAAGAGTGTATACCTTAAGTGACGGTAAATTATTCATCATTATTTACCCCAATCACTAGACGAAATGCTTTTTCAATGTCTTCGCAAACCTCATTGAGATCAAGACCAGTATTATTTGGTATATTTTTATCAGGATGAAAAATTTTTAAATAGGTTTTTCTTAGACTCCTCGCTCTATCACCATCAGCCTTGTGTATAGGTTTAATTTTTAGTTGAGTATCATATTTTGTACTGTAAAATTTTAAATAAAATGCCAATTCGTGCATTCTGCTAGCAAAATATTTCGTATAATCCCCTTCTTTAAGTATCTCTTCTCTTTCTGGCCATACAATATTTCCATCTTTTTCTATAGTAATTTTCATGTGGTCACCAATTCATATTTTCACAATTTAAATAAGCTGTTAGCTCCAATCCTGTTTAGGTTTTAATCTATGCTGAAAGCAAATGAAACGGTCATAACCTATTATTTAAAATAATATTCCTGTAAGAGCAATCGGTTTAGAATACCGTTTTAGCTTAACCTCTTCCACAAGATTCGATTAGTAGTTAGGCGTTCTAAATGAATTTGTCTTAATGGACGATTCTAACGGATATTACATTGCTGTATGAGCCCGAAAAATCCGCTGTTAACTCACCGCGGACATTGCCCATAGCCGTTGGCTTTGTGACAAAAGCGGAAGTTGTAGCAGCGCGTTTTGCCCATGCCCCGGCGCAATTGTCCAGAAAATAACACTCACAGTCGAAGTTTTGTTCTCATATTTTCGTTTACGCAAGATGAATATCGGGCATTTGCATTGATTGCCCGAATGAAAAGAAATTCCAGGCGGGTCAACAGATGACGCAGTGAATGACATGCTGAGAAATGACAAAATAATTAATGTTTTAAAAAAAATAGCCGATGAAGAAATTTTCCTTACAGGGTTAAAAATGCGAGCAAAAAGGTCAGTTAAGAGACAACCGGCTTCATATGAGTCGTATCGCATGGTCTCGGTTTGTCCCTCACAGGGTGTGTTTAGAAGCGCAGCAGCCGTGCTACGAAAAGAACGGAGCTGCTGTACAAGGATTACCTTTATAGATATGGAACTGAAATGAAAAAAAGCACTATTGCAGTGATGATGATGGCTGCTCTGTCAGGCGGAACCTGTGCTGAATCAGGTCAGTTTTCACCGGACTTTTCCCCGGAAAGCTTTACAGTCTCGACGTCAGCCGGGATGCTGAGCGGGAAATCCCATGAGTTGGTTTATGACACAGACACAGGCCGCAAAGTCAGTCAGCTGGACTGGAAAATAAAGAATGTCGCTATTTTGAAAGGCGAGCTATCCTGGGATGCTTACTCATTTCTGACGCTGAGTGCACGAGGCTGGACTTCTCTGGCATCTGGTTCAGGTCACATGGATGACTATGACTGGCTCGATGACAACCAGTCCGACTGGACAGACCACTCATCCCATCCGCGCACGGACGTCAATTATGCCAATGAATACGATCTCAATGTAAAGGGCTGGGCATTACAGGGCGATAACTATAAGGCCGGAGTAATTGCTGGTTATCAGGAAACCCGTTTCAGCTGGACGGCTTTTGGTGGCTCTTACAACTACGATAATGGTACTTCTACCGGTGATTTCCCAAGAGGCGAACGTGGTATTGGCTATAGCCAGCGTTTTTCCATGCCTTACATTGGCCTTGCGGGCCAGTACCGTATTAACGACTTTGAATTTAACGCCTTATTTAAATTCAGTGACTGGGTACGGGCACACGATAACGATGAGCACTACATGCGTGATCTCACCTTCCGTGAGAAAGCGACTAATTCGCGCTACTACGGAACATCGGTTGATGCCGGATATTATGTGACACCCAACGCCAAGGTATTTGCCGAATTCACCTACAGCAAATATGAAGAGGGCAAAGGCAGCACTCAGATTATTGACAGATTCTCTGGTGATTCAGCATCCATCGGTGGCGATGCGGCTGGTATTTCAAATAAAAATTATACCATTACAGCCGGCCTGCAATATCGATTCTGATTCGGTCCCAGCTGAAGGCGTGATCTCTTTCAGTTTTGCTTGCAACCGCTCTTTCGCCCCGTCACTCCAGGTCTGGAGTTCATTCCGACCCGCTTCGGCGGGTTCTTTTGTATTGGCGAAAAAAAGGACGATCCTGCCAGGCATCGCCCAGAATACTGTCATTTGATTTTTCCCTGGTGAAGGACCTGAAATTTATCGGTAGCCCGTGTTAAATCATTAATTTGTTTTGCCGTTTTATTTTCAGCTTTCCCGGGCTGCCGTGCCCTCCGCGATTTCGCTTAGTCAGCGCTGGCTCGCTGTCGCCAGGCCCATGTCATGTCCAGCAAGTCGCTGACCCTCACGCCGCGGCGGCGCCAGCAGGAATACCACCTGCGGTAAGAATGTACGGTCTGGCTGGCCAGCGCCGTTTCCGCATCGCAGATAAGCCTTTCAAGCACCCCGGCCTGATGCTGCATCATTAGTGTTGAAGGTGGCCTGACTGCCTCCCGGACCTGCGTTCTGCCTTGCTCTGATATCGCAGGTGCCGGGCGCGACGTGACGGTTACGGGTATCAACCGCAGCTGGGTAGCGGCGACGCGCCCGTGCCACGGCGTCGGGCTGTACTGGCAGACAGTCCTGCATGCCTGCCGACAGGCGCGGGGCTGAGCAGCTGCCTTTGTCATTAATGCGTTCATGCCCGCCCTCCTTTTCTGCCCAGCACTGCCACAATTTCAGCAGCAGGAATGCCCGCCGTAACCATCTCCTCAATGTTCTTCAGCAGACATCCGATGGTTTCCGGCTCAAAACCTTCCGTGTTAAGGACGTACAGGCCGGTGTGATCCGGGTTAATCCAGCCCAGCCCGTGCCAGAAAGGTGACTCGCTGCCTGGACTCAGGATATCGATCGTGACCTGCCGGTTCTTACGGTGCGTAAAGCGCAGGTGTACAGGGAACACTCCGCCCCACTCTCCCCGACACTCGCAGTCCGTCAACCAAACTTTGCTGATTGGCAGTGTGTTGAGTACGGCACCGCACAGCCGCCGGCGAAACTCCTCGCCGCGAGCGCTGTACGCCTCAAAGTCATCGGGCGTAAACGTCCGCAGACGTTGCAGTGTCACGCTTTCATCGCGTGTCATTTCGCTGCCGCAGCAGCTGCGGAAGCCCCCTGACCGGCGGCCGTAGTATGCTGAAGTCTTGCCGTTGTGTTTTTTTTCTTTAAACTGAGTCGCTGACATATCGGATTCTCCAATTTGATTTGTCACGCCCTGCGCGGAGTTACAGCTCCGCCAGGGCAATCTGCCTGACCGTTTAGGTCGTTTTACTGCTTCCGGTTACTTCCTCATTTGCCTGAGACCCCGCCTGCGCGGAGTCACGTCATTCAGAACGGAATATCGTCGTCAAAGTCCGCTGGCGGTGTGTTCTGCGACTGCGGCGTATGCGCCTGTTGCATACCCAGCCCTCTATTGCCTGATGCTGCCGGCTGCTGAGACTGACTGCCCTGCTGCGCGCCAGCGCTATTACCGCGTCCGCCCAGCATCTGCATGGTGCCGCCGGTATTCACCACTATCTCCGTGGTGTATTTGTCCTGACCGTCCGTTCCCTGCCATTTGCGCGTACGCAGCTGGCCCTCGATGTATACCTGCGAGCCCTTACGCAGATATTCCCCCGCCACTTCAGCCAGCTTTCCGAACAGCACCACGCGGTGCCACTCCGTTAACTCCCGGTTTTCACCGGTCTGCTTGTCGCGCCATGTTTCTGACGTGGCCAGCGTGATGTTTGCGACCGCCCCGCCGTTTGGCATATAGCGCACTTCGGGGTCCTGCCCCAGATTCCCGACCAGAATGACCTTGTTGACGCACCGTGAAGCCATGAATGTTCTCCTCCTGTTACTGTTTTTTAACCACGTCACCCGTTGAGTTTCGGGAGCCGCGGTGTTGACGTTTTGTGTAAATCGGCTGGTTTTTTCCTCCGGTATTCACTTCACCCGTTTGAGATCCTTCGCCGCAAGGGCGTAAACCAGCGCGGGTGACGGCAGGCGTCCGGGGCGACGGGGACATTTATTTCCGGTCTAACGCAGTGGCCGAAAATAAATTTTCACGGCGTTCATTTCACCTTGGACGACCACGGCACCTGTGCTTGTCTCAGCCCAGGCGAAAGAACTTGAACCGGTGAAGTGCGGAGGCAACTCACAGCACGATGTAGCGGCAACGGCGGCTGAGCGGCAGCGAAACGGCGTTGCGCCTCAGAGCGGCGGCAGATTCAGGCCGGCGCGGTTTGCGCCAGCCCACGGGCTGGCTGCAGGTCCGGTAGTGGTCCCGTTGTTATTTGATGTCTTTAAGGAGTTGTTTGCGGCCGCGTAGCCGCCGAATGCTTCAGTGCAGGCCCGAACGCCGTGAACGACAGGCAGTGCCAGGCTGATATGAGGAAAGTGGTTTTTTCAAAACGAATCCCTGTTTAAGTCGTTCCTGAAACGAACAGTAATGATACACGCCAGACCAGGCATAAAAAGTCTTCGCCTGCGTTTTCAGACCAGCGCCAGTACGCAATGCTTTGTCTTTTCAGCCGCCGGAAGGCCCGGAACGCATCATGCGGTCCGGCGAAGCTTGCCGGCTTTGCCGGATAGCTGAGTGGGGCAGGTCATCTGGACCGTACTTCTTTATCCCTGCGTAAAGGCTGTGGGTGGTGATATCGAGACGTGTTGCAACGCTGGAAACAGAATGGCCACGATCAATAACCTGTTTGACTGCTTCAATTTTAAACTCTTCTGGATAACGCTTACCGCTAATGGGCACCTCTCTTTAAGCCATCTTAAATGACTCTGAGGTGTCTGTTAAACCTGTGGCGATTCAGGATGACGAATAAATTTAGCGATGATGGTTAAGTTGCCGGGGTTTGTGTTTAAAACATATATGTTTGTTGTAACTATATAATCAGTTAGTGAGATAGATACTAGCATCATAGCTCAGCATTATGACTAGCTTACTTGGAAGCAATCAATGCAAACACTCTAATCAACTATGATGAGGTTGTGATCCTGAAGCTGATCAAAAATGTTAATTCCTATTCATGATTTTCAGAAATCAATAGAAACCCTCCTGCAAATACTCAAATGTGTATTTGAGCAAAAATAAAAATAAATCAAATATTTAACTGATTAATACCATATACACATTTACTCAATTACTTTTTTACTCATTTACTCTTAAGTGTTTTGCTGTGTATACTCAAATGCACTTTTGCACAAAAGAGGTTTGGTTCATGAAAGTTATTTCTTTCCTTAATCCTAAAGGCGGCTCAGGCAAAACTACCGCGGTAATCAATGTAGCCACCTGTTTATCGCGTAAGGGGCTAAACATAGCCGTGGTCGATACAGATCCACAGATGAGCCTGACAAACTGGAATGAATCAGGTAAAGCTCAGTTTGACGTATACACAGCGGCGTCAGAGAAAGATGTATATGAAGTTCGAAAAGGGCTCAAAGACTACGACTATGTGGTTATTGATGGTGCGGGTTCATTGTCAGTCATCACCTCTGCCGCGGTAATGGTCAGTGATTTAGTAATCATATCCGTGACGCCTAGTCCGTTAGATTTTTCTGCATCAGGAAGTGTTGTCACCGTTCTCGAAGCTCAAGCTTTCAATCGCCCTGTCGACGCACGTTTCTTGATCAACCGTAAGGTTAATCAGGCAACTATGCTTCGCGTTTTGAAAGATAGCATCGCTAATACCGGCATTAAAGTATTCAAAACAGGCATAACGCAACGTCAGGTCTACGTAAAAACTATCCTTGATGGCGAAACCGTATTTGAGACTTCTGACAGTGGCGCAAAGGGTGAAATTGAAGTGCTCACCAATGAAATTCTGGCCACATTTGAGTAAAAACTTTTTTGCTCAAATGTGTTTATACTCAAAAACACTATTACTCAATTGAGTATATGATATGATTGATTTTTATAATTAAGAGGAGTTCATTATGTCCCTGCAGAAAAAGCATGAAGCTAAAAAAATGATGGCATTTGGCGAGCATCGAGATGTGCAGAAGGTTTTAGAATCAAAACCGACCGGAAAAACAAAGCGTGTAAATGTGAATCTTGATGAAGAGCTGCACACACGATTCAAATCTGTTTGCGCCCGCAAAGGCACATCAATTTCTAAGGTTCTGGAAGACCATATCCATGAGTGGCTAAGAGAAAATGAGTAATTACTCAATTACACTTTGGAGTAAAGGCACAAAAGAGTAGATAAAAGCGTCATGAGAGATAAAGAGTAAAAAAGACAATGAGTTACTAGAAATAATTACAAAAAAAATAGAGTATCACCTCGCGTTTTCACATGCTTAAGCCTGAATACGCTATCCAGGTAATCGGTCTGTAACTAACTTAAAAATCCAGCCTATTTAACAGATCGATTGGAGGTACGTCTTTAAAAGTGTTTCTCACCGAATATTTCCACCCAACCTATCCCGCCGGTGCTATTGGCGTCCCTAGAAGCTTCTTTCGAAACAGCCGCTAACTTTTTTCATTAATGTGTTGGGGTGATTCATCAGGTGGCAGCCACCTTTGAGCCTTTCTATATTTGCCGCCCCGAACAACAAACAGTCGTCTGTGTGAGCAAAATCAGCAGGAAATCATCTAATGTTTTGATAGTCGTACTGCGCTGTTCCTGTTCTGGGCCGCCGGGTTTTCATCGGCGTCTTTCTCTGTTTAGAACAATATTGAGTATTGCAATACTGCCACGTCCAATCACTACTATTAGCTAACTTACTCCTTTACTCAAATGAGTAAATATTCTTTTGAGTAAATACATACGATTTTGCAAATGAAGCAAATTGATGTCAGCTATTCAAAAGTTGCGGCGATCCTCAAAATGCCGCTCCCAAAGAGAAGAAGAGCATCGGATCAAGAGGCAGGAAATTTGTAGGCAATCAGTAATCAACTTTTATCAAAATTGACTGTTGGATTTTCACAAACTGAAGGTAGCAGGGGCGTTGCTTATTGATACTCCGCAGGAAAAATTAATGACTTCAAAGCGCAACCATAAGATTACTCAAATACACATTCACACCTAAACTCATAAACACAAATGTGTTAACCAGATGAATTACGCCATTCACCTCTGCAACCAACCATGGTGAATAGCCCATAGCTTCTGGAAGCATTATCCAACATCAAGCAGAAAGAGGAGTTAAAGCTGAGGGCTAGAGATACAAGCGGAAAGGCTCAGCAACAAACGAAGTTTGCTAATGGCGAGCGTTTCAATAGGTCGGCTAACGTATTGAGCAAGCAAAGCTTTAAGTGATTTACGATAGCACCAGAAATAACGCTCATATAAGAAATTTGACCGCTCTCCTTAGCCGAAGATACGCGAGCTAACCTTTGCAATACCATGGGCGCACATAGCGGCACAAGACTGCCCACTTCACTGCCGGGCATATAGCTCGATGGATTTACCGAAGCTATGTCCCGACAAATGCTCAACCAGCTCAAAGATTCTCTCATGATTAGCTTCAGAAGGCCTGCTGCCAGTCATGGAAACAAACTTAAGCCAACCATCGCTAGCCGTGATTGCTTCAACAATCTTCCTGGTTTCTCCAGATAATAATTCAGCCTTTTGTGCCCAGCATGAGTAAGAACGTTCTTTCCGCGATAACGTCGGTCAAAGTCATAATCCTAAAACGATTATCATCAGTACCTACCACACCCGTTTTTCTGTATGTCATTCGATCACGACATGGAAATTTCGTTCAATAAGAACAGCCTACTGTTGGGCATCCTGTATGCCGCACCGAGCGAGCCCACATCATTCTTAATCATTACTACTGAGCCGTTAAATGTCTGAGTGGGCTTCGCGAAAGCATCGCCGTAAAGTGCTACAAACGAGCTGTAAAGCATTCTGGCATGATTAACTATCTTCCCGGCCCAAACCAACCCATAGCGCTCTTACAATGCTTACGTGAGCAGTGAGAGCCTTTAGCTATAGATGCTTACTATGGGAAAACGGTGGTCGCACTGGATCTTATAGCCGGAGTTGAAAATTGCGAACTGAGTATGTGCTCCTTTGGCATTCTAAAAAACCTAACTCAAAGGTCTTTAGGGAGTCAGGGGCAATCATAGATGCAGAGGCGTATGCAAATGTGTTTATAAACTGGAAAATAGCATAAATGTGTTTATAAACTGGAAAACAGTGAAGCCGAGATGTTTGTAAACTGGAAACTGGATCAAAACAACTCTCATGAGTGATGCAGGGGAGGGCGTGTGGTTTGTGTTTATAAACGGGATAGCAGGAAAACTCAGCGGGCTTGGCGTGCAGCCATACGCTCTGCTGAAGAGGAGAAATCCAGTTTATAAACATGCAGGCTGGTTACAGGGCACAGGGCACAGGGCACAGGGCACAGGGCACAGGGCACAGGGCACAGGG
>NZ_JBLYPN010000007.1:0-156071 GCF_051851875.1 Duffyella sp. Ts4 | reverse complement strand
GCCGCCCCTGCTCGGGCGGCCCGAAGGGCAGAACGAAATGGCCGTTGACCTGGCCTTTAAGCGAGCTGCCTGCAAGGCAGAACGAAATGGCCGTTGACCTTAAAGACGTTGACCTTAAAAGCCGCCTGCAAGGCAGAACGAAATGGCCGTTGACCTTAAAGACGTTGACCTTAAGAGCCGCCAGCAAGGCAGAACGAAATGGCCGTTGACCTGGCCTTTAAACGAGCCGCCTGCAAGGCAGAACAAAATGGCCGTTGCCTTAAAAAGGCCGCCCGCCTCCGGGCACCACTAAACCGTTCCCCTGGCTTCCCGCCAGTAGCCGATCAGCGTCAGGTAATTCTCTTTCACCTGCTGAATCAGCGCCTCATCGCTGAGCTCACCCTGCAGCCACTGACGTGAGGGCTGGCCGAAAATGGTGCGACCGACGGCAAAACCTTTCACCCAGGGTGCCTGAGCGGCGGCGGCAAAACCGGCTTTGAGCTGGGCTTCTGGCGCATCCAGGCCCAGCAGCAGGATACCGCGGCAGTGCGGATCGTTCTGCTCAATAAGCTGGCTGATTTGCTGCCAACGCGGCGCGGACATTGGCGGCAGCTTCCACCAGTCGGGCTGTACGCCGAGCTGGTAAAAGTGGCGGATAATTTCAACATAGTGCGCTTCATCGCGATCGGCGTTATCTTCCGGCAGAATCACTTCCAGCAGCAGTTCATGACCCGATTTATTACAGCCACGCCAGACGTCGAGCACCAGATCGTCCTGCTCCTGACGCATCGCGGCGACATCCTGTGGATGATAGAACACCAGGCACTTCACCACGTGCTCCTGCGGCCAGTCGATCAGCTGTGAGCCGATATTGCCATGCTCAAGGCGCAGCGGCCGTGAACTGGGTAATTCAATCGGGCGACCAATCCACCAACCTTTACCGGTGATGGCATTGAGCGCGGGTTGGCCGTAAGTGGTATCCGCCAGAATACCGCTGCGATCGCCGAGACCCGCTTCACTGGCGGCGGCTTCGGCGCCTTTTAACAGCAGTAGTTTCAGCTGCGGAATACGTGTTTCATCCACCCCCGCTTCACGCGCCATGTCCGCCAGCTGTTTGCGATGGTCGAAGGCAAATACGCACAGTTCAGGCCATTGGCGCTGGCGAGTGGTCACGCGGTGCAGATGATTGAGCCGTGCATCACGGTCGGGACGCGGTACGTCGCGATCGCGGCTGAGATAATCATCCAGCTCCTCTTTGGTTGGCATGGCCGGTGCACAGCCGTGGCGCGAGACCACTAATGCGCCGCAGGCGTTGGCATAACGACAGGCCTGCGTCCAGCCTTCATCATTCAACCAACCCCGCAGCAGACCAGACATAAAGGCATCGCCAGCACCCAGCACGTTCAGCACCTCAACGCGCACGCCGCTGTGTAGCGTGGTCGCTTCCCAGCTGTCGGGAATTGCCGCTTCAAATACCACGCAGCCAAGCGGGCCGCGTTTACAGACCAGCGTGGCGTTGCTCGACTGACGAATGTTTTTAAGCGCGGTGAGCGTGTCGGTGCTGCCGCCCGCGATATGGAACTCCTCTTCGGTGCCGACAATCAGATCGAAGTAGTGCATCACTTCCTGGAGCTGCTGCGTCACCTGTTGCGATTCGATAAAGCGTGTTTCGCCGTCGCCCAACGAGGTTAATCCCCACAGCACCGGACGATAGTCAATATCCAGCGCGGTGCGCAGGCCGTGACGGCGCGCAATATCCAGCGCTTTAACCACCGCCGCGCGGGTGTCCGGATGGGAAAGATGGGTGCCGGTCACGGCCACCGCACGGGCTGAGCGAATGTACTCTTCATCGATATCATCCGGCTTCAGCGCCATATCGGCACAGTTATCGCGGTAGAAAATCAGCGGAAAGGTCTCTTCATCTTTGATGCCCAGCATCACCAACCCGGTGAGCCGCGCCGGATCGGTAATCAGGTATTCGGTATCACAACCGACGCGCTGCAACGATTCGCGCAGAAAGCGGCCGTTATGTTCATCGCCAACCCGCGCCAGCATGGCGGATTTCAGCCCCTGAATCGCGGTGCCATAGGCCACGTTGCCCGACGAGCCGCCAAGATATTTCGCGAATGTGCTCATATCTTCCAGCCGCGCACCGATTTGCTGACCATAAAGATCAACGGCTATGCGGCCAATACAGATCACATCAAGCCGCTTCTGTTGTGTACTCATACCTGTGATTTCCTTCTGTAATAAGCAGACATCGCCAGCCCGGACATCCAGAGCTGTTGCCTGACTGGCCAGGCGTAATTATGTTCAGGGAGTATGAGGAATAAATATTCCAAAAACAATATGGAATGAAATGTTCACCTCAAAAGTGTGAGTAAGCTAAAACTCTTCACGCAGCAGCAAGCCGTTTGTTACCTGCAATAAAAGGCAGCAGAAGAGAATAAATTAGCCTGATCTGCCGTTACAGCAGCGGCAAGGCGCGGCATGAGCGGATGAAATACTTTTCAGCTAATCGCCATGATTGAATGGTCTGTTTCATCAGAAGCGCGCTGATACTGACGAAGATCACCGTTTCATTTCAATATTTGATCTCACTCGCAAAATGAAATGTTTCTTCTGTAATCATATTTTATGAAAAAAATATTTGTTTATAATCGCCTCACGTTTCACTTTTAAGCCGTCTCATCAGGCGGCCTGACGCTCACTGCTGGCAGGCGGTGACTTACTCGTAAAGGATAATCCCATGGGCACCATCAGATTAACCACGGCACAGGCGCTGGTGAAATTCCTCGATAACCAATTCATCAATGTTGATGGCGTGGAGAGCAAATTCGTCCACGGCATTTTCGCTATTTTCGGTCATGGCAACGTGCTGGGACTGGGACAGGCGCTGGAACAGGATCGTGGTGAGCTGATGGTTTACCAGGGCCGTAACGAGCAGGGAATGGCGCACGCGGCGATCGGTTTTGCCAAACAGAAATTACGTCGTCAGATTATCGCCTGTTCCTCGTCTGTCGGACCGGGCGCGGCCAACATGATTACCGCGGCGGCCACCGCGACCGCCAACCGTATTCCGCTGCTGCTGCTGCCGGGCGACGTGTTTGCCACCCGCCAGCCCGATCCGGTATTGCAGCAGATTGAGCAGAGCCACGATCTGAGCATCAGCACCAACGACGCCTTTCGTGCGGTCAGCAAATACTGGGATCGCGTCAGCCGTCCGGAGCAGCTGATGACCGCCTGCATTAATGCTATGCGCGTGCTGACCGATCCGGCAGAAACCGGCGCGGTAACGCTCTCCTTGCCGCAGGACGTGCAGGGCGAAGCCTGGGATTATCCGGACTATTTCTTTCAGAAACGGGTGCACCGTCTGGATCGCCGCCTGCCGGTTGAGGCGCAGCTACAGGATGCGCTGGCGCTGCTGGCGACAAAACGCAAACCGCTGATTATTTGCGGCGGCGGGGTGAAATATTCCGGTGCGGGTGACGCGCTACGCGCCTTTGCCGAACGCCATCAGATACCCTTCGCAGAAACGCAGGCAGGCAAGGGTACGCTGGTGTCTGACCACCCGCTTAACGTCGGCGGCGTCGGCGAAACCGGTTGTCTCGCGGCTAACCTGCTGGCCAAAGAGGCCGATCTGGTTATTGGCGTAGGCACGCGCTACACCGATTTCACCACCGCGTCGAAATGGATTTTTCAACATCCGGATGTGAGCTTCCTCAACATCAACGTCAGTAATTTTGACAGCTACAAGCTGGATGGCGTGCAGCTGCTGGCTGATGCGCGGGAAGGGCTGAGCGCACTGGATGCACGGCTGGCGGCTCAGGGTTTCAACAGCGGCTGGGGCGCACAGATTGAGCAGGCGCAGAGCAAGCTGTTGAAGGAGACGCAGCGCGTTTACGCCGCGGTCTACAGCGGCGAAGGCTTTGTGCCGGAAATTGATGATCATCTCGATCGCGAGGCGGTGTGGGCGGAGTTTAATCGCCTGACGAACTCTTTTCTTACGCAAAGCAGCGTCCTCGGCACGCTTAACGAGCAGTTGCCAAAGGACGCGGTCATCGTTGCGGCAGCCGGTAGCCTGCCGGGCGATCTTCAGCGCATGTGGCGTACTCAGGATTACAACGGCTATCACGTGGAATATGGCTACTCCTGCATGGGCTACGAAGTTAACGCCTCGCTGGGCGTCAAGCTGGCAGAGCCACAGCGCGAGGTGTTTACGCTGGTAGGCGATGGCTCCTTCATGATGCTGCACTCCGAGCTGGTGACCTCTATTCAGGAACGGGCAAAAATCAACGTAGTGCTGTTCGACAACATGACCAACGGCTGCATTAACAATTTGCAGATGGAGCACGGCATGGACAGCTTCACCACCGAATTCCGCTTCCGCGACAGCGAAACGCAGGCGCTGAACGGCGGTTTTGTGCCGGTGGATTTTGCCGCTATCGCCGCCGGTTACGGCTGTAAAACCTACCGCGTCAGCACGCTGGAGCAGCTGCAACAGGCGCTGGAAGATGCGCAAAAACAGACGGTTTCCACGTTGATTGACGTCAAGGTGCTGCCGAAAACCATGATTCACAAATATTTCAGCTGGTGGAACGTCGGCGGTGCGCGCGTTTCACAATCTGAACGTGTTGATGCCGTGGCGACCATGCTCGATGAGCACCTTGCCCAGGCGCGCAAATACTGATTTTCCCGACAGGGGCTGGCAACGGCCCCGGATAACCCTCTGAACCCTGTAATCTGGAGTCATTATGACGCTCAAACTTGGCGTAATCGGCACTGGCGCAATCGGCCAGGAACATATTCGTCGCTGCAGCAAAGTGCTGCAGGGTGCCACCGTAGTGGCGGTATCCGACATCAACGTTGATGGTGCACGCGAAACGCTGCGCAGGCTTGATCTGCAGGCGGAAGTTTACGCCGACGGCTTTGAGGTGATCAATTCACCGGATGTCGATGCGGTGCTGGTGACCTCATGGGATCCCACCCACGAAGCCTTTACCCTGGCCGCTGTGGCCGCAGGCAAGCCGGTGTTTTGTGAAAAGCCGCTGGCGCTGAGCGCTGAAGGCTGTCGCCGCATCGTTGACGCGGAGATTCAGCACGGCAAACGTCTGGTGCAGGTCGGCTTTATGCGCCCTTACGATGCCGGTTACCGCGCGCTGAAAAAAGTGATCGTCGACGGCGAGATTGGCGAGCCGCTGATGCTGCACTGCGCGCACCGTAACCCAACCGTGCCGGAAAGCTATACCACCGATATGGCGATCACCAGCACGTTGATTCACGAGCTGGACGTGCTGCGCTGGCTGACCGATGACGATTTTAAATCGGTGCAGGTGGTCTATCCACGCGTGACCTCTAAAACGCATGCTCGCCTGAAAGATCCGCAGATCGTGCTGTTTGAAACGCAGAAAGGCGTGCGCATTGATGTTGAAGTGTTTGTGAACTGCGCCTACGGCTATGACATTCAATGTGAAGTCGTGGGTGAAAACGGCATCGCTCGCTTGCCGGAGCCGTCCAGTGTGCAGCTGCGCAAAGATGCGCGCCTCTCCACTTCGATTCTGACCGACTGGAAAGATCGCTTCATCGATGCCTACGACGTTGAGCTGCAGGCTTTTATCAACGATGTGCATGCTGGCCAGCTCACCGGGCCTTCTGCCTGGGACGGTTTTGCGGCTTCGGTAGCGGCTGATGCCTGCCTGAAAGCGCAGAACAGCGGCATCATTGAGACGGTCGAAATGCCGCCGCGCCCTGAGTTTTATAACCGCTAATTTCTCTCTCTGGACGCTCGCGTCTTCAGGAAACGATCATGAACAGTGAACGGGTAAAGCTGGCCATTGCGCCTATTGGTTGGACCAACGACGATATGCCGGAGCTGGGTAGCGAAAATACTTTCCAGCAAACGGTCAGTGAAATGGCGCTGGCAGGATTCACCGGCAGCGAAGTGGGCAGCAAATATCCGCGCGATCCGGCGGTGTTAAAACCGATGCTGGAAATCCGCGGCATACAGATCTGCAACGCCTGGTTCAGCACCTTCTTTGCCAATGGCGATAAGGCCAGAACCATTGATGAGTTCATCAATCACATGAACTTTCTGCACGCCATGGGCGCCAAAGTGATCGGCTGCTCTGAACAGAGCAAAAGCATTCAGGGCACTACGCTGGCGGTGTTTGATGACAAGCCGCATTTCACCGACGAAGAGTGGCGGCTGACCGCCGAAGGCTATAACGAATTAGCTGAAATCGCGGCGGAAAAAGGCATGCAGGTGGCGTTGCATCATCATATGGGCACCGGCATTCAGACGCGCGCTGAGATCGATCGTTTCCTGGCAGAAACCAATGACAACGTCTTTTTGCTCTACGATACCGGCCATGCCTATTACTCTGAGGGCAGCCAGCAGGAGATGTTAGCGATTCTGGATCGCTATCTGCCGCGTATTAATCACGTGCACCTGAAAGACGTACGCGATGACGTGGTGGCGCAGATTCGCAACGAGAGGAAGTCGTTTCTGGATGGCGTGCGCGCCGGTACGTTTACCGTGCCTGGCGATGGCGTGATCGATTTCCGTCCGGTGTTCGCGCTGCTGGATGAGCGTGGATACACTGGCTGGATGGTGGTGGAAGCTGAGCAGGATCCGGCGCTGGCCAACCCGTTTGAATATGCGGTAAAAGCACGAAAATATATTCGTGAAACCGCCGGGATCTAATCGGGTGATGCGGAGATAAAACGTGGGAAGGGCGGCATAATGCCGCCCTTTTTTATTACTTCAGCGTCACGGTATTAACGATATTTTCCGCTTCGGTCTGCGCCTGCTGCTGGTTGTCAGCGGGCAGGCTGATCTGCATGGTCAACAGCTTGCCGTCGACTTTGGCTAAAATCACCGATGACCAGGAAGACTGGTTCTTGGCAGACACCACAGAATCAAGACGCTGTGCTGGCTGGCCTTTCAGCGTGATCGCCTTGTTGCTGACCACCTGAAGCTGCGGATCGCGGTTACGCTGCTGCGCTTCCAGTCGCTGCGCCAGCACGTCGAGGCCATCGTTGGTGGCATCGCCTTCAATGACAATAATCGCCTTTTCGCCGCCTTCATTGGCGTAAACGTGCATATTATTCGCCTGCGTGCCCAGTTTGCCGCTCTTGTCAGACATGCCTGCTGGCAGCGTAAAGCTCAGTTTGCCATCCATTAACGTGACATTTTGCGACGTCTGACTGGCGCTGGCGCCATTATCATCAGCGGCGGCCTTGTCCGTTTTTTGATCACAGGCGGCCAGACCGACCACCAGTAAACCAATTCCTATATATTTCGCTACGTTACGCATCAGGATCCCTTTATCAGTTTGCGAACAGGTGTGTTGCTGCAGCTATAGAATCTGAATCAGCCACTAAAAGCAACTCGCCATGAGTGACAGAATCTTAGCTGCTGACGCGCGGCTTCACCATGCTCCGCTAGCTGAAATTAAGCGCACGCCGCTCGGAACGTTCAGCCAGACGCTTCAGCGCCGCATTGAGCAGCACGCCATAAGCCGGCAGGAAGAACACCATGCAGATAAGCACCTTGAAGCTGTAATCCACCAGGGCGATCTCGACCCAGTTCTGCGCCATGAACGCATCGGTGCTTTTGTAGAAGGCGATAAAGAAGAACGCCAGCGTATCGCTGATGTTGCCGAGGAACATGGCGGCGGCAGGAGCAACCCACCACTGCGGCAGCGCGCGCAGACGGTTAAAGACGTGCACATCCAGAATCTGCCCCAGCGCATAAGCCATAAAGCTGGCGCAGGCGATACGCGCAACAAACAGGTTCATCTCTTTCAGCGCGGCGAATCCCTGCCACTGCCCTTCATAAAAGGCGGCGGAGACACAATAGGAGATCAGCAACGCCGGAATCATCACCGCCAGAATGATGCGACGGGCCAGCGGCGCGCCAAAAATACGCACGGTGAGGTCGGTGGCGAGAAAAATAAACGGAAAGCTGAACGCGCCCCAGGTGGTATGAAAGCCGAAAATAGCGATCGGCAGTTGCACCAGATAGTTGCTGGAGATGATCACTAACAGATGGAACAGGGAGAGCCCAATCAGCGCATGCATACGCTGACGTTCGGTGAAACGAATCATGATAAGCCTTTTTTAAGTGGGGTTAGGGAACCCATTGGTCATTGTCTGCGATATCGCGCGGCAACGACGTTGCTGCGGCGTGACATCGCCAGCTATGGATAACGTGATCTATAAGCCAGCGCAGCGGTTGCTGCCTGCGCATAACAGCACAATTGCTCATAAAACGCGCCGCATCTTACCGCGACAGGGCGTTAATGCAATGGTTAATTTTAGCGCAAACGATATCGTTGACCACACGGCTTGCGCCCGGTGGCGTCAGGGGTAAAATGTGCGGCCATTCCCCCTGCGAGAGAGAGATGATGAGCGATATTTTCGCCGATGCTGATAAGACGTTGGACGCGCTTGGGCTGCGCTGCCCGGAGCCGGTCATGATGGTCAGAAAAACCGTGCGCCAGATGGCTGACGGCGAAACGTTGCTGATTATC
The DNA here is from genome assembly GCF_051851875.1 of Duffyella sp. Ts4. Taxonomy (NCBI): domain Bacteria; kingdom Pseudomonadati; phylum Pseudomonadota; class Gammaproteobacteria; order Enterobacterales; family Erwiniaceae; genus Duffyella; species Duffyella sp. Ts4. The sequence continues at coordinate 147,558 of NZ_JBLYPN010000007.1, read as the reverse complement.
GCCGACGATCCAGCTACCACGCGCGATATTCCCGGATTTTGTCAGTTTATGGAGCACCAGCTGATTGCGCAGCATACCGACAGCCTGCCGTATCGTTATCTGCTGAAGAAGGGATTATAAGGCGGCGCAGGGCCGCCTGGTGAGATTACAGCAGGTAGAGGGAACGCACGATCAGGAAGTGGCCGGCAAAATAGCAGGCGGCAACGATGGCGCTGTCTGCGGTAAAGCGACGGCGAAAGTGCGTGCCGAACCAGATGATATTGGCCAGCAGCAGCAGTGACGCGCCCGCAACCAGCGTGAAGGTGTAGTCGGTAGGCCGGAAGGTATATTGCTCGGCCGCCATCCAGACCATCACCAGCGTCATGCCGATAAAAGTACAGATTGGCCAGCGCAGATCTTCCAGTCGTGTCCAGATGGTGGCAATCAGTAGCGCACCGATGATCAGCAGCGCCAGCGGAATCGGCCAGAAGAAGGTCACGGTCATGTTGGCGGCAAAACTGATGGTGTAAAACAGGTGCGACAGGAAGAACGCGCCCAGCGCCCACAGCATACGCTGGCGCGGCAGCAGCATCAGCGCATCGCCTGCCAGCGTCGCCACCAGGCCAAAGATGATTAAATAATCGGTGGTGGTGAGCGTCGGCGATTGCCACGCCAGCGCCACTAACAGCAGCAGCGTAACCGGTTTAAAAACCCAGCGCTGCCATTGTGGCCCGCGGTAAGAGGCGTCAACGTAGAGCCATCCGGAGAAAAGTACGGCAAGAAAAGACCACAGCATTACCATTTCCTTTTAAACAGGGCGGTGTGCCCGGTGAGTCAAATAACATTCCCATAATGTCGCCTCAAGTTTAGGAGATGAGATCGCGATGTGACAATGGGCGTACTCTGGATGTATCCTTTTGGCCGGCGAAAAAGCCATTACCCGATTCCTGAACAGCGTGAGAGATATTATGAAGCCACCGATCCTCTTTTTTATCGTTCTGGCATGCATTGCGATTCTGGCTACGCGGCAGTTTATCAAGCAGCGTCGCGAGGCGGTGATCAACAATGCTTCGCCGGTGCGTTCACTGGCGGTCGAAGTGAAAAACAAGCAGGAGTTTCCCTCTCCCAACCGCCATTCGCGGCAGCGCGAAGTGATTGCCGGTGAAACCATGCGCTATGAAGCCTGGTTCCATCCGCTGAACGGCGCCGGCGATTTTAAGCTGCCGCTGTGCGCCAGTGATTATCATCAGATGGATAAAGGGGTGAAAGGCGAGCTGAAGGTACAGGGGTCGCGCTTCGTCAGCTTTACGCCCCAGCTGCACTCCGCACGTTAAAAAAAGGCGCCGCGGCGCCCTTGTTACTGTTTGGGATAGTGCTTTTTCTGCCACGCCAGCAGTTCAAATACGCCGAAGAAGAAGATCTTCGCCTGCGTCAGGCCACTGAGCTTTGGCGCATCTTTGGGCTGCGTTGCGCGCAGCAGCACCAGTTGCAAGCCATGCATAATGACCATGAAAAACAGCGCCACGTTCACGAAGTAGGTCAGCGGTTTCGGAAAGGGATGAACCACGTTTAACAATAAAAAGGCCCAAACAAACAGCATTAACAGCCGACCGATATTAAGCCACATGCGTCTTCTCCTGACGTGATGCCTGACGAGCATAAAGACGATACGCAACCTGACCGGCAATTTTCTCGCGGTGCAGATTCCAGTTTACCGGCACGGGCGGCATGCCATTTTCCACTTCACTTTCCACGTAAATCAGCGCGTTCTCTGCCAGCCAGCCATGCTGCTCCAGCAGGCTGAGCGTCTGTTCCAGCAGGCCTTTGCGAAAAGGCGGATCGATAAACACCACATCATGCGGTTCGCCAGCCTGTGCCAGCCAGCTCAGCGCATTGGCCTGCACCACGCGGCCATTCTCGGCATTCAGCGCGCTGAGGTTTTTTTGCAGCTGCTGAGCCACCGGCTTCTCCAGTTCCAGCAGCGTGACCGACGCGGCATAGCGTGACAGCGCTTCCAGCCCCAGCGCACCGCTGCCAGCGAAGCAATCCAGACAGCGCGCCTGCTGAATATCCGCTGACAGCCAGTTAAACAGGGTTTCGCGGACGCGATCGGTGGTGGGGCGCAGACCGGCGCTGTCAGGCACCGGTAACTTACGGCCGCGCCACTGTCCGGCAATAATACGAATTTGTCCGGTGCTGCGTGTTTTCTTAATCATCTTGCTCACAACTCGTCATAATTTGTTGCGTAGTTTAACGGGCGAAACCGGCGGAGGAAACGTAAAAAGGGTGCTGTGTCGCGTTGGCAGGAAAGTGTTAGACTAACAGGCTTATTATATGCTTGTTTTCGCAGCCTGGCGCACCGTTGTCCGGGTTTTAGCCATCAAGGAGTTTGGTCGCACCATGGCAAAAGATAAAAAACGTGGCTTTTTCTCCTGGCTGGGTTTCGGTAAGGAAGAGACGCCGCAACAGCCAGCAGAAACGCAGGAAACTGAACAGCTCGCACCCGAGCACGTTGAGACTCCAGCAGAGGTTCAGGCCGAAGAGATCGTTGCTATCACTGAAAAGGTGGCCGAGGCGGAGAAAGTCCAGTCAGAGCCGGTAGCAAAAGAAGCGCCGCCGCGGGATAACGAGACGGTGAATGCTGAAGCCTTCTCTGTGCAAACCGGCGCACCGGATGACGAAATCGCGGCGCCGCCAACGGCCGCACCCATTTCAGAAGAAGAATTAACCGCGCTGGCCATCGGCGAGCTGGAGATTGAACCCGATGCGCCGCTCAGCGATGACGAACTGGCCGCGCTGGCGCTGGCCGATGAACATCCGGAAGCGATTGCCGTAGAGGCTGAACCGGCTGCCGCTCATCCGGAAGCGATTGTCGCAGAGGTTGAGCCGGTTGACGCACATCCTGACGTGATTGCCACAAACGTTGAGCCGGTTGCTGCACATTCTGACGCGATTGTCGAAGAGATCGAACCGGCAGATGACGTGGAAGCGGCTGTGCTGCCTGTTGAGCAGGATCGTCCAACCAAAGAGGGCTTCTTTGCCCGCCTCAAGCGCAGCCTGGTCAAAACCCGGCAAAATCTGGGGTCGGGCTTTATCAGCCTGTTCCGCGGTAAGAAAATTGATGACGAGCTGTTTGAAGAGCTGGAAGAGCAGCTGTTGATTGCCGACGTTGGCGTAGAAACCACGCGCCGCATTATCACCAACTTAACGCAGCAGGCGAACCGCAAGCAGCTGCGCGACGCTGAAGCGCTGTATGGTCTGCTGAAAACCGAGATGGCAGGCATTCTGGCGACGGTAGAAGCGCCGCTGAATGTCGCAGGTAAAGCGCCGTTTGTGATCCTGATGGTTGGCGTGAACGGCGTGGGTAAAACCACTACCATCGGTAAGCTGGCGCGTCAGTATCAGGCTGAAGGCAAATCGGTGATGCTGGCGGCAGGCGATACCTTCCGCGCCGCGGCAGTTGAGCAGTTACAGGTATGGGGCCAGCGCAATAATATTTCCGTGGTGGCTCAACATACCGGCGCAGATTCCGCTTCGGTGATTTTTGACGCCATTCAGGCGGCCAAAGCGCGCGGCGTGGATGTATTGATCGCTGATACCGCCGGACGTTTGCAGAACAAAGCGCACCTGATGGAAGAGCTGAAAAAAATCACGCGCGTGATGAAAAAACTCGATGTCGATGCACCGCACGAGGTGATGCTGACTATTGACGCCAGCACCGGCCAGAACGCCATCAGCCAGACCAAACTGTTCCATGAGGCGGTGGGCCTGACCGGCATTACGCTGACCAAGCTGGACGGCACGGCCAAAGGCGGCGTGATTTTCTCGGTAGCTGACCAGTTCAACATTCCGATCCGCTATATCGGCGTCGGTGAAGGCATCGAAGATTTACGGCCTTTCAAGGCTGAGGATTTTATTGAGGCACTGTTTGCCCGAGAGGACTAATTAGGATGATTCGCTTTGAAGAGGTCAGTAAGGCTTATCTCGGCGGCCGACAAGCGTTGCAGGGCGTGGATTTTCATCTGCGCCCGGCAGAAATGGCGTTTCTGACCGGCCATTCCGGCGCCGGTAAAAGTACGCTGCTTAAGCTGATTTGCGGCATTGAGCGGCCAAGCGCGGGCAAGATTTGGTTCGGTGGTCATGACATTAGCCGACTGAAAAACAGCGAAGTGCCGTTTCTGCGTCGTCAGATCGGCATGATTTTTCAGGATCACCATCTGCTGATGGATCGTAGCGTGTATGACAACGTCGCGATTCCACTGATTATTTCGGGTGCCAGCGGAGAAGATATTCGCCGTCGCGTGTCAGCCGCGCTGGATAAAGTGGGCCTGCTCGACAAAGCGAAAAGTTTTCCTATTCAACTCTCCGGCGGTGAACAGCAGCGCGTAGGCATTGCGCGTGCGGTGGTGAACAAGCCGGCGGTGCTGCTGGCCGATGAACCTACCGGTAATCTCGATAATGCGCTGTCAGAAGATATTCTGCGGCTGTTTGAAGAATTTAACCGCGTGGGCGTAACGGTCTTAATGGCAACGCACGATTTGGGTCTGATTGCCCGCCGCAACTATCGGCTGATGAACCTGAAACAGGGACGGCTGCACGGAGGCAACGATGGTCAATAAACGCAACAAGCGTGCGCCAGCACCCAAAGCGAAAGTACAGTCAAAGAGCAAGGCGCTGAAAGGTGGCTGGCAGGAACAGTGGCGCTACGCCTGGCGCGGCACGCTGTCGGATATGTGGCGTCAGCCGCTGGCTACGCTGCTGACGGTGATGGTGATCGCCATTTCGTTAACCTTGCCCAGCGTCTGCTACATGGTGTGGAAAAACGTTAGCCAGGCAGCCGAGCAGTGGTATCCGGCGCCGCAGCTGACTGTTTATCTGTCGAAGACGCTGGATGACGACGCCGCGGAAAAAGTAGTGACGCAGCTGAAGCAGGAAGAGGGCGTCGACAAAGTTAACTATTTAACCCGCGATGAAGCGATGGGCGAGTTCCGCAACTGGTCCGGTTTTGGCGGATCGCTGGATATGTTAGAGCAGAACCCGCTGCCCGCGGTGGCGATCATCACGCCGAAGCTGAACTTCCAGAATGACAACACCATGCAGAGCCTGCGCGAGCGGGTAGAAAAAGTGGATGGCGTTGATGAAGTCCGTATGGATGACAGCTGGTTTGCTCGTCTGGCGGCGCTGACCGGTCTGGTCGGTCAGGTTGCGGCGATGATTGGCGTGCTGATGATCGTGGCGGTGTTCCTGGTGATCGGCAACAGCGTGCGACTGAGCATTTTCTCACGGCGCGATACCATTAACGTGCAGAAGCTGATTGGTGCCACCGACGGCTTTATCCTGCGTCCGTTTTTGTATGGCGGCGCGCTGCTCGGTTTTGCGGGCGCGCTGTTCTCGCTGCTGCTGTCAGAAATTCTGGTGTTCAGGCTGGAATCGGTGGTGTTGCAGGTGGCTTCCGTATTTGGCACCTCTTTCGTACTGAAAGGGCTGTCGTGGGATGAGTGCCTGCTGCTGCTGTTGATCGCCGCGATCATTGGTTGGGTTGCTGCATGGCTGGCAACGGTACAACATTTACGCCGATTTACACCTCAGTAACCCATCGTCATCTTTTTTGCTATAATCTTCCTCTGCTGCGCGAGAGTGGCCGCAGAGGAAGCTTCCAACTCAGACTTTTCCCCACTTGCAATTGTGTTTAAAATATCCACAATAGTACGCGAACTTGTGGATAACTTTGCGGTCAAAGTAGCACAGAAAGCTTTCAGCACGGGATGGCGATTGACGTAATGTAATCGACCTGACAGGGATTGTGCATCAACATCACTATATTGAGAGGGTTTGAATGACCAAAGAAATGCAAACTTTAGCTATTGCTCCTCTTGGTAACCTGGAATCGTATATTCGGGCTGCCAATGTCTGGCCGATGTTAACGGCAGAAGAGGAAAAAGCGCTGGCTGAACGGCTGCATTACCAGGGCGATCTGGATGCGGCTAAGACGCTGATCCTGTCTCACCTACGCTTTGTTGTTCATATCGCTCGTAACTATTCGGGCTATGGCTTGCCGCAGGCGGACCTGATTCAGGAAGGCAATATCGGCCTGATGAAAGCGGTGCGTCGTTTTAATCCGGAAGTGGGCGTGCGTCTGGTTTCTTTCGCCGTGCACTGGATTAAAGCGGAAATTCACGAGTATGTGCTGCGTAACTGGCGCATCGTGAAGGTTGCCACCACCAAGGCCCAGCGTAAGCTGTTCTTCAACCTGCGCAAAACCAAGCAGCGTCTCGGCTGGTTTAATCAGGATGAAGTGGAAATGGTCGCCCGCGAGCTGGGCGTTTCCAGCAAAGATGTCCGCGAGATGGAATCACGCATGGCGGCGCAGGATATGACGTTTGATATGTCAGCCGATGACGACGCCAGCGAAGGCAAGTCCATGGCGCCGGTGCTTTACCTGCAGGATAAAACCTCTGACTTTGCCGACGGCATTGAAGAGGATAACTGGGAAAGCCATGCGGCGGACAAACTCAGCGATGCGATGCTGGGGCTGGATGAACGTAGCCAACATATTATTCGCGCCCGCTGGCTGGATGACGACAATAAAACCACCCTGCAGGAACTGGCCGACACCTACGGCGTTTCCGCAGAGCGTGTGCGCCAGCTGGAAAAAAATGCCATGAAAAAACTGCGTATGGCGATCGAAGCCTGACGGCAACGATAATGATATGAAGAGAGCGGCCTTAACGGGCCGCTTTTTTTTGCGCGCGGTTTAGTCGTGCTCGACGTTTTTCACCCAGCCATCCGCCTGCGCTCTGAAATCACACGCCTGCATAAAGGCGGCAATCACCTGCTGTTCATCATAGCCATCATCTGCCACCCACCAGTGATCCACCGACGGGTTTTGCGTCAGCGTCTCTTCCAGTAAATAGCCTCCCACGCCGCGCCTGCGCGTAACATCGCGCACGTTAAGCCGCCGAATTTTTCCCTGCGTGCCAGCAATCTCCAGCTGCAAAGCCGCCAGTAAACGATCGTTGAAGCGCGCAGCGTAGACGCGATGCGTGGCATTCAGTCGGGCCGCCAGCGCGGAAATATCTTCATCCGGCCAGATCTTTTGCAGATCGATCCTGTCCTGTGCGCTGAAGTGCTGTAAAGGAAGAATAGTCAGTTTCATGCGGCCGCCATCAGTTGGAAAAGAGCTGGCTAGTGTAGCGAACCGGCGCACAAAATCATCTGTAAGTTTTTTTGTACAAAAACAGAGCAAAGTGATTTTTACAGCGCGCAATTTCCGAGCAAACACCCATACTTCTTTCTGAGAGGCAGCATAACGCGCTGGCAAATGACCAATTAATGTCATTAAAGCGCCAGATAAATATGCTGCGAGCCCCAACAGTTTCTGGATGTGTCATTTGATTTGCAGCAGAAAATTCCTGTTTAATGATCTGAAAAATAAAGTGTTATTACTTATAACCGCCGGATAATTACCCTAACTCGTTATACAACAACGATTTTTAATAATTTACCGGCGCAAGTATGACTACCTGGCAAGCACAACAGATGGGGAAGTGTGGATGAAGATCGGTAAAAGTAATGCATTTCTGGCAGGTTGCGTAGCACTGGCGATGAGCCATGCGGCACTGGCAAAAGATATCAAAGTGGCGATCGTTGGCGCACTTTCCGGTCCTGTTGCGCAGTATGGCGACATGGAATTCACCGGGGCCAAGCAGGCTATCGCGGACATTAATGCCAAAGGCGGCGTCAATGGCAACAAACTGGTCGGCGTACAATATGATGACGCCTGTGATCCAAAACAGGCGGTGGCCGTTGCCAACAAAGTGATCAATGACAATATTCGTTACGTCATTGGCCACCTCTGCTCGTCTTCTACACAGCCAGCATCTGATATCTATGAAGATGAAGGCATCATCATGATTACCCCGGCGGCGACCAATGCCGATCTCACCACTCGCGGCTACAAAATGATCATGCGCACCACCGGCCTCGATTCCGATCAGGGCCCAACGGCGGCGAAGTATGTGATGGATAACCTCAAGCCGCAGCGCATCGCCGTGATTCACGACAAACAGCAGTATGGCGAAGGTCTGGCGCGTTCTGTTCAGGACAGCCTGAAAAAAGCGGGCGCTAACGTAGTGATGTTCGAAGGTGTTACCGCGGGCGATAAAGATTTCTCCACGCTGGTGGCACGCCTGAAGAAAGAGAACGTCGACTTCGTCTATTTCGGCGGTTACTACCCGGAAATGGGGCAGATTCTGCGCCAGGCGCGCGCTGCCGGTCTGAAAACGCAGTTTATGGGTCCGGAAGGCGTCGGCAACTCTTCGCTCTCTAACATTGCCGGGGCCGCGTCAGAAGGCATGTTGGTTACGCTGCCAAAACGTTACGATCAGGTGCCAACCAACAAAACTATCGTTGATGCGCTGAAAGCCGATAAGAAAGATCCAACCGGCCCGTTCGTCTGGACTACCTATGCGGCGCTGCAATCGCTGGTAACCGGCATGGAGCGCAGCAAAAGCGAAGAGCCAGCTGACATCGTTAAAAATCTGAAAGAGGGCGCTCCGGTGCCAACAGTGATGGGTGACCTGAGCTGGGATCAGAAAGGCGATCTGAAAGGCTTTGAGTTTGGCGTGTTCAAATGGCATGCCGACGGCTCTTCTACCGCAGTGAAATAACCCGCTCCTGGTGTCCGATAAGGCGCGGGGCGCATCGACTGACATGCGCCCCGAACGCGTTAGCGATAAACAGCAAGGTTGATCGGGTGCAAACGGCGCATGCATTGCGCCGTCAGCCAGCCGCCAATCCGTTGATGATGTAAAACGTAACGCTGGCAGAAGCCATTCTGCCAGCCTGTTCCTGCGGTTTCGCTGCTTCTTCCCGCAAGCAGTTGTGTAAGGTGTTCAGGTATGTCCGAGCAGTTCCTCTATTTTATCCAGCAGATGTTCAACGGCGTCACGCTTGGCAGCACTTATGCGCTGATCGCCATCGGCTACACCATGGTTTACGGCATTATCGGCATGATCAACTTCGCCCACGGCGAGGTCTATATGATCGGCAGCTACGTGTCGTTTATCGTCATCGCCGCTCTGATGATGATGGGCATCGATGTCGGCTGGATGCTGATTGGCGCCGGTTTTATTGTGGCTATCGTGATCGCCAGCGCCTGGGGCTGGAGCATTGAGCGCGTTGCTTATCGGCCGGTACGCTCTTCCAAGCGCCTGATCGCCCTGATCTCGGCGATAGGCATGTCAATTTTTCTGCAGAACTATGTCAGCCTGACGCAGGGTTCGCGTGATATCGCGCTGCCCGCGCTGGTCACCGGCCAGTGGACGCTGGGTGAAAGCAACGGTTTTGCTGCCACCATTTCTACTATGCAGCTGGTGATCTGGGGCGTGACCTTTGTTGCCATGCTGGCGCTGACGCTGTTTATCCGTTATTCACGTATGGGCCGCGCCTGTCGCGCCTGTGCCGAAGACCTGAAAATGGCCAGCCTGCTCGGTATTAATACCGATCGGGTGATTTCGCTGACCTTTATTATTGGCGCGGCGATGGCGGCGGTAGCGGGCGTGCTGCTGGGTCAGTTCTACGGCGTGATCAACCCCTATATCGGCTTTATGGCGGGCATGAAAGCCTTTACCGCGGCGGTACTGGGCGGCATCGGTAGCATTCCTGGCGCGATGGTCGGTGGCCTGGTGTTGGGTATTGCCGAAGCCTTAACCTCTGCTTATCTCAGCACGGAATATAAAGACGTGGTCTCGTTTGCATTGCTGATTGTGGTGCTGCTGGTGATGCCAACCGGCATTCTGGGTCGTCCGGAGGTCGAGAAAGTATGAAGCTGCTGCTTAACGCTCTGATCTCCTCGTTGATGCTGTTGGTGCTGGCGTCGTTCTTTATGGGCATGCGCCTGAGTCTGGATGGCACACAGCTGGTGGTGAACAACGCTGGCAGCGTGCGCTGGAACTGGATTGCTATCGGCTGTGTTGTGGTGTTCTGCTTCCAGCTGGCGCGTCCGCTGTTTCAGCAGGGCATGAAAAAAATCTCTGGCCCAACGTTTATCCTGCCGAGCATTGATGGCTCTACCGCGAAGCAGAAACTGTTTCTGCTGGCGCTGATTGTAGTAGCGGTTGCCTGGCCGTTTATGGTGTCGCGCGGTACCGTCGATATCGCCACGCTGACGCTGATTTATGTGATGCTTGGCCTTGGCCTCAACGTGGTGGTTGGCCTGTCGGGCCTGCTGGTGCTTGGCTACGGTGGTTTCTATGCCATCGGTGCTTACACTTTCGCGTTGCTGAACCACTATTACGGCCTTGGCTTCTGGCAGTGCCTGCCGCTGGCGGGCCTGATGACGGCGATGTTTGGCCTGCTGCTCGGCTTTCCGGTACTGCGCCTGCGCGGTGACTACCTGGCTATCGTGACGCTCGGCTTTGGCGAAATCGTTCGTATTCTGCTGTTGAACAACACGGCGATCACCGGCGGCCCGAACGGCATCAGCCAGATCCCGAAACCTACCCTGTTTGGCCTGGAGTTTAACCGCAGCGCGCGCGACGGCGGCTGGGACACCTTCCATAACTTTTTCGGTCTGCAGTACGATCCCGGCGACCGCATCATTTTTCTCTATCTGGTCGCCTTGCTGCTGGTGGTGCTGACGCTGTTTGTCATCAATCGCCTGCTGCGCATGCCGTTGGGCCGCGCGTGGGAAGCGCTGCGCGAAGATGAGATCGCCTGTCGTTCGCTGGGCCTCAGCCCGACGCGCATCAAGCTGACCGCGTTTACCATCAGTGCTGCCTTCGCCGGTTTTGCCGGTTGCCTGTTTGCCGCGCGTCAGGGCTTTGTCAGCCCGGAATCCTTTACCTTCGCCGAATCCGCCTTTGTGCTGGCGATTGTGGTGCTGGGCGGCATGGGGTCGCAGTTCGCGGTGATTCTGGCGGCGGTGCTGCTGGTGGTCTCCCGCGAATTGATGCGCGACCTGAATGAGTACAGCATGCTGGTGCTCGGTGGCCTGATGGTGCTGATGATGATCTGGCGGCCGCAGGGGCTATTGCCGATGCAGCGCCCGCATCTGAAGCTGAAAACCCGGCAAAAAGGAGAGCCATCATGAGCCAGCCGTTATTAGCAGTGGATGGTTTGATGATGCGTTTTGGCGGCCTGCTGGCGGTAAATAACGTGGCGCTGGAGCTGCATCCGCAGGAGATCGTCTCGCTGATCGGCCCAAACGGCGCCGGGAAAACCACGGTGTTTAACTGTCTCACCGGCTTCTACAAGCCCTCCGGCGGCAACATCATGTTGCGCGGCCGTCAACTGGCCGGTTTGCCAGGACAGAAAATCGCCCGCATGGGCATCGTGCGTACTTTTCAACATGTGCGCCTGTTTCGTGAAATGACGGTGATTGAAAACCTGCTGGTGGCGCAGCATCAGCATCTGAAAAGCGGCGTGTTTGCCGGGCTGCTGAAAACCCCAGCGTTTCGCCGCCGGGAAGGCGAAGCGCTGGATCACGCCGCCAGCTGGCTGGATCGCATCGGCCTGCTGGAGCTGGCCAATCGTCAGGCGGGCAACCTGGCTTACGGCCAGCAACGCCGTCTGGAAATAGCGCGCTGCATGGTGACGCGGCCGGAAGTGCTGATGCTGGATGAGCCCGCCGCGGGCCTCAACCCCAAAGAGACGCATGAGTTAGATGAACTGATTGCGGAACTGCGCAATGAACACAAGGTATCGGTGCTGTTGATTGAACATGATATGAAACTGGTGATGGGCATCTCCGATCGGATCTACGTGGTCAATCAAGGCACGCCGCTGGCCAGCGGTACGCCAGAGCAGGTACGTAACAATCCGGATGTGATCCGTGCTTATTTAGGTGAGGCGTAAAATGACCGATCCCATGTTAACGCTGGAGAATGTCAGCGCCCATTACGGAAAAATTCAGGCGCTGCACTCGGTAAGCCTGCATATCAATCAGGGCGAAATTGTCACCCTGATCGGCGCCAACGGCGCGGGCAAAACCACGCTGCTCGGCACACTATGCGGCGAACCGCGTGCCAGCCAGGGGCAAATCACCTTTGATGGCAAAATCATTACCGACTGGCAAACCGCTCGCATTATGCGCGAGGCGATCGCTATCGTGCCGGAAGGACGCCGGGTCTTCTCGCGCATGACGGTGGAAGAGAATCTTGCGATGGGCGGTTTTTTTGCCAGCCGACCGCAGTATCACGAGCGCATTGAGCGCGTCTACGATCTCTTCCCACGCTTGCTGGAGCGCCGCCTGCAACGCGCGGGCACCATGTCCGGTGGTGAGCAGCAAATGCTGGCGATTGGCCGGGCGCTGATGAGCCAGCCGCGGTTGTTGCTGCTCGATGAACCGTCGCTGGGTTTGGCGCCAATTATCATCCAGCAGATTTTTGACACCATCGAGAAACTGCGCGCTGAAGGCATGACCATTTTCCTGGTGGAGCAGAATGCTAACCAGGCGCTGAAGCTGGCGGATCGAGGGTACGTGCTCGAAAACGGCCACGTCGTGCTGGAAGATAGCGGTGAAGCGTTGCTATCCAATGATTCGGTGCGTAGCGCGTATTTGGGGGCGTAACGGCCTGGCTTGCTCGTAGGTGAAAGGGTAACGGCCTGGCTTGCTCGATAGCTCGCGGTTGGGCAGTGCGCGCAATGCTCACATACTTTAGTACGCTCCGCTTGTAGGTGAAAGGGTAACGGCCTGGCTTGCTCGATAGCTCGCGGTTGGGCAGTGCGCGCAATGCTCACGTACTTCAGTACGCTCCGCTTGCTGTGCGCTGTCCGCCCGCGATCTCTCTTCGACGCCGACGGCCTTGATCGAGCGGGAAGGTCAAGGGCAAAGGGCCACGTCGAAGGGCAAAGGGCCACGTCGAAGGGCAAGGGGCCACGTCGAAGGGCGCGATTAACGCGCGTTGAAACATAAGTAAGCGTGAAGCGGCTGCGGCCGCTTTTTTTATGGCTGGCGTAGTGAAACCTTGCCGTCATCTCTGCAATCTGGCTGTCACCGGGTTGTCATGTCGTGGTTATTATTCTGTCATTTTCCCGTGTCATGTTACTTCGCGAACAGGAAAAAAGCGTGTTGTTGCACGCACCTACCATGACACAGGAAACCGATATGTCATCTTGCAAACTGGGTTATCGCGCGCTGAGTCTGGCGCTGGGCTTGGCACTGAGCGGTCACGCGCTGGCAGCGACCGAGATACCGTTCTGGCATTCGATGGACGGCGAGCTGGGGAAAGAGGTGGATTCGCTGGCGCAGCGCTTTAACCAGACGCATCCCGATTACAAAGTGGTGCCGGTTTATAAAGGCAACTACGAGCAGAACCTGGCGGCGGGCATTGCTGCCGTGCGCACCGGAAAAGCGCCTGCGCTGCTGCAGGTGTATGAAGTCGGTACGGCAACCATGATGGCGTCGCAGGCGATCAAGCCGATGTATCAGGTGTTCAGGGATGCGGGCATCCAGTTTGACGAGAAACAGTTTGTGCCCACGGTGGCCGGTTACTACACCGATGCGAAAAGCGGGCATTTGCTGTCGCAGCCGTTTAACAGCTCAACGCCGGTGCTCTACTACAACAAAGACGCCTTCAAAAAAGCGGGCCTCGATCCGGAGCAGCCGCCGAAAACCTGGCAGCAGCTGGAAAAAGATACCGATGCCCTGCGCAAAGCGGGCGTGAGCTGCGGTTACGCCAGCGGCTGGCAGGGATGGATTCAGATCGAAAACTTCAGCGCCTGGCATGCGCTGCCGGTGGCCACGGAAAACAACGGTTTTGACGGCGCTGATGCGAAGCTGGTGTTTAATGGCCCGGTGCAGGTGCGCCATATTCAACTGCTGGAAGCGATGAATAACAAGGGCACCTTCACCTACTTTGGCCGTAAAGACGAATCCACCGAAAAATTTTATAACGGCGATTGCGCCATCACCACTGCATCATCCGGTTCACTGGCCGACATCCGCCATTACGCCAAATTTAACTATGGTGTGGGCATGATGCCGTACGACGATACGGTGAAAGAAGCGCCGCAAAACGCCATCATCGGCGGTGCCAGCCTGTGGGCGATGAAAGGCAAAGATGACGCGACCTACAAAGGCATCGCGCAGTTTATGCAGTTCCTTGCTCAGCCAGAGATCGCCGCCGAATGGCACCAGAAAACCGGTTATCTGCCAATCACCACCGCTGCCTATGAGCTGACGCGCAAGCAGGGCTTTTATGACAAAAATCCCGGGGCGGATATCGCCACTCGCCAGATGCTGAACAAGGCGCCGCTGCCGTTCACCAAAGGTCTGCGCCTTGGCAACATGCAGCAGATCCGCACCGCAGTGGATGAAGAGCTGGAAAGCGTCTGGACCGGCAAGAAAACACCACAGGCCGCGCTAGATGCCGCAGTTGAACGTGGCAACCTGTTACTGCGCCGCTTCGAACAACAAACGAAGTAATCCTCCTTCGGGGCGGTATTCGCCGCCCCTGTTTTCTGTTCTGCGTAAGGTTTGCTATGTCTTCAGCCCGCCCCGTATTCCGTAGCCGCTGGCTGCCTTATCTGCTGGTGCTGCCGCAACTCTGCATCACCGTCATCTTTTTTATCTGGCCAGCGGGCGAAGCGCTCTGGTATTCGCTGCAAAACGTCGATCCTTTTGGCATCTCCAGCACCTTTGTGGGCATGGAGAACTTTAGCCGCCTGTTTGCCGATGACTACTATCTCGCCTCGTTCTGGACCACGCTGAAATTCAGCGCGCTGGTGACCTTTTTTGGCCTGAGCATTTCGCTGCTGTTTGCCGCGCTGGTTGACTACGTTTTGCGCCTGCGCCGTTTTTATCAAACGCTGCTGCTGCTGCCCTATGCGGTGGCACCCGCCATCGCCGCGGTACTGTGGATGTTTCTGTTCAATCCCGGTCTCGGCCTGATTACTCACGTTTTGCAGCAGGTTGGCTATCAATGGAGCGTGGCGCAGAACAGCGGCCAGGCGATGTTTCTGGTGGTGCTGGCCTCGGTATGGCAGCAGATCAGCTATAACTTCCTGTTTTTCTTCGCCGCGCTGCAATCCATTCCCCGTTCGCTGGTGGAAGCGGCGGCGATTGATGGCGCCGGACCGGTGCGGCGTTTCTTTCAGCTGTCGCTGCCGCTGATCACGCCAGTGAGCTTCTTTCTGCTGGTGGTCAATCTGGTGTACGCCTTCTTCGATACCTTCCCGGTTATTGATGCGGCGACGCAGGGCGGGCCGGTGCAGGCGACCACCACGCTGATTTATAAAATCTACCGCGAAGGCTTTGCCGGGCTCGATCTCTCCTCGTCGGCCGCGCAGTCGGTGGTGCTGATGCTGCTGGTGATCGTGCTGACTATCGTTCAGTTTCGCTATGTCGAACGTAAGGTGCGCTACCAATGATTGAAAACCGTCCCGGATTGACCTTTTTTAGCCACGCCGTGCTCTGGCTCGGCGTGTTGACGGTGCTGTTTCCACTTTATGTCGCCTTTGTTGCAGCGACGCTGGATAACCAGCAGATTTATCAGGTGCCGATGACGCTGATTCCCGGCGGCCATTTATGGCAGAACCTGCAAACTATCTGGCGCGACGGCGTGAACAGCAACAGTCCGCCGCTGGCGGTGCTGCTGCTCAACAGCACGCTGATGGCGCTGGCGATCACCATCGGCAAAATCAGCGTCTCTATGCTCTCGGCCTTTGCGCTGGTGTGGTTCCGCTTTCCGCTGCGTAACCTCTTTTTCTGGATGATTTTTATCACCCTGATGCTGCCGGTGGAAGTGCGTATTTTTCCTACCGTCGAGGTGATTGCGCGGCTGAATATGCTCGACAGCTACAGCGGTTTAACGCTGCCGCTGATGGCGTCGGCCACCGCCACTTTCCTGTTTCGCCAGTTCTTTATGTCGTTGCCCGATGAGCTGATGGAGGCGGCACGCATCGATGGTGCCAGCCCGATGCGCTTCTTCTGGGATATTGTGCTGCCGCTGTCGCGCACCAATCTGGCGGCGCTGTTTGTGATCATCTTTATCTACGGCTGGAACCAGTATCTCTGGCCGATTCTGATCACCAGCGATGCGCATATGGGCACGGCGGTGGCGGGCATTCGCAGCATGATTTCGTCCGGTGACGGTTCCACGCAGTGGAATCTGGTGATGGCAGCGATGCTGTTGACGTTAATTCCACCGGTGGTGGTGGTGATGGTAATGCAGCGCGCCTTTGTGCGCGGGCTGGTGGAGAGTGAAAAATAATGGCAGGCGTTCGACTTCAGGCAGTAACCAAATCTTATGACGGTAAAAATCAGATCATCCAGCCGCTGAACGTCACGGTCAACGATGGCGAATTTATGGTGATGGTCGGCCCGTCGGGCTGCGGAAAATCGACCCTGCTGCGCATGGTGGCCGGGCTGGAGCGCGTCTCTTCCGGCGATATCTGGATCGATCGCCAGCGCGTTACCGAGCTGGAGCCGAAAGATCGCGGCATCGCCATGGTGTTCCAGAATTACGCGCTCTATCCGCACATGACGGTGGAGCAGAACATGGCGTACGGCCTGAAAATTCGCGGTATGGGCAAAGCGCAGGTGCGCCAGCGGGTGCTGGAGACCGCCCGCAGCCTGGAGCTGGATAAGCTGCTGGATCGCCAGCCGCGCGAGCTGTCGGGCGGCCAGCGTCAGCGGGTGGCGATGGGCCGTGCCATCGTGCGCGAACCGGCGGTGTTCCTGTTTGATGAGCCGCTCTCTAACCTGGATGCGCGTCTGCGCGTGCAGATGCGGCTGGAGTTACAGCAGCTCCATCGCCGTCTGAACACCACCAGCCTGTACGTTACGCACGATCAGGTTGAGGCGATGACGCTGGCGCAGCGCGTGATGGTGATGAACAAAGGCGTGGTCGAGCAGATGGGCACGCCGGTCGAGGTGTACGAACGTCCGGCGACGCGGTTTGTTGCCAGCTTTATCGGCTCACCGGCGATGAACCTGCTGGCAGGCCAGGTCAGCGCCGACGGCAGCAGTTTTATCGTCGCGCCGGACATTGCTATTCCGCTGGGCAAGCCGCGCACCCGCTGGGCCAATTGCGCCTTGACGCTGGGCGTCCGGCCAGAGCATATTCAGCTGGCAACGCGCGACAGCGGCGGCGTGCCGCTGGTGCTGGAGACGCTGGAACTGCTGGGCGCAGATAATCTGGCGCACGGCAAATGGGGCAGCAATCGCGTGGTGGCGCGGCTGCCGCACGCCATCAGGCCCGTTGCCGGTTCACCAATCTGGCTACAGCTGCCGCCAGAAACGCTACACTTCTTCGACGCTAACAACGGTATGCGGATGGAATAATTATGAACAAGCCCTGGCCTTATCCTGCGGTGGTGGCCCATCGCGGCGGCGGCAAACTGGCACCGGAAAACACCCTGGCGGCGATTGACGCCGGTGTGCGCTTCGGCCACACGATGATCGAATTTGACGTGAAGCTCAGCCAGGACGGCCTGCCGTTTCTGCTGCACGACGACACGCTGGATCGCACCAGTAGCGGTTACGGCGTGGCGGGCGAACTGCCGTGGCAAACGCTTAAAACCTTTGATGCTGGCGGCTGGTTCAGCGGTGAGTTTGCCAGTGAAAAGCTGGCGCTGCTCAGCGACGTAGCGGAGAAATGTCGCCAGCATGCGCTGTTTGCCAACATTGAGATCAAACCCTCACCAGGCACCGATCGCGAAACCGGACGCGCCGTGGCGCTGGCCGCCGAACAGCTGTGGCAGGGGCAAGCCGCGCCGCTGCTCTCCTCTTTTTCATATGAAGCACTGGAAGCCGCAATGGCGGCGGTGCCCGCCTTACCACGCGGTCTGCTGCTGGATGAATGGCATGATGAGTGGCAGGCGCTCACCGCGTCGCTGGATTGTGTGTCGTTGCATCTCAACCATCGTCTGCTGGATGCGCAGCGCACGGCACAGCTGAAAGCCGCAGGCTTACGCGTGTTGGTCTATACCGTGAATGATCCTGAGCGGGCCAGAGAGTTACTAAGTTGGGGTGTCGATGCGATCTGTACCGACCGCATCGACACTATCGGGCCTGACTTCGCCTGAGTTACTGCGTGCTGTTCTGATTCACCGACGGCACGCGGTTCTGTCCCGGCTGCGACTGCAACACGCGCTGCTGCGTACTGTTGCGCTGTTCCTGTAATTTACGCTGCATATCCTGGCTCTGGCGCTGCTGACTCTGCTGGAGCTGCTGTTTCTGCTGCTGCGACTGATTGCGCATCTGATTCTGCATGCGCTGTTGGCTCGGATTGTAGCCCGGTTGATTTGCATCATTATTGTTGTTCAGCATGTTGGCCGACGCCGCCAGCGGCAGCAGGGCAACACACATCGTTAGCCATTTCTTCATTCTCTTTCCTCCATTGCTGCGACAGTGCGTCTGGCCTGACAAAGGCCAGCGACTGTCTGGTTTATCTTAGTGTAGCTCACAGCCTGCGCCCCCAGGACTTAACCGAATTTGACTTAGCGTGCAATTTGTTGCTGTATTTGTAGGCGTATAAAAACAGTAAACAAAATGTAAATAAAAGGGATGGTCGCGGATGATAACAACACGGTTTTGCCAGCTGAGCTGGTCAGTCATGCTTTGCTTTAGCCTGGTGCAGGGTGCAAGTGCGGCGCCTGCGCCGGTCTCATACGGCGTGGAAACGGACACCTTTCACCCGGTAAAAGAGCAGCACGGCATGGTGGCGAGCGTGGATGCGCTGGCTACGCAGGTCGGCGTCGATATTTTGAAGCAGGGCGGTAATGCGGTAGATGCTGCGGTAGCGGTGGGATTTGCCCTGGCGGTGACGCATCCGCAGGCAGGTAATCTTGGCGGCGGCGGCTTTATGATGCTGCGTACCGCGTCAGGCCGCACCACCGCCATCGACTTTCGTGAGATGGCACCTGCGCGCGCCAGCCGCGACATGTTTCTTGATGCCAACGGCAATGCCGACAGCAAACGTTCTCTGACTTCACATCTCGCCACCGGCACGCCCGGCTCGGTAGCGGGCTTTGCGCTGGCGGCGCAGAAATATGGCACGCTGCCGCTGAGTAGCCTGCTGGCACCGGCGATCGCACTGGCGCGCGATGGCTTTGTGGTCAACGATGCGCTGGCTGACGATCTCAACACCTACGGCAAAGAGGTGCTGCTTGCCCATCCCAACAGCAAAGCGATCTTCTTTAAGGCGGACGGCGCACCCTGGCAAAAAGGTGAAAAGCTGGTGCAGAAGAATCTCGCGCACAGCCTGTCGCTGATTGCCAAACAGGGCCCGGACGCCTTTTATAAAGGCGCGATTGCCGATCAGATCGCCAGCGAAATGGCAGCCAATGGCGGCCTGATTGGCAAAGCCGATCTGGCGGCCTATCGCGCAGTGGAGCGTAAGCCGGTGAGCGGCAGCTATCGCGGCTACGAAGTCTTCTCCATGCCGCCACCGTCATCGGGTGGCATTCATATCGTGCAGATTCTGAATATCCTTGAAAATTTCGATCTGGCGAAAATGGGCTTCGGCAGTGCCGATGCCATGCAGGTGGTCGCCGAGGCGGAGAAATATGCCTATGCCGATCGCTCTGAATACCTTGGCGATCCCGATTTTGTGAAGGTGCCGGTGCAGGCGCTGACCAGCAAAGCCTATGCGAAGTCGCTGGCGCAGCAGATCGACCTGGCGAAAGCACGGCCCTCCAGCGAGATCAAACCGGGTAAACTGGCGCCGTATGAAAGCAATCAAACTACCCATTTCTCGGTGGTAGACAGCAAGGGCAATGCGGTAGCGGTGACCTATACGCTGAACACCAACTTTGGCAGCGGCATAGTGGCGGGCAACAGCGGCATCCTGATGAACAATGAAATGGATGATTTTTCTGCCAAGCCCGGCACGCCCAACGTCTACGGGTTAGTGGGCGGCGAAGCCAATGCGGTGCAGCCTGCCAAACGGCCGCTCTCTTCGATGTCGCCAACCATTGTGGCGAAAGATGGCAAAACCTGGCTGGTGACCGGCAGCCCCGGCGGCAGCCGTATCATTACCACCGTGCTGCAAATGGTGGTTAACAGCATCGACTTCGGGATGAACGTCGCGGAAGCCACCAGTGCGCCGCGTTTCCATCATCAGTGGTTGCCGGATCAGCTGCGGGTAGAGAAGGGTTTTAGCCCGGATACGCTGCGCCTGCTGGAAACCAAAGGCCAGCATGTGAAGGTGCAAGCGGCGATGGGCAGCACGCAGAGCATTATGATCGGGCCAGATGGCATGCTGTATGGTGCTTCCGATCCGCGTACCGTTGACGATCTCACCGCAGGTTATTAACGCCTGGTGGTAAACGCGAGACATCAACAAAAAGGGACGCCTCGGCGTCCCTTTTATTTAGCGTTTTATCGGCTGTTAAAAGCCAGGCGGCTGATTGTGCCAGTCGTCGATCGCTGATGAAGGCGCCGGTGCGTAAGCCATTGGCGCATCCGGTTGACGCTCGTCGAACGCGGGCTGCGGTTCGGTAAACAGCAGCGTTTCGCCCTCGGTCAGCAGGGCATCAAACGCGCGCGTGGATGGCGCATCGATGTGCAGGGTGAACTGTACGTCGCTGCTGTGCTCAACGCCGTTGCTCTCTTTCAGGTTAAACGTCAGCTCGTGCTGTCCGCCAGACAGCGGCAATGTTGGCGTAAATGACCAATTCCCGGAATCATTGACCTTAAATGAGTGCAGCAGGTTGCCATTGTCACGGACAACAATCACCGTATCTGGCGTCGCGTAGCCAAAAATCTGCGGCGTGGTGTCATCGGTATGCGCGCCGTTCTCAAGGAAGCCGCGCTCCGCGCCGACATTATCGTAAGCCAAATTAATTTTCACTTCGTAAAAGGTGATGTCAACGGGATTACCCGGTGCGCCCACCGTCTCACCGGTGCGCATATCCAGCGCCTGAGCATAAAAACGTTGCTCGCCGGTTAATGGCTCTTGCGGTGTGTAACTCCAGTTGCCCTGTGCATCGACCCAGGCAACGCCAGACATACGGTGATCGCCATAAAAAATGGCCACCAGGCTTGACGGCTCGCCGGTGCCTTTCAACACTGGCGTGGTATCAAAGCTCACGCCCTCTTTTTCGATCGGCTTCAGGCCGTCACGGTTGTCATAGATACCATCAATGGTTGGGCCTGGTTCTGGCAGCACCGGCTCCGGCGTTTCTTCCACCGGGGCATCAATGATCAGCGTAAAGGTGCTGTCGCTCTGGTGTTCATTGCCGTGTTTATCCAGCACCGAGAAGGTGAGTTCACGTTCGCCATTCTCCAGCGGCGTAGACGGGGTGAATGACCAGTGACCGTTCTCATTCACCTGGAAAGAGTGCAGCAGGTTGCCGTTGTCACGAATCACTATAATCGCGCCTGGCGTGCTGGTACCGGCGATCAGCGGCGTGCTGTCTTCGGTGCGATCGCCATCCTGAAGCATGCCGCTATCCGCTACGCCGTTGGCGAAAATTAACTCAATGTTCATGTGATAGAGCGTGAAATCAACGGCATTGCTCGGCTCGCCAATCGGCTGCATGGTATTCGGATCCACC
The DNA here is from genome assembly GCF_051851875.1 of Duffyella sp. Ts4. Taxonomy (NCBI): domain Bacteria; kingdom Pseudomonadati; phylum Pseudomonadota; class Gammaproteobacteria; order Enterobacterales; family Erwiniaceae; genus Duffyella; species Duffyella sp. Ts4. Next base: position 126,075 of record NZ_JBLYPN010000007.1, on the reverse strand, counting down.
GCACTGACTGACAGGCTCTGCTCGCCGGTGAGTCCCTGTCGCAGCGTATGGCTCCAGTTGCCTTCGGCATTAACGCGTGCATAGCCCAGCAGCTGCTGGCGCGCATCCAGAATAGCCACAAAGGAGAACGGCTCGCCGGTGCCTTTGAGCTTTGCCTCGCTGTCAAAAGATACGTCATGATTATCAATCGGCCGCTCGCCACTGTTACGATCATAGAGTCCGCTGATTACTGGCTTCAGCGGCTCCGGTGGGGTTCCTGGGTCAACCGGGTCAACTCGATTAATTGGGTCAATCGGGTTAACTGGATTAATTGGGTCAACCGGGTTAATCGGTTCAACCGGCGCAGGCGGCTCGTCTGGCAGGCCAGGCAGCGACGGGCGTGAAGGCCCTGCAGGTAACGCAACGGTTTCACGCTCAACCGGACGTGTTTCCGGTGGTGAAATGATCTGTGGCGGCAGAGAGGGAGAGTCAGGCATTCCCGGTGCGGCAGGACGGCGGGGTGCCGTGCGGCGAGCATTATCGGCTTCAGGCTGTACAGGCGCGGCTGGTGTTGAGTTCATGATGATTCCTCATTGTTATGATTTTTTTATTGTGATTTCATTTGGCTTTTATCGTCCCTGAGAAGCGTCCCGAAGCGGCTAACGTTGACATTTACTTACTCACTTCCGGCGAAAAAAACGTAAAAAAAGGGCCATGATTAACATGGCCCTGTGGATTAGCTGGCGCGTTGTGCGCCGCTGCGTATTACCGATCGATTAATAGTGGTTGGTTGTAGTCTCCCACTCTTTCACCAGCGGCTCGGACGCCGACACAAACGCGGTTGGCTCCTCCGGCTGCGATGCACGTACCGCAGATTCAGGTTCCGCGAACAGCAGGCTGTTGCCATCTTGCAGCAGTTCGTCAACCGCGACGAGTTGAGACGCATCCAGTTCATCGCTGACATAGCTCAGCATGCTGTTGTCGGTTGAACGCAGAATGTTCACCGTATAGCTGCTGCCGTCGTGCTCGGTTCCCGCGTGTTCGTTACCCTCTTCATCAATGCCGGTTACGGTAAAGGTATGTTCGCCAGGGTTGAGTGGAGCCTCTGGCGTCCAGGTCCAGTAGCCTGACAGGTTGACCGTGGTTTCAACGGTCTCACCGGTGCCAGAGTCGTGAATCCGCACCGTTGAACCGGTTTCTCCAGTGCCCAACATCAGTGGCGTGGTATCGGAACTGTTGCCGCCATGCGCGATCATTTCATTGGTATCATCATTATACATACCCTCAATGACCGGCGTCTGGAAGGCATTTTCACCGAGGATAGTCAGATGGAATGGCGAGGTAATCGGATGCTGATAGCCATCTTGATCCATAACCAGCGCGGTGAGGATGTGCTGGCCGGGTGCCAGTGGCCAATCCGGCGTAAGGCTCCATTTGCCGTCCTGACCAATTTCCACTGAACCTACCATGGCATGCTGGTTAAACAGAAACAGCAAGCTGCCCGGCGTGCCGGTTCCGCTAAAGGTCGGTTGCGTGTCATCTGTGTTACCACCATGCATCACCAGACCGGTTTCCGGGCCAACATCATCCTCTGCAAACAGAATCGTCTGCGCCATTGGCGGATCGATATGCAGTGTCAATGCCTCTGAGCGAAGCTCGTCGCCTTTATTATCGGTGATACCAAAGCTGAAGGTGTACTCACCTTTAGCCAGTGGCACAAGCGGGGTATAGGACCATACACCCCACGGGTCGGCCTTCACATACTCGACGAATTCATCATTGATGTAGACCGCAATCAAGCTGTCTGCCATCGCCTTGCCAACAAAACCCGGCGTAGCATCATCGGTGGTATCGCCGTCAACGAGAAGTGCCGTATCCTTGACGTTATCCACCACGCCTTCAATCACCGGGGCAAAATACTCAACCGGTGTATCAACGCTCAGGCTGAAGGTTGGGCCAGCTGGCAATTTAGTGCCATCCGGGCTGGTGACCACCGCATAAAATTCATGGGTGCCGTTGCTCAGCGCCGAGGTCAGCGGATAGCTCCACTCGCCCTTGTCGTTGATATTCAACGTAATCATTGTCAGGCCGTCGAGGAAGATCTCTACCGAGCCGCCTGGCGTACCGACGCCGCGCAGCGTTGGCATGGTGTCATCGGTGAGGTCACCATTAAACAGCGGAGCGGTAGATGAACCAACGTCATCTTCAGCAAACTGAATAACGCCTTCAACGTGGGTAATAATCTGCAGGTTGAATGCTTCACTGACGAACTCCTGGCCTTTAGCGCCCACCGTCACGAACGTGAAGCTGTGGTTGCCCGACGGCAGCGCACTGGATGGCGTGAAGCTCCACTGTCCCATGCTGTTGACGTTTGCGTTGCCAATTTTTTCCCCGTTGAGGCGCACCTCAATCGTGGTGTTCGGCATGCCACGACCGCTGAAGCCTGGCGTGGTGTCATCGGTAATAGCCCCGTTACCCAGGTAACCCTGGTTGCCCTGATTATCTTCAACGCTGGCGACGGTTGGTGCGAAGTAGTTAACCGGTGGTGTAATGGTTAAGTTGAAGCTCGGGCTGTTCGGCAGGCTGGTGCCATCCGGACCAACAGCGATGACATGGAAGCTGTGAGAACCCTGGGACAGTGCCGATCCCGGCGTGAAGCTCCATTTGCCGTCGGCGCCGATTTTCGCGCTGCCCAGCGGCATCCAGCGATCGTAAATGGTCACGGTGCCGTTCGGGGTGCCGACGCCATGCAGCGTTGGCGTGGTGTCATCGGTGCGCGCGCCGCTGGCCAGTGCACCGGTTTCGTCGCCGACGTTGTCCACTGCCATTTCGATACGGCCATTAACTTGCGTAATGATCTCCAGCGCAAAGTCATCGCTGGCGAACTCCTGACCTTTCGCGCCCACCGTCACAAAGGTGAAGGTATGGTTGCCTGACGGCAGTGCGCTGGACGGCGTAAAGTTCCACTGGCCGTATGCGTTTACGTTCACTTCGCCCACTTTCTCACCGTCGACGCGCACCTCAATTTTGGTGTTCGGCATGCCGCGGCCGCTGAAGCGTGGCGTGGTGTCATCGGTGAGGGCACCGCTGTTCAGATAGCTGTGCTTGCCCTGGTCGTCGTAAACGCTGGTGATAGTTGGCGCATAGTAGTTAACCGGTGGTGCAATGGTTAAGTTGAAAGCAGGGCTGTTTGCCAGGCTGGTGCCATCCGGGCCGGTAACCGTGGCATGGAAGCTGTGAGAGCCGGTGGATAACGCCGATCCCGGCGTAAAGCTCCATTTGCCATCGGCGCCGATTTTCGCGCTGCCAACCGGTACCCAGCGATCGTAGATCGTCACGGTGCCGTTCGGGGTGCCGACACCATGCAGGGTTGGCGTGGTGTCGTCGGTGCGCGCGCCGCTGGCCAGTGCACCGGTTTCGTCGCCGACGTTGTCCACTGCCATTTCGATACGGCCGGGAATTTGCGTAATGATCTCCAGCGCAAAGTCATCGCTGGCAAACTCCTGACCTTTAGTATCCACCGTCACGAAGGTGAAGGTGTGGTTGCCCGACGGCAGTGCGCTGGACGGTGTAAAGTTCCACTGGCCCAGGATGTTTACGTTCGCTTCGCCAATCTTCTCACCGTCGACGCGCACCTCAATTTTGGTGTTCGGCATGCCGCGACCGCTGAAGCGTGGCGTGGCGTCATCGGTGATGGCACCGCTGTTCAGGGAACCCTGACGGCCCTGATCGTCGTAAACGCTGGTGATGGTGGGCGCGTAGTAGTTAACCGGTGGTGCAATGGTTAAGTTGAAAGCAGGGCTGTTTGCCAGGCTGGTGCCATCCGGGCCGGTAACCGTGGCATGGAAGCTGTGAGAGCCGGTGGATAACGCCGATCCCGGCGTAAAGCTCCATTTGCCATCGGCGCCGATTTTCGCGCTGCCAACCGGTACCCAGCGATCGTAGATCGTCACGGTGCCGTTCGGGGTGCCGACACCATGCAGGGTTGGCGTGGTGTCGTCGGTGCGCGCGCCGCTGGCCAGTGCACCGGTTTCGTCGCCGACGTTGTCCACTGCCATTTCGATACGGCCATTAACTTGCGTAATGATCTCCAGCGCAAAGTCATCGCTGGCGAACTCCTGGCCTTTTTCACCAACCGTCACGAACGAGAAGTTGTGCTTGCCCGACGACAGTGCGCTGGACGGCGTAAAGTTCCACTGGCCGTATGCGTTTACGTTCGCTTCGCCAATCTTCTCACCGTCGAGGCGTACCTCAATTTTGGTGTTCGGCATGCCGCGACCGCTGAAGCGTGGCGTGGCATCATCGGTGATGGCATCATTGATCAGATAGCCCTGACGGTACTCATTATCGTAAACGCTGGTGATGGTCGGTGCAAAGTAGTTAACCGGTGGTGCAATAATCAGTTCAAAAGCAGGGCTGGCAGGCAAATAGGAGCCATCCGGGCCGGTCACCTGAGCAACAAAACGATGAGTTCCTGCCGACAGTGGCGTATCCGGCGTAAAGCTCCACTCGCCGTTGGCATTGATTTCTACTGAACCTAAATAGCGGTTGCCATCATAGATATTTACCACGCCGTTTGGCGAGCCGACACCTTTCAATGTTGGCGTCGCGTCATCGGTGCGCGCACCGCTGGTCAGCGAACCGGTGATGTCGCCGACATTATCTTCAGCGGACTCAATACGGCCATGAATCTGGGTAATCACGTTCAGCGTAAAGGGCTGGCTGCTGTGTTCCTGTCCATTTTCAGCCACCGTCACGAACGTGAAGCTGTGCTGGCCGGTCTGCAGATCGGAAGATGGCGTAAAGCTCCAGCGGCCATCCTGATTAACTTCAATTTCAGCGATCTGCTGATTATTATCGCGTACCAAAATTTTGCTGTTTGGCATGCCGCGCCCGCTAAAGGCTGGCGTTGCATCGTCGGTCATTTGACCACTGTTCAGATACGTAAAGTTGTTAGCATTGTCAATAACGCTGCCAACGGTCGGCGCAAAGTAGTTCACCGGTGGCGCGATATCCAGCGTGAAATTGGCACTTGGTGGCTGCAGCGATCCATAGGCATCCAGTTCACGCACGTAAAAATCGTATGAGCCTGCTGGCAGCGGCTCGCGAGGTGTGAAGGTCCACTCGCCGTCGGCATTAATCTTCGCCGATCCCAGGTAATAGTAATTTTTGTAATAGATGTTAACGGTAGCGTTTGGCGTGCCGGTGCCGTGGAACGTTGGCTGAGCATCATCGGTGCGTGCGCCGGACTGCAGGCGATCGGTAACGTCACCGACATCGTCATCCGCAAACAGAATGGTGGTGCTGACCGGCGGTACGACGTGCAGGACATAAGGTGCGGTCGCATGCACTTTGCCCGCGCTGTCGACGATCTCAAAGGTAAAGCTGTGACTGCCGGTTTGCAGCGCAGGTTGTGGCGTGTACTCCCAGTCGCCATATCTGCCAACCGTGACATAGCCAACAACGTTGCCGTTATCACGAACTACCATCTGCATGCCAGGCGCATCAGCAAAACCGGTAAAGGTTGGCGTAGCGTCGTCGGTGGTGGCGCCATTATCCAGCCAGCTGTTATAGCCTTCGTCATCGCGAACATAATTAATTTCAGGCATCAGCGACGCAGGCGTAAGAATGCCTACCTCAAAGAAAGCACCGCCGACCGGAACTTCTACATCCGGATGGCTGACCACCGGACGGAAACGGTGCACGCCTGGCTGAAGCGCCGACTCTGGTGTGAATTGCCATTCGCCGTTCTCATTAATCTGCACTGAACCCACTGGGCCGCGCTCAGAGTAAATGGTCACGATAGCGAGAGGCGTGCCGGTGCCATGCAGTGTTGGTCGGTCGTCGTCAGTGTAGGTACCTGATGCCAGAGCACCGGTCTCGAAGCCTGCGTCGTCGAACATATAATCAATACGTGATGACAGTGTCAGCTGTAAGGTAAAGCTCTGTGCGCTGATCTGTTCCTGACCGTTGCTGTCGGTGCTGGCAAAGGTAAACACATTTTCGCCCGGCTTCGACAGGGGAGCAGAAGGGTATTCCCATTTGCCCTGCGCATTAGCCTGAACTTCCGCAATCACTTCACCGTTAAGGCGAATAATCACCGTGGCATTTTTGCCCGCTACGCCCTGCAGGCGCGGCGTATAATCTTTCGTGGCGTCGCCATCAGAGAGCGAAACGTTGCCATATTCATCGGCGATAGCGCGCTCGGCGTAAGGGGCAACAAAGGTCTCTTCCGGTGGCTCAGGCGTAATTGGATCGGCCTCTACCTGGAATGTTATGAACTCGCTCTTATAGCTTATGCTGGTAGGATCCTGTGGATCGACAGCAACGGCATAGAAATCTCCATAACGGATTGGTGGCAGCTCAACTTCCCACTTGCCCTCACTGTTGGTCATCACGCTGGCAATCGGCAGATTTGCCCGATTCATAATATAGATAAGGGTGAAGGGGTCGGAGCTGCCCTTGAGCACGGGCGTAGTATCTGCGCTGATGCCATCTTCAATTAATTTTTCACCGTCGCGGTTGTCATACACGCCTTCAATCACTGGCGTAGTCAACACCGGCTGCGGATTGACCGGCTGGTTACCATCTACCGGATGCTCGATCGGTGAATAGCCAAAAGTGAAGACATTTGATCCGGGGCTACTGTTCTCGCCCACGCTGGCAACGGCAACGAGCATTTGATGGCCGGCCGGAAGTGGCGTAGAAGCGACGATACTGAATTCACCCTTCTCGTTTGCATAACCTTCGCCTATTTTGAAGCCCATTGAATAAAAGGTGATCAGGCTACCCGGCAGCGCGGTGCCTTTGATCAGTGGCATTGGGTCGTCAGTATAAGTGTTTTCAGCAATCGGACCCCGTTTGGAACCGGAATCACTAATGACTTCCGTGATTACCGGAGCCGGAATGGTGTTGGTTAACAGCGAGCGCGCATTGCGCTCATCGGTATTGGCATGAATTTTTGAATCTTGCATAAAAATTCCTTATTAGGATTATTTTTTTAGATGGGTAGAACTGAACGCCATGCTGATGGAAGGGGTTTTTAAATGCGTTGAGAAGCGTCTTGAAGGCAGGTAGCTGACATTTACTTACGTAAAGTAATTATAAATAAGTATAACTAAATATATTTAAAAACAATGAGTAAACAATTTGGTGGTTGAAAGGTTATCAACAACAGGCAATAAAAAGGAGCCATGATTGTCATGGCTCCTGGTAGATCATTCGGCACCTGATGTGCCGAAAACTGCGGTCACGGCGTAAATCAGCCGTGGTTAAGCACCGTCTCCCACTCTTCGATCTGCGACGTCGAAGCAGGCACAAAGGCGGTTGGCTGCGCTGGCTGCGTCAGGCTGATTTCAGGCTCCTGCTCTGCAAACAGCGGAGCATCCGCATGCTGCAGCAGTGAACGCAGATTACCTGTATTCTCAGGAGCCACCACCGGCACGATCTCCAGCTCAAACGTTGGGCTGGATGGTGTTCTGGCGCCGGAAGAGACATCAGTGGACATCGCGCTGAAATGATGGACGCCTTCTGCCAGCGGCTGCTCCGGCGTAAAGCTCCATTTGCCGTCGCGGCTGATGATGGCGGTGCCCAGCAGGCGCCCATTATCGTAGATCCAGATATCGCCATACGGTAAGCCAAAGCCATGCAGCGTTGGTCGGTTATCGTCGGTTTGCGCACCGGCCTGCAGGGTTTCATTGATGCCCACATCATCAGTCGCCGCGGTGATAACATTATCAGTAGGATAGACAATATTGACCGCGTACGCGGCCCCTTGATTGCCGTGCTCCTGACCATTTTCATCGACGCCGATCGCGATAAAGGTATGCTGACCTTCACTCAGTGAAGCAACCGGCGTCCATGACCAGGCGCCTTCAGCATCTACCTGTACGGTAACCTCTGTGCCGGTAGCGAGATCGCGGATGATGACCATGCTGCCTGGTGCACCCTGTCCACTCACCGTCGGCGTGGTATCGTCGCTGGTTCCGCCTGGTGCAACCAAGCCCCGACGGCCTTCACCATCATAAATGCTGTCAATAACCGGCGCCTGGAACGGCACTGGCGCAGCAATAGTCAGGTCAAAAGGTGCGCCTGGCTGATGTTTATAACCATCCGGGTTGGTGACCTGGGCGGTAAAGCTATGAAAGCCGGTGGATAATGGGGCGTGCGGCGTGAAACTCCACTCGCCGTTTGCGTTAATGGTTGTCGAGCCTAAAAGCTGGCGCGCATCATAAATCATAACGATGCCGCCTGGCGTGCCGAGACCCTGCAGCGTTGGGGTTGAATCATCGGTGCGGGCACCGCTGCTCAATGTGTCGGTCACCGCGCCAACGTTATCGTCGGCAGAAATAATGCGGCCCGGAAGCTGGTTGCTTATCTGTAGGTTGAAGTCCGGGCTGCTGAACGCCTGGCCATTATCACCAATCGTGACAAAGTTGAAGCTATGGTTACCAGGCTGTAGCGCCGCGTTCGGCGTCCAGCTCCAGTTGCCATTACGGTCAACCTGAACGTCGGCGATTTTCTGATCGTTGTCGCGCACTTCGATGATGCTGTTTGGCATACCGCGACCAGAGAAACGTGGCGTCATGTCGTCAGTAATGCTGCCATTACTCAGATAACCCTGTATGCCAGCGTCATCATAAACGTTGGTCAGCGTAGGGGCTGTGTAGGTCATTGGCGGCACAATGGTCAGCACGAATGGCGGGCTGGCAGGTAACGTGGTGCCATCCGGGCCGGTTACCACCGCCTGGAAGCTGTGCGTACCGGCGCCTAACGCACCCGACGGCGTGAAGCTCCACTCGCCGTTCTCATTGATCTTCACTGAACCCAGCGTGTAGCGGCCAGTGTAAATCATCACCGTACCGCCCGGTGTACCTACGCCTTTTAACGCTGGCGTGGTGTCATCGGTGCGCGCGCCATGGCTCAGCGAACCGGTCACCGCGCCCACGTTGTCGTCGGCAGAAATAATGCGGCCTGGAATCTGGGTAATGATCTGCAGGTTGGTATCCTGGCTGGCATATTCGTCGCCGTTTTCACCAAGGGTGACAAAGTTGAAGCTGTGGTTGCCTGGCTGCAGCGCCGGGTTCGGCGTCCACGTCCAGTTGCCATTGCGATCGACCTGTACATCGGCGATCTTCTGACCGTTGTCGCGCACTTCGATGATGCTGTTTGGCATACCACGGCCGGTAAAGCGCGGCGTGGCGTCATCGGTGATACTGTTATTGTTCAGATATTTGTGAGCGCCAACATCATCATAAATGGTTGAAACCGTCGGCGCGGTGTAGCTTAACGGCGGCGCAATCACCAGTACAAATGGCGGGCTGGCAGGCAATGTAGTGCCATCCGGGCCGGTAACCACCGCCTGGAAGCTGTGCGTACCGGCGCCTAACGCACCCGGCGGCGTGAAGCTCCACTCGCCGTTTTCATTGATCTTCACTGAGCCCAGCGTATAGCGGCCAGTGTAAATCATCACCGTGCCACCCGGTGTACCCACGCCTTTTAACGTCGGCGTAGTGTCATCGGTGCGCGCGCCATGGCTCAGCGAACCGGTCACCGCGCCCACGTTGTCGTCGGCAGAAATAATGCGGCCTGGAATCTGGGTAATGATCTGCAGGTTGGTATCCTGGCTGGCATATTCGTCGCCGTTTTCACCAAGGGTGACAAAGTTGAAGCTGTGGTTGCCTGGCTGCAGCGCCGGGTTCGGCGTCCAGCTCCAGTTACCAAAGCGATCGACCTGTACGTCGGCGATTTTCTGATCGTTGTCGCGCACTTCGATGATGCTGTTCGGCATACCACGACCGGTAAAGCGCGGCGTGGCGTCATCGGTGATACTGTTGTTGCTCAGAGATTTAGGAACGCCGACGTCATCGTAAATGTTGCTGATGGTGGGTGCGGTGTAGGGAACCGGCGGCGTAATATCCAGAGTGAATCCTGGGCCTGCTGGCTGCAACTGACCATTGGCACCGACTTCGCGCGCGGTAAAGCTATATCTTCCTTCTGAAAACTCAGGGGTCGTGAAGCTCCACTCGCCATTGGCGTTGGTTTTCGCCGAGCCAAGGTAATTCGTGCCGCGGTAATAAATATGAATGATGGTGTCTGGCGTGCCGGTGCCATGCAACGTTGGCGTGGTGTCATCGGTACGTGCGCCGGAAAATAAGCTGTCGGTGACGCTGCCTACATTGTCATCGGCGTAGAGAATTTTAGCGATAGCTGATGGCGCAATGTGCAGGACAAAAGGCTCGCTGGCGTGCACGTTGCCCTGGCTGTCGATAATTTCAAAGGTCAGGCTATGGCTGCCGGTTGCCAGCGCAGGCTCTGGCGTATATATCCAGTCACCATACTCTTCCACCTCGATATAACCGATGATGTTGTTGTTGTCACGTACCACAATGGTCATGCCCGGCGCATCAACATAGCCGGTAAAGGTTGGCGTCGCATCATCAGTGGTTGCGCCGCTTTTGAGCCAACTGCTGGCGCCTTCATTATCGCGCACATCCATGATTTCCGGCGTCAGTAACACCGGCTCAGTGATTCCCAGTTCAAACCATTGGCCGCTAAGCGGCTGTTCTACATCCTGATGGCTGATTTCTGGGCGAAAACGATGCACACCAGGTGACAGCGCGCGTTCCGGCGTAAAGCTCCATTCGCCTTTTTCATTTACCTGAACGGAACCCAACAGGCCATTTTCCGTATAGATTTTGACGATGCCGTTTGGTGTGCCTGAGCCGTGCAGCGTTGGCTGGCTATCGTCAGTGTATTGACCCGACAGCAAATCAGCGGTCTCCGGGCCAAGATCATCTGCCGCATGGTTGATGCTGACCGAAAGCACCGTTGTGATAGTGGCATCTGCTGCTGTATGGCTGGCAGGCAATACGGCACCGATATCGGCGCTGCGTATCGTGCCTGCACGGCGAGTGATGTTGTTTACGTCGTTCATAAGCTTCCCTATTAAAGTTTTTTGGTGTTAAAGCAAGGAGACATAGTCAACCTGTGCGTTTTAAAAAAAACTGAGAAGCGTCTTGAAGGCATAACGCTGACGAATGTTTACAGCGCCAGTGAATGCCGGTTTTAATAAATAAGATAGATAATCAGAGGGTTATGTTGTGGTCAATGCAACGGGCACAGGGGATATTAATCAGCCGGCATAAAAAAGGGCCATGTTTAACATGGCCCTGAAGAACCGCCAGGGAAGCCGTTATTGGTGCTGGCGGATGACCCCATCGACAGGGATTAAGTAGAGAATTACCAGGTTACCGTTTCATTCAGATCCTGCTGAACAGAATCCGTATTGGCCCAGGCCACCGGCTCGGCTGGCTGGGTAGCAGCAACAGCCTGCTCTTCCTGCGGGAACAGCAGCTCGTTACCTTCCTGCAGCAGCGTTTCAGTAGAGTACGGAGTAAAAGCGCGTGAGAAATCAAAGGCGATTTCGACCGGCTCACTGCGCTCGCTAACATTGCTGTAATTTTCAGGATCCATGGCAAGGGCATAAAAAACATTGCCGCCCAGGCCCGGTAGCTCCGTTGACCATTCACCCTGCGCATTGGCTTCTGCGCGGGCAACCAAATTATTAACCGCATCGAAAATACCGACTACTGCAAAAGGATCGGCGCTGCCTTTAAGCAGTGGCGTCACATCTTTAGTCAGGCCGTTTTCAATGCGAACTTCATCACCATTGCGGTTGTCATAAACGCCTTCAATCACCGGCGTGGAAAGTGCAGGCGCCGGATCGATTGGGTCAACCGGGTCGATTGGGTCGATTGGGTCAACAGGGTCAACAGGGTCAACAGGGTCGATTGGGTCAACAGGGTCAACCGGCGGGGCGGTATTCACAATATCCAGTTCCAGCGGCGCTTGTGCACCGCTAAAGCTGCCATCCGGACCGGCAACCTCGATATAGAAGATATGATTGCCAGTGGTCAGCGCGGCATCGGGTGTAAAGGCCCATTCGCCTTTTTCATTGATGGTAGCGGAGCCGAGCATACGGCCATTATCCAGGATAAACACGGTGCCGTTTGCTGCGCCCGTGCCGATCAGCGTTGGACGGTTGTCGTCAGTCTGTGAGCCGACGTTTTCGCCCGCATCGTTCAGTGCGCCAGTGATGGCAGCGGGAACCGGTGCCGCCACAGATAGCGTAAAGCTGGCGTCGCTGATACGCAGGGTGCCGGTGCTGTCAATCACGCCAACGGTCAGCGTATGCTGTCCATTACTCAGTGCCGTGGTGAGCTCATAGCTCCAGTTGCCAAAAATATTTGCCTGTACGGAGCCGATCTCTTTGCCCTGATCGAACAGGTAGACTATTGCATTGCTGTCGGCATATCCGCGCAGCAGCGGTGTGGCGTCATCAGTGGTTTGGCCGTTGCGCAAATCACCACGGCGCGGGCCGTCGTTATCCGTGACGCTGGAAATGCCAGGCGCCATAAAAGGCGCGGGCGGCAGAGCGGGGTCAACGGGATTAACCGGATCGACTGGGTCAACCGGGTCAACCAGGTCAACCGGGTCAACCGGGTCAACCGGCGGCACAGGATCAACGTTATTGTCCCAGAAAATCACCGTTTGTAGTGGTGAAGATGGGCTGAATTCATTGTTTAGTTCGGCGCGGGCGGAGATCAGCTGCGGCCCGGCAAGCAGCGGCGTGGTGATTTCAAAATTAAAGATACCGAACTGGTTAGCATAACCTTCACCGACTTTAACGCCGTTGGCCCAGATAGAAACCAGGCTGCCCGGTGCTGCGGTGCCTTCGAAAATGGGCGTGGAATCGGTGGAGGTCAGACCGTCGCCGACCGGGTTTAACGGAGCGCCAGAGCTTTCATAAATGGTACTGATGACCGGCGCCGCAACGGCCATCTGCTCAAAGCGATTACCCGGGCGATTAAATGTGTTTCTTTGCATGGTATGTTCCTTATGGTGCACATCAGGTGATGATATGTCTGGTGTACATCCTTGTTCATAACGCTGACACGTTGCGCTAAGAAGCGTCCCGAAGCGGCATAAAACGACACTTCATTACATTCGCGTGTGATGGTAAACGCGAAATGAAAACTATTCGCATAAAGAACTTTACAGACGCGAATGATAATGATTATTATTGCTCTGCGTTCTCAGCCGGTCTGCTGGCCGTCTGTGAAAGCACGACATTGCTCACATTGCTTCCAGTATTTCTTGCCAGCCTTGCGCTGGCTTTTTTTTGCCCTACATTTGCCGTCGATAACCACCTTCTCTTACAGGCGTTCTCGCGCTTTTTTGATAGACTCAGCGCATCACTTCTTTAGCTGCCTGATTCCGATGAAGAAAAAAAGACCTGTATTGCAGGATGTCGCCGATCGCGTTGGCATCACCAAAATGACGGTTAGTCGCTATCTGCGTAATCCTGAGCAGGTCTCTGTTGCGCTGCGCGATAAGATCGCTGCGGCACTGGACGAGCTGGGATACATTCCCAATCGCGCGCCCGATATGCTCTCCAATGCCACCAGCCGCGCTATCGGCGTGCTGCTGCCGTCGCTGACCAACCAGGTGTTTGCTGACGTGCTGCGCGGCATTGAAACGGTAACCGATGCGGCGGGCTATCAGACACTGGTGGCGCATTTTGGCTATAACGCGGAAAAAGAGGAGCGGCAGCTGCGCTCCTTGCTGGGCTGGAATATTGACGGCGTGATTCTCACCGAACGTAGCCATACGCCAGGCAGCCTGCGCATGCTGGAGACCGCCGGTATTCCGGTGATTGAGATGATGGACAGCCTGTCGCCATGTCTGGATATGGCCGTAGGCTTCAACAATATTGAGGCGGCGCGACAAATGACGCAGGCGATTCTGCGCAAAGGCTACCGGCACACGGTTTATCTCGGCGCCCGTCTGGATGAACGCACGCTGCAAAAGCAGCAGGGCTATGAGCAGGCGATGCGGGAAGCGGGGTTGACGCCGCACAGCGTGATGATGGAGGAGGCCTCATCATTCTCAGCTGGCGCAATGTTGCTGCATGAAGCGCGCTCTCGCCATCCTGAAACCGACAGCCTGTTCTGCACCAACGACGATCTGGCGGTCGGCGCCATGTTTGAATGTCAGCGGCTGGGATTACAGGTGCCGCAGGATATGGCGATTGCCGGTTTCCATGGCCACGATATTTGTCAGGTGGTCAATCCGCGTCTGGCCACGGTACTCACGCCGCGTGAGCAGATGGGCGAGCAGGCGGCCAGCATGTTGCTGGCGCGCATTGCGGGCGATGTCAGTCAATCGCCGCCCTGCGATATCGGTTTTTCTATCCTTGAAGGTGGCAGCATCTGAATTTGCCAGTTTTACGAGCTGGCTCACACTTTCGTACTTTTCACCGCTGAACGGTTGCTACGCTTTGCGCACCTCCTGACAATGCTGTTCATATTGTTATCGGTAACATTGCATAAAACCTTCGTCGGAGAAAACCTCTATGTCTACATATCTACCGCCGCATCACGTCTTTATCCTGATGGGCGTTTCAGGCAGCGGCAAATCCGTCGTGGCCAGTGACGTGTCGCATCAACTCAGCACCGCCTTTCTTGACGGTGATTTCCTGCATCCGCGCGCCAACATCATGAAAATGGCCGATGGCCATCCGCTGAACGATGAAGATCGCCAGCCATGGCTACAGGCGTTAAACGATGCGGCGTTTGCCATGCAGCGTACTCAGCCGATTTCGATTATTGTCTGCTCGGCGTTGAAAAAGCGGTATCGCGATATCCTGCGCCACGGCAACCAAAACCTGACCTTTCTGTATATGAAAGGCGATTTCGACACCATCGAATCGCGTCTGCGCGCGCGTAAAGGCCACTTCTTCAAGCCACAGATGCTGGTAACGCAGTTCGCCACGCTGGAAGAGCCGGGTGCGGATGAGCCAGACGTGGTGATTATCGATATCAATCAGACCGTGGGAAACGTGGTGATCGATACGGTGACCGCGATCAAGGATGCCATCGCCAAAGGTCAGGCATGAGCACGGCAACGTTAATTTTAACCGCTGCCGGTTCGGTACTGCTGTTGCTGTTTCTGGTAATGAAAGCCCGCCTGCACGCCTTCGTGGCGCTGATGATCGTCTCAGTGGGCGCAGGCCTGTTCTCGGGTATGCCGCTGGATCAGATAGCGGAAACCATGCAAAAAGGCATGGGTGGTACGCTCGGCTTTCTGGCGATTGTGGTCGCGCTGGGCGCGATGTTTGGCAAAATCCTGCACGAAACCGGTGCCGTGGATCAGATTGCGATTCGCATGCTGAAAGCCTTTGGCGAGAATCGCGCGCATTACGCCATGGGTATCGCCGGGCTGATCTGCGCACTGCCGCTGTTTTTTGAGGTCGCGGTGGTACTGTTGATCAGCATCGCCTTCGCCGTGGCGCGCCGCACCCATGATAATCTGGTAAAGCTGGTGATTCCGCTGTTTGCTGGTGTGGCGGCCTCAGCGGCCTTTCTGCTGCCGGGTCCGGCGCCGATGCTGCTGGCATCACAGATGCACGCTGATTTTGGCTGGATGATTTTGCTCGGCCTCTGCGCGGCTATTCCCGGCATGCTGATCGCCGGTCCGCTGTTCGGCAACCTGATTGCGCGGCACGTGACCTTCAGCTCACCGCCGGAAGATCATCAGCCCGATGTGCATGAAAGCAAGCTGCCGTCGTTTGGCTTCAGCATCGCGCTGATCCTTTTCCCGCTGGTGCTGGTGGGCCTGAAAACCATCGGCGCGCGCTTTACCCCAGAAGGCTCGCAGCTCTATCAGTGGCTGGAGTTTATTGGGCATCCGTTTATTGCCATTCTGCTCGCCTGTCTGGTGGCGATTTATGGCCTGGCCGGGCGTCAGGGCATGGAAAAAGAGAAGGTGATGGAAATCTGCGGCAGCGCGCTGCAACCGGCAGGCATTATTTTGCTGGTGATCGGTGCGGGCGGTGTGTTCAAGCAGGTGCTGGTGGATTCGGGCGTCGGTCCGGTGCTCGGCCATGCGCTGACCGGTGCGGGCTTACCCATCGCGCTGGCCTGCTTTATTCTGTCGGCGGCGGTCAGGGTCATTCAGGGATCGGCCACGGTCGCCTGTCTGACCGCAGTGGGTTTAGTGATGCCGGTGATTGAGCCTTTGCACTACAACGGCGCGCAGATGGCGGCGCTGTCGATCTGCATTGGCGGCGGTTCCATTGTATTAAGCCACGTTAACGACGCCGGTTTTTGGCTGTTTGGCCGATTTACCGGCGCCACCGAAGGCGAAACGTTAAAAACCTGGACCCTGATGGAGACCATTCTGGGCACGGTCGGTGCCATTATCGGCATGATCGCCTTTACGCTGCTCTCCTGACATCACGCGCGGGCGACGCTCAGTCGCCCGCCGTTTTACCACTTCATGTAGGCGCGAATGCCATCCAGAAACATTTGCGTCGCCAGCATAATCAAAATCAAGCCCATCAAACGCTCCAGCGCGTTGACGCCTTTCTCGCCCAGCAGGCGAATAAACAGCCCCGACATCAGCAGCACCGCCACCGTAATTCCCCAGGCAAACAGCAGCGCCAGCACCAGATAAGACATCTGGTTGGGATATTGATGCGACAGCAGCATCAGCGTGGCCAGCAGCGACGGCCCGGCCACTAACGGAATCGCCAGCGGCACCAGAAACGGCTCTTCACCTACCGGCAGGCCGCTGGCGTTGCTTTCATGCGAAGGGAAAATCATTTTGATGGCGATCAGAAAAAGAATGATGCCGCCGGAAATCGACACCGTTTCGGTGCGCAGATTAAGGAAGGTCAGAATTTTTTCACCGGCAAACAGAAACAGCAGCATCAGAGCCAGCGCGATCAACATTTCGCGAATCAGCACCACGCGCCGTCTTTTAGGTTCGAGATGCTTGAGCACCGACATAAATATCGGCAGATTGCCCAGCGGATCCATGATTAACAATAATAATATGGTTGCCGAAATCATTTCAGTCATTTGTATTACTCTGCGTGATTGTCCGCTCAGGCGGTTATTAGCGGTACTGCTGAAAATCGTAGCGCTATCGAATTAATTCACTTGCCAGAAGTGCAGCATTTTGTAGAGTTGATACCCATTAGTAAATCGTCTATCCCGAAATAAGGCGCGGCTTTTTGCCCCAGCCCCTTTCAGCTCTGTTTTCAGCCTGAATTTCGGTTAATGTTCGCCTGTCCAGCTGAGGGTCTCAGCTGGTGTTTCGTCCGCTAAAGAGGCAATAAATGAAATCTGTAGGCTTAATCGGCTGGCGCGGTATGGTCGGCTCAGTATTGATGCAGCGTATGACTGAAGAGCGTGATTTTGATGTCATTCGCCCGGTTTTTTTCTCCACCTCACAGCACGGAGAAGCCGCACCGCAGATCGGCGGTCAATCAACCGGAACGCTGCAGGATGCCTTTGATATTGAGGCGCTGCGTGCGCTGGATATTATTATCACCTGCCAGGGCGGCGATTATACCAACGATGTTTATCCGCGCCTGCGTGCCAGCGGTTGGCAGGGCTACTGGATTGATGCTGCCTCTTCGCTGCGCATGCAGGACGATGCGATCATTATCCTCGATCCGGTCAACCAGCATGTGATTCAGCAGGGTCTGGATCAGGGCATTAAAACCTTTGCCGGCGGCAACTGTACCGTGAGCCTGATGCTGATGTCGCTGGGCGGCCTGTTCGCACAGGATCTGGTGGAGTGGGCGTCGGTAGCCACCTATCAGGCCGCTTCCGGCGGCGGCGCGCGTCATATGCGGGAACTGCTGAACCAGATGGGGCAGCTGCATGGTCACGTGGGCGATCTGCTGCAAAACCCGGCCTCGGCCATTCTGGATATCGAACGCAAGGTCACCGAGCTGAGCCGTTCCGGTGATTTGCCGGTCGACAACTTTGGCGTGCCGCTGGCAGGCAGTCTGATCCCGTGGATCGACAAGCAGCTGGATAACGGCCAGAGCCGCGAAGAGTGGAAAGGCCAGGCAGAAACCAACAAGATTCTCGGTACGTCGCAGGTGATTCCGGTAGATGGTCTGTGCGTACGCGTCGGCGCGCTGCGCTGCCACAGTCAGGCGTTTACCCTAAAGCTGAAAAAAGATGTGCCGCTGGCCGAGATCGAGCAGATGCTGGCCACGCATAACCAGTGGGTAAAAGTCGTGCCAAACGATCGCGAGATCACCATGCGTGAACTGACACCTGCCGCGGTGACCGGCACGCTCGCAACGCCGGTAGGTCGCCTGCGTAAGCTGAATATGGGACCAGAGTACCTGTCAGCATTTACGGTCGGCGATCAGCTGCTGTGGGGCGCGGCCGAGCCATTACGCCGGATGCTGCGCCTGCTGGCCTAAAGCGGGGAGTGTTGCCCGAAAGCGGGTGGCTTGCCTTGCAGGCTGGCTGTTTAAAGGCCAGGTCGAAGGCCATTTCGTACAGGCTAAAGCCTGCCCGAGCAGGGCCAGGTCAAGGTCAAAGTCAAAGTCAAAGGCGATTTCGTTCTGCCTGAAGGCAGCCCGAGCAGGGCCGGCAGTCGCCCCGGCCCTGCACCCGCGCTATCCGGCAAACACAACCGCCCGCTGCGCGGGTCCCTTCGTCGGTTCACATTTCTTCACGGACCGCTCGCGATTCGCTCCCCGCTCAACGCTCCCTTGTCCCGCCATCCATGGCGGGACATCCTAAAATGTTCATCTCCTCAGCGTTTGCGATGCCTCCTCAAGGTCAACACCCAAACCAAAAGCCAAAAAGCCAAAAAGCTAAAAGCTAAAAACCAGAAGCTAAAAGCCAAAAAGCTAAAAACCAGAAGCTAAAAGCCAAAAAGCCAAAAACCAGAAGCTAAAAGCCAAAAAGCCAAAAAGCCAAAAAGCCAAAAACCAGAAGCTAAAAGCTAAAAGCCAATATTTAGAAACTTAAAACCAGAAAGGTTGAGGGGTTTGATTTTGTCTTCAGAACTTAAGTTTTTTGTTTTGACCTGGGTTTTGACCTTTAAGAGGCATCACCACCGCCGAGGGAAAAGCATTTTCCAGGGCGAGCTGCAGGGATGCGGCGAGAGGGCGCGTTGAGCTGGGAGCGAATCGCGTCCGGTCCGTCAGGAAAATGCTTTTGCTGAGGGAACCCGCCTGTGGCGGGCGGTTGTGTTTGCCGGATAGCCGGGGTGCAGGGGCGGGGCGCATGCCGCCCCTGCTCGGGCAGGCTTTAGCCTGTACGAAATGGCTGTTGACCTTAAAGACGTTGACCTTAAAGACGTTGACCCTAAAAGCCCGCCTGCAAGGCAAAAACGCCCTCAAGCCGCCTGCTTAAGGCTGCCCAGCCGGCACAAGGCTTCACTAATCCCTGGTCTTAATGGCCGCGCCGCCAGGCAACTCCCTCTTGACCGGAGCGCGATAATATCGCTAGGTTGATAGCGTCCCCTGGCTGGAGGCACACGCACGGTGATGAACGCGCTTTTACCTGCATAAAAAGTGTTCGTCGAGTGATCAACTTCGTCTTTTTAGACATCCAGAAAAATAATTTTTCTATTCAATACAGGGATCGGCGAAGGTCGAACTATGCTTAACCCTGAATAACGGAATTTTGACTGTTTTTGCTTTCCGAACTGAATGTTGTTGTACGCGGCATTGGGTTTTTACCAGAGGAAGGTTGGCTTCCCTGCGCGCGTGCCACCAGCTCAATGAAGAGCAGAGCATGTGATAACGGCTGAGTGAATCACGCCTTTTTTCATATCATCTGCCAACTATCACAGGAAGAAAGTCATGTCAGAGCTTGTCGATCGTCAGACGATCAATGCCCTTATTTCGGGCCATTACGCCGATCCATTTGCCCTGCTGGGAATGCACCAGACCGAAGCTGGACTTGAAGTTCGCGCACTGTTGCCTGATGCATCAGAAGTGTGGGTAATTGAGACGAAAACCGGGCGTAAATGTGCCCAGCTAACCTGTATCGATCCGCGCGGGTTTTTTAGCGCCGTTGTCCCGCGCCGTAAAAATCCCTTTCGCTATCAGCTGGCGGTCACCTGGCACGGCCAGCAAAATTTGATCGACGATGCCTACCGCTTTGGGCCGCTCCTGCAAGATATGGAGACCTGGCTGCTGGCGGAAGGTACGCACCTGCGCCCGTATGAAACCATGGGCGCGCACAGCGCCGTGATTGATGGCGTGACCGGAACGCGGTTTATCTTGTGGGCGCCTAATGCGCAGCGCGTGTCCGTGGTCGGTGAGTTCAACTTTTGGGATGGCCGCCGTCATCCGATGCGCTTTCGCCGCGAAAACGGCATGTGGGAACTGTTTGTTCCCGGCGCAATGAATGGCCAGCTCTACAAATATGAAATTATTGATGCGCACGGCCAGCTCAGGCTGAAAGCCGATCCTTATGCGTTTGAAGCACAGATGCGTCCGCAAACCGCCTCCATGATCTGCGGTCTGCCGGAAAAAGTGGAAATGGCCGAGGATCGTAAGCAGGCTAACGGTTTTGATAAACCTATCTCCATTTACGAAGTACATCTTGGATCCTGGCGTCGCCATACCGACGACAACTTCTGGCTAAGCTACAAAGAGCTGGAAGAGCAGCTGATCCCTTACGCGGTGGAAATGGGCTTTACCCATCTGGAACTGCTGCCGATCAGCGAACACCCGTTTGATGGCAGCTGGGGTTATCAGCCGCTCGGCCTCTACGCGCCGACGCGTCGTTTCGGCACGCGCGATGAGTTCCGCCAGTTCATTACCGCAGCGCACAATGCCGGTCTGAATGTGCTGCTGGATTGGGTGCCAGGACACTTTCCTTCCGATGACTTCGGCCTCGCAAAATTCGACGGATCGGAGCTTTATGAGCACCATGACCCGCGCGAAGGCTACCATCAGGACTGGAACACCCTGATTTATAACTTTGGCCGCCGCGAAGTCAGCAACTTCCTCGCGGGCAACGCGCTCTACTGGATGGAACGCTTTGGTATCGATGGTTTGCGCGTTGATGCCGTGGCCTCCATGATCTACCGCGACTATAGCCGTAAAGCGGGCGAGTGGATCCCGAACGAGTTTGGCGGCCGTGAAAATCTCGAGGCGATCTCCTTCCTGCGCTATACCAACCGCGTGCTCGGTGAGGAAGCTGACGGCAGTATCACCGTGGCGGAAGAGTCTACCGACTATCCTGGCGTGACCCGACCTTCTGAAGGTGGCGGTCTGGGTTTTCAGTACAAATGGAACCTCGGCTGGATGCACGACACGCTGGATTACATGAAGCAGGATCCCATCTATCGTCGCCATCATCACAACCTGATGACCTTCGGCATGCTCTATCACTATGACGAAAACTTTGTCCTGCCGCTGTCGCATGACGAAGTGGTACATGGCAAAAAATCGATTCTGGATCGCATGCCGGGCGACGCATGGCAGAAGTTTGCCAACCTGCGTGCCTATTACGGCTGGATGTGGGGCTTCCCGGGCAAGAAGCTGCTGTTTATGGGCAACGAGTTTGCGCAGGGCAGAGAGTGGAACCACGACGTCAGCCTCGACTGGCACCTGCTGGAAGGCGAAGACAACTGGCACAACGGCGTACAGCGTCTGGTACGCGATCTCAACCACACCTATCGTCATTTTCCCGCCATGCATCAGCTGGATTTCGATCCGCAGGGCTTTGAATGGCTGGTGGTGGATGACTTTGATAACTCAGTATTTGTCTTTGTGCGTCGCGACAACGAAGGCAACGAGATGATCGTTGCCAGCAACTTCACGCCGGTTACGCGTGAAAACTATCGCTTTGGTATTAATCTGCCGGGCGGCTGGCGCGAAGTATTGAACACCGACAGCGGCCACTATCACGGCAGCAATACCCAAAACGGCACCCTGGTGCAGAGCGAGCCGATCGCCAGCCATAAGCGCGACCATTCGCTGAGCCTGACGTTGCCACCGCTGGCGACCATCTGGCTGGTGCGTGAGGACGCCGAATGAGCCGCATTCAGGGCGGTAAGCCTGCGCCATTAGGGGCAACTTACGATGGCAAAGGGGTTAATTTCACCCTGTTTTCGCAGCATGCGCAGCGCGTGGAGCTCTGCCTGTTCGATAAACAGGGCACGGAAAGCCGTGTCGATCTTCCCGCGCGCAGCGGCGATATCTGGCATGGCTATTTGCCCGCCCTGAAACCGGGCCAGCGCTACGGATACCGTGTGCATGGCCCCTGGCAGCCACAGCGTGGCCATCGCTTTAACGCAGCCAGGCTACTGGTCGATCCCTGCGCCCGTGAAGTTGACGGTGACGTGCCTGATGATGTGCGTTTTCAGGGCGGCGAGTGGGAGATCGATCTGGCTGACAACGGTGACATCGCGCCAAAAAGCGTGGTGGTTGCCGACGATTTTGACTGGCAGGATGATGTTGCGCCGCGCGTGCCGTGGGGCGAAACCATTATTTATGAAGCGCATGTGCGCGGCCTGACCAAACGCCATCCGGCCATACCGGAAGCGTTACGCGGCACCTATGCGGCGCTGGGGCATCCGGCGATGATCGATTATCTGCGGGCGCTGGGAATCACCACGCTGGAGCTGCTGCCGGTGGCGCAGTTTGCTCATGAGCCGCGCCTGCTGCGCGCCGGGTTAACCAACTATTGGGGCTACAACCCGTTTGCCCTCTGGGCGGTAGATCCGCGTTACGCCTCGGGCGAGCCCGGCGTCAGCGCACTGCAGGAATTTCAGCAGGCGGTAAAAGCGCTGCATGCGGCGGGCATCGAAGTGGTGCTGGATGTGGTGTTTAACCACACCGCCGAGCTGGAAGAGATTGGCCCTACCATCAACCTGCGCGGTGTCGATAACGCCAGCTATTACTGGCTGGATGAATCGGGTCACTATCCTAACTGGACCGGTTGTGGCAACACGGTCAATCTCAGTCATCCTCAGGTGCGCGCCTGGGCGCTGGATTGTCTGCGCTGCTGGGTACAAAACTGCCACGTTGACGGCTTCCGTTTTGACCTGGCAACGGTGCTGGGCCGCACGCCTGACTACGACATTGCGGCTGAATTTTTCAATGAAATGAAAGCCTGCCCGATTTTGTCGGCGGTGAAGCTGATCGCTGAGCCATGGGATATTGGCCCCGGCGGCTATCAGGTCGGAAACTTTCCGGCACCTTTTGCCGAGTGGAACGATCATTTCCGCGACGTCAATCGCCGTTTCTGGCTGCATGGCGCGCTGAGCAACGGTGAGTTTGCCCGTCGCTTTGCGGGTTCCAGCGATGTGTTTGCACAGAGTGGGCGACCGCCCTCTGCGTCGATCAACCTGATCACCGCGCATGACGGCTTTACCCTGCGCGACGTGGTGAGCTTTGAGCGTAAGCATAACGAGGCCAATGCCGAAGATAACCGCGACGGCAGCAGCGAAAATCACAGTAACAATCACGGCGTTGAAGGCCTTTCGGCCTCACCGGACGTACAGCAGCGTCGTCGTCACAGCGTCCATGCGCTGCTGACCACGCTGTTGCTGGCACAGGGCACGCCGATGCTGCTGGCCGGTGACGAAATGGGCCAGACACAGCACGGCAATAACAATGCGTACTGCCAGGACAACGAACTCACCTGGCTTAACTGGCCGCAGTTTGACCAGGGATTATATGACTTCACCGCAGCGCTGATTCATCTGCGGCGCCAGATACCGGCGCTCACCGCCGATAGCTGGTGGCAGGAAGGCGATGGGAATGTGCAGTGGCTCAATGCTGGTGGCCAGCCACTGACGAGTGAGGAGTGGACGCAGGGGCTGCATCGCATGCAGATCCTGCTTTCTGGCCGCTGGCTGATCACAATAAACGCCACGCAAGATGTGGCAACAATGACATTACCCAACGGAGAATGGCATGCCATTCCTCCTTTTGCCGGGGATAATAACCCGATCCTGTCAACCGCCTGGCATGGACCCGCGCACGGCGTGTGCGTGTTCCTGAAGCAGGGGTAAGGAGTCAGACATGGTCAAGATAGAGGAAGCGGATCACCTGATGTTGGCCAGGCAGTTGCCAGCACAAACCGTGGCGTTGATTCTGGCGGGCGGTCGCGGCACGCGGTTAAAAGATCTCACTGCCAAACGCGCCAAGCCCGCGGTGCATTTCGGCGGTAAGTTCCGCATCATCGACTTTGCACTATCGAACTGCCTGAACTCAGGCATTCGGCGCATCGGCGTGATCACGCAGTATCAGTCGCATACGCTGGTGCAGCATATTCAGCGCGGCTGGTCACTGCTGAATGAAGAGATGAACGAGTTTGTCGATTTGCTGCCTGCGCAACAGCGCTCATCAACCGACAGCTGGTACCGCGGCACGGCCGATGCGGTATCGCAGAACCTTGATATCATCCGCCGCTACAATGCACGTTACGTGGTGATTCTGGCTGGCGATCACATCTATAAGATGGACTATTCGCGCATGCTGCTGGATCACGTTGCCAACAAGGCAAAGTGCACTATCGCCTGCCTGCCAGTGCCACTGCATGAAGCCACCGCATTTGGCGTGATGGCGGTTGATGCCGATAACAAAGTCATCGATTTTGTGGAAAAACCGCCGCATCCCCCTACTATGCCGGGCGACGACAGCAAGGCGCTGGCGAGCATGGGCATCTATGTGTTTGACGCCGATTATCTCTTTCAGCTGCTGGAAGACGATCTGCTGATGACCGAATCAAACCACGATTTTGGCAAAGATCTACTGCCAAAAATCGTTGGCAGCGGAGAGGCGTATGCGCACTCCTTTAGCCTGTCGTGCGTGCAGAACGATCAGAGCGCGCCGCCTTACTGGCGCGATGTCGGCACCCTCGAAGCTTACTGGCGTGCCAATCTCGATCTCGCCTCGGTGCAACCCGAGCTGGATATGTACGATCACAGCTGGCCGATCCGTACCCATATGGAACCCTCGCCGCCGGCGAAATTTGTGCAGGATCGCTCAGGCAGCCACGGCATGACCATGAATTCACTGGTGTCGGGCGGCTGCATCATCTCCGGTTCGGTGGTGGTTAATTCTGTGCTGTTCTCCCGCGTGCGGATAAATTCATTTTGTAATATCGATTCATCAGTGCTGCTGCCAGACGTCAATGTTGGACGCTCCTGTCGGCTGCGCCGCTGTGTGATTGATCGTGCCTGCGTTATTCCAGAGGGCACGGTGATTGGCGAAAATCCTGACGAAGACAGTCGTCGGTTCCATCGATCAGAAGAGGGGATCGTACTGGTTACGCGCGCTATGTTGGCTAAATTGGCCACGGGGCAGTAATCGGTAGGGCCAGGAATTACTATTGTCGGCGCGCGGAGCGCGTTCGATCCAGTTATAGGGGCGGAGAATGCAGGTTTTACATGTCTGTTCAGAGCTGTTCCCGCTGTTAAAGACCGGCGGGTTAGCTGATGTAGTGGGGGCATTACCGGCAGCACAGATTGCTGATGGTACGGATACACGCGTACTGATTCCGGGTTTTCCAGCTGTGCGTAGAGGCATACCCGACGCGAAGCTCGTGGCTGAGGTAGAGACTTTCGCCGGCTTGGTTCGTTTGCATTTTGGCTATTTTAACGGCGTCGGCATCTACATGATCGAGGCAGGTGGACTGTACGATCGTCCGGGCAGCCCGTATCACGATGAAAACCAGTTTGCCTATACCGATAACTATCTGCGCTTTGCGCTGCTCGGCTGGGTAGGGTGTGAAATGGCCTGCGGCCTTGATTCACACTGGCGGCCCGATATCGTGCATGCACATGACTGGCATGCCGGTTTAACCTGTGCCTATCTGGAAGCGCGTGGACGTCCTGCTAAGTCGGTGTTCACCGTGCATAACCTCGCCTATCAGGGACAGTTTTATGCCCAGCATATGGATGAGATCCAGCTACCCTGGTCCTTCTTCAATATGCATGGACTGGAGTTTCACGGCCAGATCTCCTATCTGAAAGCGGGTCTGTTTTACGCCGATCACGTTACCGCGGTCAGCCCGACCTATGCGCATGAAATTACCCTGCCAGAATTTGGCAACGGTATGGAAGCGCTTCTGGCGCAGCGCCTGCAGGAAGGCCGTCTGAGCGGCATTCTTAACGGCGTGGATCCTGAGATTTGGGATCCGGCGCAGGATTTGCTGCTCAGCGCGCGCTATAACCGCGACACGCTGGATGCCAAAGCCGAGAACAAGCGTCAGCTGCAGATTGCAATGGGGCTGAAGGTCGATGATAAAGCGCCGGTGTTTTCGGTGGTGAGTCGTCTGACACGGCAAAAAGGGCTCGATCTGGTGCTCGAAGCGCTGCCGGGTCTGCTGGCGCAGGGTGGTCAGCTGGTGCTGCTGGGTGCCGGCGATGCTGAATTGCAGCAAGGATTCCTTGCGGCCGCAGCCGAACATCCGGGCCAGGTTGGGGTGCAGATTGGCTATCACGAAGCCTTCTCTCATCGCATTATGGGCGGTGCCGATGTGATCATGGTGCCAAGTCGTTTTGAACCTTGTGGGTTAACGCAGCTCTATGCGCTGAAATATGGCACCTTGCCATTGGTTCGGCGCACCGGCGGCCTGGCCGATACGGTAAATGACAGCTCGCTGGAAAACCTTGCCGATGGCATTGCCAGCGGCTTTTGCTTTGAAGACAGTAACGCCTGGTCGCTGCTCCGCGCGATCCGCCGTGCCTTTGTGTTGTGGTCGCGTCCCTCGTTGTGGCGGTATGTACAGCGCCAGGCGATGGGAATGGATTTTAGCTGGCAGGTGGCGGCGCAATCTTATCGCGAACTCTATCAACGCTTGATGTAAAACCAGTACGGGGATTACTCAAATGAATGCACCTTTCATCTACGCTGCACCGACGTTAACGGTTGAAGCTTTGAAGCACTCTATTGCTTACAAGCTGATGTTTACTATCGGCAAAGATCCGTCAATGGCCAATAAGCATGAGTGGCTGAACGCCTCGCTGCTGGCCGTTCGCGATCGCATGGTGGAACGCTGGCTGCGTTCCAATCGCGCCCAACTTTCTCAGGATGTGCGTCAGGTTTATTACCTGTCGATGGAATTTCTGATGGGACGCACCCTGTCGAACGCGCTGCTGGCCATGGGCATTTATGATGACCTGCACCATGCGCTGGAAGAGATGGGACTCAGCCTGGATGAACTGGTGGAAGAGGAAAACGATCCGGGGTTAGGCAATGGCGGCTTAGGTCGACTGGCAGCCTGTTTCCTCGATTCGCTGGCCACGCTCGGTTTGCCGGGACGTGGTTATGGCATTCGTTACGATTACGGCATGTTCAAACAGAACATTATTGATGGTCGTCAGGCAGAATCGCCTGATTACTGGCTGGAATATGGTAATCCCTGGGAATTTCAGCGTTTTAACACCCGCTACAAAGTGCGTTTCGGCGGCCGCGTTCAGCATGAAGGCAGCAAAATTCGTTGGGTGGAAACGGAAGAAGTGTTGGCAACGGCCTACGATCAGATCATTCCAGGCTTTGATACCGATGCCACCAACACGCTACGCCTGTGGGGCGCGCAGGCCAGCAACGAAATCAACCTGGGGAAATTTAACCAGGGCGATTACTTTGCCGCGGTAGAAGACAAAAACCACTCTGAGAACGTGTCACGCGTGCTCTATCCCGATGATTCAACCTATTCTGGCCGTGAACTGCGGTTGCGACAGGAATATTTCCTCGTCTCCGCCACGGTGCAGGATATTTTTCATCGTCACTGGGAGATGCACAAAACCTGGGACAACCTCGCCGACAAAATTGCTATTCACCTGAATGACACGCACCCGGTGCTGGCCATTCCGGAAGTGATGCGACTGTTGATCGATGAGCACAAGTTTACCTGGGATGACGCCTTTGACATCGCCTGTCAGGTCTTCTCTTATACCAACCACACGCTGATGAGCGAAGCGCTGGAAACCTGGCCGGTCGATATGCTCGGCAAGATCCTGCCGCGTCATCTGCAAATTATTTTTGATATCAACGACTACTTTCTCAAAACTATCGAAGAGCAGTATCCCGATAACTGGGAGTTGCAGTCGCGCGTATCGATCATTGATGAAAACAACGGTCGTCAGGTGCGTATGGCGTGGCTGGCGGTGGTGGTCAGCCACAAAGTCAATGGCGTATCGGAACTGCACTCCAACCTGATGGTGCAGTCGCTGTTTGCCGATTTTGCCGCGCTGTTCCCGAACCGTTTCTGTAACAAAACCAACGGCATTACGCCGCGTCGCTGGCTGGCGCTGGCGAATCCGGCGTTGTCTGACGTGCTGGATGAGGCGATTGGCCGCAACTGGCGTACCGATCTCAGTCAGCTGGAAGAGATCAAGCCGCAAATCGATTACCCGGCGTTTATCGCCAAAATTGCCGATGCCAAGCTGGCCAACAAAAAGCGTCTGGCAAGCTGGGTCGCGAAAAACATGGATATCGTGCTGGATCCGCAAGCACTGTTTGACGTGCAGATCAAGCGCATCCATGAGTACAAACGCCAGCTGATGAACGTGCTGCATGTCATCACGCGCTATAACCGAATTAAAAACGATCCCGATGCTGACTGGGTGCCGCGCGTGAATATCTTCGCCGGTAAAGCGGCTTCAGCCTATTACGTCGCCAAGCAGATCATTCATCTGATCAACGATGTGGCCAACGTGATCAACAACGATCCGCAGGTCAAAAATAAGCTGAAGGTGGTGTTCATTCCGAATTATGGTGTGAGCCTGGCACAGATGATCATTCCGGCGGCCGATCTGTCTGAACAGATCTCCCTCGCCGGTACCGAAGCCTCGGGCACCAGTAACATGAAGTTTGCTCTGAACGGCGCGCTAACCATCGGTACGCTGGATGGCGCGAACGTTGAGATGCTGGAGCACGTTGGCGAAGAGAATATCTTCATCTTCGGTAATACCACGCCACAGGTTGAAGCGCTGCGTAAAAACGGTTACGACTCGCATAAATATTACGATGAGGATCCGGAACTGCGTCAGGCGTTGACCCAGATTGCCAGCGGCGTCTTTAGTCCGCAGGAGCCTGGCCGCTATCGCAATCTGTTTGATTCACTGGTGAACTTTGGCGATCATTATCAGCTACTGGCGGATTATCGCAGCTATGTGGATACGCAGGATGAAGTTGATAAGCTTTATCGTCATCCGGAAGAGTGGCAGCGTCGAGCCGCGTTGAATATCGCCAATATGGGATACTTTTCGTCAGACCGTACCATTCAGGAATACGCCGATGAGATTTGGGGCATTTCGCCCGTTCGTCTGTAACTGATATAAACAGGGCTGCCGCTGGCGGCCTTTTTATTGCGCAGAAATGGGTACAGTTCAGACGTAAAAAAAGGGCCGATTAAATCGGCCCTTTTCTGTTATGCAGCGAAGATTAGCTTGCCAGCGAGAGCGCCGGCTTCTTCACATGCGCCGCCAGCCATTCGCTGACGCGCGCCTGCTGCGCTTCATTCAGCCACATACCCTGTTTGGTACGGCGCCAGATCGCATCATCCAGTTCGCGAACCCACTCGTTTTCCATCAGATAACGCAGTTCGGCTTCATAGAAGTCGTGGCCGAAGTTCTCACCCAGATCGTCCAGCGAGCTGGCGTTCTGCAGAATCACTTCGGTACGGCTGCCGTAGGTGCGGGCAAAATGACGCGCCATATTTTCAGTAATGAACGGATAACGGCGACGCAAACCGGCCGCGTAATCTTCACGCGTGCCAGAGAAATCACCACCTGGCAGCACGCAGTTTTTGGTCCATGCTGCACCGATGCCCGGATAGTATTTGGACATCTTCTCCATCGCATGCTCAGCCAGCTTACGATAGGTGGTCAGTTTACCGCCAAACACCGACAGCAGCGGTGCTTTACCGTTTTCATCACGCACATCCAGCGTGTAATCGCGGGTAATGGCCTGCGGCGAATCGGATTCGTCGTCACACAGCGGACGAACGCCGGAATAGCTCCAGACGATATCTTTACGCGACAAATCTTTTTTGAAGTGCGCGTTAAACACGTTCAGCACATAATCGATCTCGTTATCGTCGATATGCACGCTTTTCGGATCGCCTTTGTACTCCACGTCGGTGGTACCGATAATGGAAAACTCATCCATCCACGGAATAACAAACACAATGCGATTGTCTTCGTTCTGCAGGATATAAGCCTGTTTTTCGGTATGCACGCGCGGCACCACGATATGGCTGCCTTTGATCAGGCGAATACCATAAGGCGATTTCAGCTTCAGGCCGTCGTCAAACAGCTGCTTAACCCATGGGCCAGCGGCGTTGACCAGACCTTTTGCACGCCAGGTCAGGGTTTTGCCGGTATCCACTTCTTCAGCTTCAACCACCCAAATGTCATTTTCACGCCAGGCGCGCGTCACACGGGTACGGGTGCGCACTTCGCCACCGCGTTTTTCCACTTCCTGCGCATTGAGCACCACGAGGCGAGCATCATCTACCCAGCAGTCAGAGTATTCGAAACCGCGCGTGATCTCCGGCTTGAGGGCGGAATCCGCGCCAAAACGCAAACTCTTACTGCCCGGCAGGCTGGTACGTTTGCCAAGATGATCGTACATAAACAGGCCAACGCGGATCATCCACGCCGGACGCAGATGCGGACGGTGCGGCAAGCGGAAGCGCATGGGGAAAGCGATATGCGGCGCCATTTTCAGCAGCACTTCACGTTCAGCCAGTGCTTCGCTGACCAGACGGAATTCGTAATGTTCCAGGTAGCGCAGGCCACCGTGGATAAGTTTTGAACTGGCGGAAGAGGTTGCGCAGGCCAAATCCTGCGCTTCCAGCATCAGCACAGACAGTCCGCGTCCTGCAGCATCGGCTGCAATGCCGGCTCCGTTGATGCCGCCGCCGATTACGATCAGGTCTTTGGTTTCCACGTCATCTCCTCCGATGTTCGGAATAGTTCATTTATGTTCGTTTTCGAGCATTATAATAGTCGCAAACCAACATTGATGCCAGTGGTTAACTAAACAAAAACATTTATGCGTGATGCAGCTAACATTCTGACAGCCTGTTTTACCCTTTTTCCTTACACTTTGCCGGGTTATGCCGCGACGCGTTCGCGGTACACTAAGGCACAACCTTACTGACTGGAAATCCCATGGAAAACTTTGAATGTATTGATGTGCAGCAGGCACAACAGCGTCTGGCGGCTGGCGCGCAGCTGGTTGATATTCGCGATCCGCAAAGCTTTGCTCAGGGCCATGCCACCGGCGCTTTTCATCTGACTAACACCTCAGTTAACCACTTTGTTGAACAAACCGATGTCAGCGTGCCGGTGCTGGTTATGTGCTATCACGGCATCAGCAGCAAGAGCGCCGCGGGCTATTTAGCTACGCAGGGTTTTACCGAGGTTTATAGCGTGGATGGCGGTTTTGAAGCCTGGCAGCACGCCTTTCCACAGCAGGTTGAATCCGCCTGACAGGGCGGCACACTTCCTCAGCAAAGGCACACAAAGCGATGAAGCGCATTACTCAGTTTAACAACCCGCGCATGGCGCAGGCGTTTGTTGACTACATGGCGACGCAGGGCGTCAGCCTGCAGATTGAGCAGGATCAGCACTATGTTGTGCTACTGGAAGATGAATCGAAAGCGGAAATGGTCGAAAACGAACTTCGCCAGTTCATTAGCGATCCGTATCATGCGCGTTATCAGGCTGCCAGCTGGCAAAGCGGCACCATGGAAAGCGGGCTGCGTTATCCGCGTAACCGACTGCTGGGGCATCTGCGCCAGCGTGCCGGACCCTTGACGCTCACGCTGATGGTCATCTGCGTGGCGGTATTTATCCTGATGCAAATCGTTGGCGATGAGCAGGTACTGGCGTGGATGGCGTGGCCGGCCGATACTGCGCAGGATTTTCAGCTGTGGCGCTGGTTCAGCCACGCACTGCTGCATTTTTCACTGCTGCATATTCTGTTTAACCTGATGTGGTGGTGGTATCTCGGTGGCGCGGTGGAAAAACGTCTTGGCAGCGGCAAGCTGTTTGTCATCGCCCTGATTTCTGCTTTATTAAGCGGCTTTGTTCAGGCGAAATTCAGCGGCATCTGGTTCGGCGGTCTCTCTGGCGTGGTCTATGCGCTGATGGGCTATTGCTGGCTGCGCGGCGAGCGCGATCCCGAAAGCGGGATTTTCCTTGAGCGCGGACTCATGGCTTTCGCTATTCTGTGGCTGATTATGGGTTATTTCGATATGTTCGGCCTGGCCATCGCCAACGGTGCGCATCTGGCAGGATTGCTGGTGGGCTTAGCCATGGCTTTTGTTGATACCCGTCATCGCCGTCGCGCCTGATCGGCGGCCTGTAACACAATAAGAACAACGGGTTTTGAGGAGATTTACGTGAAGCAGACGCAACGTCATGACGCTATCATCGATCTGGTGCGTCGGCAGGGATATGTCAGTACCGAAGAGCTGGTTGAGCACTTTGATGTCAGTCCACAAACCATCCGTCGCGATCTCAACGATCTGGCGGATCAGAACAAAATCCAGCGTCATCACGGCGGCGCAGCGCTGCCTTCAACGTCAGAAAACACCGCCTGGCAGGATCGTAAGATGATGTGGTCAGCGGAAAAAGCGCGCATTGCGCAGCGAGTCGCCAGCCAGATCCCGGATGGCGCGACGCTGTTTATCGATATTGGCACCACGCCGGAAGCGGTGGCGCATGCGCTGATGAATCACAACGATCTGCGCATTGTCACCAATAACCTCAACGTCGCTATGCTGCTGATGTCGAAGCCCGATTTTAGGCTGATCATCGCCGGTGGTGAAGTACGCACGCGCGATGGCGGCATCATGGGAGAAGCGACGCTCGATTTCATCTCCCAGTTCCGTCTCGACTACGGCATTTTAGGCATCAGCGGCATCGACATGGATGGCTCGTTGCTGGAGTTCGACTATCACGAAGTGCGCACTAAGCGGGCAATTATCGACAACTCGCGCTGCGTGATGTTGGTTACTGACCACTCGAAGTTTGGCCGCAACGCCATGGTCAATCTCGGCAACATGAGCCTGGTAGACTATCTGTTTACCGATCAGGCGCCGCCCGCCAGCGTGATGAAAGTCATCGAACAGCATGAGGTTCATCTCGAGCTCTGTTAAGCCTGGCTGACGCTCATCCCCATCAGGTGCAGCAGTTGCTGTGCCTGCTGGACCGCTTCCTGACGATGCGCCACACCGAGTTTCTGATAAAGGTTGCGGATATGCGTTTTGATGGTGGTTTGCGCCACCGCCAGTTCGCCTGCGATTTGGTCGTTACTGTAACCGGAGTAGATCAAACCTAAAACCTGCCACTCACGCTGGGTCAGCGGGCTGGTACGAATCAGCTCCGGCACCTGTGGATGGGTCAGTAGGCGATGCACAAAGCCTTCGTCGAAATGTGCAAATTTATGCCGGTGATGCTGATTAATGTCACGCAGGATGCGGTTCGCGCGATGCTGCTCCAGTTCCGGCAGCGCATTCAATTGCAGCAACTGTCGCAGCTGCTGCGCCATCGCTTCGCCTTCAATCACAAAATGAGTGACAAAACCGGTGCGGTTTGCCAGCGACAGCGCCTCAATCAGCGCCTGCTGTGCCGCCGTTTTGCGATCGGTTTGCCAGTAAAGCAGGTTAAGCAGCAACAGGTTGCGATTGAGATCGCTGACCAGTCGCAGACGCCGTGCGCTCTCATTTAACCGATCGAGCACCGCTTCCGCCGCGGTATAATCGCCGAGCAGAATCTGCGCGCGAGCAATGTTGCGCCACTGTCCCTGCATAAAATGATTATCGGCCTGCGCCGGTTTCCGCGTCTGTTGTAGCCAGCTCGCCGCCGCCGCTTTGTCGTCGGTCATTTGCCAGTAGATCAGTCGCGGTTTATCCGCATTGGTCACCCAGTCGCTGTGATACTGGCCGTTGCTCAGCAGATTTTCGCAACGGATCAGGTGGCGGCGTGCATTATCCAGATCGCCACGTGCCAGCGCGCATTTGGCAAGCATCGCCAGACACTGCAGCTGCTGTTGCGGATGGAAGTTTTCCAGCACTAACAAACCCTGACGCGCGGCGGCTTCTGCCTGATCCAGTTGCGCCCATGACCACAGCAGCTGCGCACGGATGCGCAGCAAAAATTCATGCATCGGCAGTTGCGTTAACCCTTCATCATGAACCAGCTGAAAGGCTTTTTCCTGCGTATCAAAGGCGCTTTGCAAATAGCCCTGTGCCAGCAGAATTTCGCTCTGTTGCAGCAGCGCCCACAGCGCGTAATGGCAGATATCGTGCTGACGCGCCATCTGATCGGTCTGCATCATCATCTGCATCGCCTCATCCAGCCGACCGTGACAGTGCAGCACTTCGCCTTTAACGGACGTGGCAACAATGCGGCTGTAGAAGCTGGAAAGCGGCAGCACCGCCAGCGCTTTAGTCGCCAGCAGTTCGGCTTCGTTTGGCTGTCCGGCATTGATAGCAACCTGCGCGCGAATCGCGTCAAACTCGGCGCTCAGTACGCTGTCGACCGCCAGATGTTGTTGCGCCATGCCTTCTTCCGCCCGCGCCAGCAACATATTCACTTCGCTGTAGCGATGCTGGCTTTGTGCCAGCCACGCCTGTAGCAAAATCAGCCGCGGCGTCTCCACGCGCTGTTCCCAGCTCAGGGCATTTAATCCCTCTTCCAGCAGCGCCAACTCACTGTGATTAAACAGCGACCAGGCGTGATTCAGCAGAATATCGCGCAGCAGTGGCTTATCGTCGGCGGCCAGCGCGTGATGCATTGCCTCATTGGCAAAGCCCAGCGCCATCCAGCCTTCGGCCGCGGCGCGGTGAATGTGTTGCAATTCGCCGCCTAATTCCCACTGGCAGCGCTGACGCAGGAAAGAGGCGAACAGCGGATGGAATTTGAACCATTCGCCGCTGTCATCCATACGTTGCAGGAATAAGCCCTGCCGTTCAGTCTCTTCCAGCCGCAGCTGGGCATTCTCTTCGCCGGTAAGACGATGAATCAGGCTTTCATTCATGGAGCGCAGCACCGAGCTGCGCAGCAGAAAGTCGCGCGTACTGCTGTCGACGCAGTCCAGCACTTCATCAACCAGATAATCAGAAAGGTGGCTGGCATTAATGCCGGACAGTCGTTGCGCTGACTGATGCGTCGGCGTGTTGGATTGCCGTTCAGAAAGAGCAATCAGTTGCAGTGCCGTGGCCCAGCCCGCGACTTCATCGCACAGACGCTGAGAATCGCCGTCGTCGATCGGCTGCTGCAGGCGGCAGTTAAAAAACTGGCGCGCTTCATCATGGGTGAAGGCCAGCGACTGGCTGTTGATCTCCAGCAACTGTTCACGCACGCGCAGGTTAGCAATGCCCAGCGAAGGCAAATTACGTGACAGCACAATCAGCGTCAGGTTTTCGGGCTGATGGCGAATAAAGAAGCGCATCGCCTGATGAATCTGTTCGTTGGTCAGCAGATGATAATCATCAATCACCAGATAAATAGGGCGATCCAGCGTCGCCAGTTCGATAAAAAGCTGCGAAAACAGGGCGCTAAGGTTGGCATACTGCCGTTTTTGCGCCATCGCCTCGCTGCGCACGCAGTGGTTGCCGGTGGCCTGCTGAATCGCAGCCATCAGATAGCTGGCGAAGCGCTCAGGATAGTTGTCGCTCTCATCGAGTGAGAACCAGCCAAGATCGTTTTTTCCACTGGCCCACTGGGCGACCAGCGTGGTTTTTCCGTAGCCTGCCGGACTGGCCACCAGGGCAAGACGATAATTGGGCGTGCCCGCCAGTCTGGCGATCAATCGCTCGCGGATAATGGTGTGTTGCAGGCGCAGAGGGCGGCTTAGTTTTGATGGTATCAGCATGGATTACACTTCATCGCGTGAAACACCAGGAAACAAAAGGAATTATTTTAAGGCGTGTAATTAAGCACTTTCGTTGCGAAGTGTTTTGAAAGCAAGTATTCGCTTACCTCAGTTACCAGTTAGTTGCACCTCATCACAATTCCTTATGACATCGCTTACACCCCGCTGGTTTTTTTACGGTACAAAGAGGGTATCAGCCGCTGCGCTTGTTGTTTCTCAGCCTGGCTATCGACAACCGGACGACTCGCGAAATGCGCTACGCCCTGTCTCTCCACCCCAGGCGTTTGCAAGCCGGGAGGATGTTCAGTTAACGGACGGGCGTCAGCATGTGCGCAATGACTTTTCCTGAGTCCTATTCACCGAAGGGGATCTGTATGTCACAGCAAACATTTAATCCTGCACGCTTTGACGCTGCATTGACACGGCAGTGGCAGTTGTGGGGTCTCTCCTCTGCACAAGAGATGACGCCGCAGCAATGGTGGCAGGCGGTCAGCGGTGCGCTGGCTGAGCTGCTGGCCGCCCAGCCGGCCGCGCCGATGGCCACTGACCAACGGCATGTCAATTATCTTTCCATGGAATTCCTGATTGGTCGTCTGACCGGCAACAACCTGTTAAATCTCGGCTGGTTTGATGAGGTAAAAACGGTACTGGCGCAATATGACGTCGATTTGAGCCATTTGCTGGAGGAAGAGGTCGATCCGGCGCTGGGCAACGGCGGGTTAGGGCGTTTAGCCGCCTGCTATCTCGATTCGATGGCCACGGTAGGGCAGTCTGCTATCGGCTATGGCCTCAACTATCAATATGGTCTGTTTCGTCAGCGCTTTGACGACGGCGAGCAGAAAGAGTCGCCGGATGACTGGCATCGCGAATCCTATCCGTGGTTTCGCCATAACAGCGCGCTGAACGTTACTGTCGGCTTAGGCGGCACGGTCTGCAAAGAGGAAGATGGGCGCATGCGCTGGGAACCGGCGTTTATGCTGCGCGGCGAAGCCTGGGATCTGCCGGTTGTTGGCTATGGCAACGGCGTCACGCAGCCGCTGCGTCTTTGGCAGGCGACGCACGCTCAGCCATTTGATCTATCGCTGTTTAACGAGGGCGAATTCCTGCAGGCGGAGCAGCAGGGCATCGATGCGGCAAAACTCACCAAGGTACTTTATCCCAACGACAATCACGAAGAAGGCAAACGCCTGCGCCT
The DNA here is from genome assembly GCF_051851875.1 of Duffyella sp. Ts4. NCBI lineage: Bacteria > Pseudomonadati > Pseudomonadota > Gammaproteobacteria > Enterobacterales > Erwiniaceae > Duffyella > Duffyella sp. Ts4. The sequence continues at coordinate 89,212 of NZ_JBLYPN010000007.1, read as the reverse complement.
GATGCAGCAATATTTCCAGTGCGCCTGTTCGGTGGCCGATATTTTGCGTCGTCATCATCTGGCTGGACGCGCGATTGCCGATCTGCCCGATTACGAAGTGATTCAGCTCAACGATACCCATCCCACCATCGCTATCCCGGAAATGCTGCGCGTGTTGCTGGACGAGCATCAGCTCTGCTGGGATGAAGCCTGGCGCATCACCAGCCAGCTATTTGCCTACACCAACCATACGCTGATGCCGGAAGCGCTGGAGCGCTGGGATGAAGCACTGGTGGAGAACCTGCTGCCGCGTCATTACCTGATCGTGAAAGAGATCGATAAACGTCTGCGCAAGCAGGTGGCACACGCCTGGCCTGGCGACACCGAAAAGCTGGCGAAGCTGGCGATACTGCACGATAAGCAGCTGCGTATGGCTAATCTGTGCGTGGTCAGCGGATTCGCGGTTAACGGCGTGGCGGCGCTGCACTCCGATTTAGTGGTGAAAGATCTGTTCCCGGAATATCACCAGCTGTGGCCCTACAAATTCCACAATATCACCAACGGCATTACGCCGCGTCGCTGGCTGAAGCAGTGTAACCCGGCGCTCGCCACGCTGATCGATCAAACGTTGAACGTGGAGTGGGTTACCCATCTTGATGCGCTGCGTGGGCTGGAGCCTTTTGCTGAAGATGCCGCCTTCCGTGAACGCTATCGTCAAATCAAGCAGAATAATAAAGCGCGGCTGGTGGCGTACATCGATCGCGTGACCGGCATCAAGGTCAACCCGCATGCGATGTTCGACGTGCAGATAAAACGCCTGCATGAGTACAAACGTCAGCACCTCGGATTGATGCATATCCTACACTGTTACCGTGAGCTGCGAGACAACCCGCACGCTGACATTGTGCCACGCGTCTTTCTGTTCGGCGCGAAGGCAGCGCCGGGATACTATCTGGCGAAAAATATTATTTACGCTATTAATAAAGTGGCGGATGTCATTAACAACGATCCGCTGGTGGGTGACCGCCTGAAAGTGGTGTTTATCCCGGATTACCGTATTACGGCAGCCGAACTGATGATTCCGGCCGCCGATCTTTCCGAGCAGATCTCCACGGCAGGCTATGAGGCGTCGGGCACGGGCAATATGAAGCTGGCTCTGAATGGTGCATTAACCATCGGCACGCTGGATGGTGCCAACGTTGAGATAGCTGAGCAGGTGGGCGAAGAGAATATCTTCATTTTCGGTAACAGTGTCGATCAGGTTAAAGCGTTAAAAGCCGATGGTTACAACCCGGCGAAGGTGCGTAAGAAAGATAAGCACCTTGATGGCCTGCTGAAAGAGCTGGAACACGGCTTGTTCAGCGATGGCGATGAGCATGCGTTTGATTTGATGCTTGAAAGCCTGACGAAAAATGGCGATCCCTGGCTGGTACTGGCTGATTTTGCTGATTACATCGCCGCGCAGAAACGGGTTGAGGCGTTATGGCGCGACCGCGAAGCCTGGACTCGCGCCGCTATTCTCAATACAGCTCGAACCGGAATGTTCAGTTCTGACCGTGCGATCCGCGACTACCAACAACGTATCTGGCAAGTGAAACGCTAAGGATTGTCTATGGATCGAGAACAACTTGAAAAGGCTGCCAGCGCGGCCGGTATCGCCGCGGACTATATCAACGCGAAAGGGGAGCGCGAGGCGATCAGCCCGGAAACCATAGCGCTGCTGCTGGAAGCGATGGAAGATCCGGTGGATCGCTCTGCGCGACCGATTGCGCCGGTAAGCGTGATTGTCGGCGACGCAGAAAAAGTGCTGGCGGTGGAAGGCGAAGGCGATTTTAGCTGGCAGCTGGTGACCGAAGCGGGTGAATCGCACAGCGGCCATGTGCAGAGCGGTCAACGCATTGCGTTGCCAGACCTTGCGCAGGGCTATCATGAGTTGACGCTTACTCAGCATGATAACAGCTGGCAATGCCGCATTATTATCGCGCCAGCGCGCTGTTTTGAGCCTGAGGCGTTGACCTCCGGCGGCAAACTGTGGGGCGCCTGCGCCCAGCTTTACACGTTGCGCTCGGAGCATAACTGGGGCATCGGCGATTTTGGCGATCTGGCCCGCATGCTCAAAGAAGTGGCCCGCCGCGGCGGTGCCTTTATCGGCCTGAACCCGATCCATTCGCTCTATCCGGCCAGCCCGGAGAGCGCCAGTCCGTACAGTCCTTCTTCACGTCGCTGGCTCAATGTCATCTATATCGACGTTGCGGCGGTGCCTGATTTTCAGCAAAGCGAAGCCGCGCAGCGTTGGTGGCAGGAAGAGCAGACGCAAAATCTGTTGGCTAAAGCGCGTGACAGCAAGTGGGTCGACTATCGCACCGTCACCGAGCTGAAACTCACGGCGCTGCGTTTTGCCTGGCAACAGTTCAAACAGCGCGATGAGCAGGATGCCGGTTTCCAGACTTTTGTTGCCGAAGGCGGCGACAGCCTTTACTGGCAGGCGGCCTATGATGCGATGCATCAGGAGATGCTGCGTCAGGATGGTTCCCGCTGGGGCTGGCCAGCCTGGCCAGACGAATACCGTCGCGCCTCACGCCCGGCAGTGGCTGAATTCTGTCAGCAGCATGACGATGACGTGCAGTTCTATCTGTGGCTGCAATGGCTGGCAGACAGTCAGTTTGACCAGTGCTGGCAGCAGAGCCAGCAGGATGGCATGCCGGTGGGGCTTTACCGCGATCTGGCGGTTGGCGTAGCGCAGGGCGGGGCTGAAACCTGGCACGATGCCGAGCTTTATCGCCTGAAAGCCTCAGTGGGTGCGCCGCCAGATATTCTTGGTCCGCAGGGTCAGAACTGGGGCCTGCCGCCAATGGATCCGCACGTCATGCGCGAGCGTGGTTATCAGCCATTTATTGAACTGCTGCGTGCCAACATGTCGAGCTGCGGGGCGCTGCGTATCGACCACGTGATGTCGATGCTCCGCCTGTGGTGGATCCCTTATGGCATGACCGCCGATCACGGCGCCTACATCTATTATCCGGTCGACGATCTGCTGGCGATTCTGGCGCTGGAAAGTCAGCGCAGTCAGTGCATGGTGCTGGGTGAAGATCTCGGTACGGTTCCAGAGGAGATTGTCGACAAGCTGCGCGACAGCGGCGTCTACTCCTGGAAGGTGCTCTACTTCGAGCAGGAAAATGCCACCACCTACCGTCTGCCGGCGAAGTGGCCGCGCCAGGCGATGGCCAGCGCCACCACGCACGATCTGCCTACGCTGGCGGGTTACTGGGGAGCAGAAGATTTGAGCCTCGGCGAAAAGCTGGGTGTCTATCCTGACAAAGAGGTGTTGGCAGGGCTGTATGAACAGCGCGCCGAACAGAAACAGGCGCTGCTTAATGCACTGCATGAGCATGGCTGTTTACCGGACGATTTCCCGGTCGATGCAGAAAGCTGTGAAATGTCGCCAACGCTGAATCAGGCGATGCACAATTTCCTCGCTGATACCCACAGCGCGCTGTTGGGCCTACAGCCGGAAGACTGGCTGGAGATGAGCGAGCCGGTTAACGTGCCCGGTACGGTAGATGAATATCCTAACTGGCGCCGTAAACTCAGCGCCACGCTGGAAGAGATGTTTGCTCGACCTGAGCTGGATCGGCTGCTGGAAACCATTCAGCAGCGTCGCGCTCAGTAAGCCGCACGCAACAAAAAGGGACGATAATTATCGTCCCTTTTTTTATGGCCGCAGTGCAGCGAACTCAGTAGTACGAGTGTTCACCTGGCTGGTGCTCAGTGATATCACGCACGCCTTTCAGTTCCGGGAAGGCGGCCAGCAGTTCTTTCTCGATGCCTTCCTTCAGGGTGACATCGACCATAGAACAGCCGTTACAGCCGCCGCCAAACTGCAGAATCGCATAGCCTTCGTCGGTGATCTCCATCAGGGAAACCTTGCCGCCGTGACCTGCCAGCTGCGGGTTAATGGTCGCCTGCAGCTGATATTCCACGCGATCCATCAGCGGCGCATCGTCAGAGACCTTACGCATTTTGGCGTTAGGTGCTTTCAGCGTGAGCTGTGAACCCAGATTATCGGTAACGAAGTCAATTTCCGCCTCTTCGAGATAAGGCGCACTAAGTTCGTCCACAAAGGCGGAAAGCTTCTCAAATTTCAGTTCGGTGTCCGTGGCTTCGACCGCGTCAGGTGGGCAATAGGAGACGCCGCACTCAGCGGTTGGCGTACCTGGATTGATCACGAAAACACGGATTTGAGTGCCATCTTCCTGACTTGATAGCAGTTTAGCAAAGTGCTCTTGGGCAGCATCGGTAATACGGATCATGGCAATTGCTCAATAGTTGACTAAATTACTTGGTTATTATACGCCCAACGCCGACCCTCTACAAGGTACGGCACAGGCACCATATTTGAATGCTGGCAGCGCCTGCGGCCAGCAACAGACGGCTAATTTCTGCCGCGGTACTGCCGGTGGTTACCACATCGTCCAGTAATGCGATATGACGGCCACGCACATCAATTTCAAGCCGGAAGGCGGCGCGCAGGTTTTTCCGGCGGGCGCGGGCGGTGAGCTGATGCTGCACGGCGCCTGCGCGTTGACGGCGTATTGCCTGCGGCACATAGCGACTGCCTGTCCAGCAAGCCAGCGGCTTCGCCAGCAGCGCAGCCTGGTTAAAACCGCGTCGCCAGGCGCGATGGTGATGCAGCGGTACCGTCAAAATCATATCGGGGCGTTGCAGCTGGCGATCGCGCCGTGCCTGTAACCAGCTTAGCAAAATGAGTCGCGCCAACATCACAGAGAGTGCGGTCACCCCAGAAAACTTCAATTGGGAAACCAGCTGGCTCAGCGGTGGCTGATAGGCAGTCACGGCTACCAGCGCATGCCACGGCGGCGGTTTTTGCAGGCAGCGACCGCACGGCTGATGGCTAAATGCGGGTAAGCCGCATTGCGGACAGCAGGGCGGCAACGGGGGTAATCGGCGCAGACAAAGGCTGCACACACCCTGAACCGCAAGATGAAGCGGTAAGTGGCATAGCCAACAGCATCCCGGCATTGATAGCATAGCGCTCTCCTTTTTGACTCTCAGGACAATAACCGATGACCCAGCTTTACTGGCAAACAACCGGCAGTGGAGATCGCGATCTTGTGCTGCTGCACGGATGGGGATTGAACGCCGAAGTGTGGTCTTGCATTCGCGAGCGACTTGGCGCGCATTTCCGTCTGCACCTGGTGGACCTGCCAGGATACGGCCGCAGCGAGAACTTTCCGGCAATGACGCTGGAGGAGATGGCAGAGTGCCTGCTGCCGTTTATGCCGTCGCAGACGCTGGTCCTGGGCTGGTCGCTTGGCGGCCTTGTTGCCAGCCAGCTGGCGCTGCGTGCGCCTCAGCGCGTGACTGGCTTGATCACCGTTGCCTCTTCGCCCTGTTTCAGCGCGACGGAAGCGTGGCCGGGCATAAAATCAGATACCCTGACGCAGTTTCAGCAGCAGCTTAGCGAAGATTTTAAACGCACGGTGGAACGTTTTCTGGCGCTGCAAACGCTGGGCACCGACACCGCCCGCGAAGATGCGCGCACCCTGAAAAACGTGGTGCTGCGGCTGCCGATGCCACCGGTCGACGTGCTGGAAGGGGGACTGGAAATTTTGCGCACTGCCGATCTGCGCGAGGCGATGCAAACGCTGCCGCAGCCGTTGCTGCGCATTTACGGTTATCTGGACGGTCTGGTGCCACGGGCGATTGCACCCTTGCTGGATGCAGAGTGGCCAAACAGCGAGTCAGCGATCATGGAAAAAGCAGCGCATGCGCCGTTTATCTCTCATCCTGAGACATTCTGTGAGCAGGTCATCGCCTTTGCTGACCGCCTGCGCTAATGCTGTAGCCAGAGATATTGCCACGGCGCCAGCTCCAGCGGTGCCGAGCCATCCCATTTTTCACCGCTAATAATGTCGCGATAGCGATGCGCTTCCGGCAGCACCAGCGTCGCTGGCTTGCTGCTGAGGTTAAACACGCACAGCAGGCCGCGCTGGCCGGGCGCATGGCGGCGCATCATCAAGATGGCGTTGTTGCTGTCGAGCAGCTCCATCGGATTATCGGGATGAAAAGCGGGCTGGCGGGTGCGCAGCTGAATCAACGCGCTCAGGCTGTGATAAACCCGCTGGCGCAGGCTCTGTTTCACCGCCAGTTCTGCTTCTATTTGCCCCAGGCTGTATTTTTCGCGATTGATCGCCCGGTTATGACCTGCCGCTTTTACGCCTTCGGTATCGTTACGCGATCCCAGAATGCTCTGGATGTAGACCGCTGGCACGCCAGGAAAGACGAGCAGTATGGCGTGCGCCAACATGAAACGCCGCAGCCGCGTGTCATCATCGTCGTCCTGACGATTGAGCGCATCCATAAAGGTGACGTTGATTTCATACGGGCTGGTGGTGCCATCGGGATTATTTTTGTAAGAGACCAGCGCGCCTTCCAGCGCCAGATCGCGCACCAGTGACACAATTTCCACTTCCGGCAGAATGCCGCGCGCTGGATTCAGGCCAATGCCGTCATGCGAAGCAAGGAAATTGAAGAAGGTGGTGCTGTTGTTGCCCATATCGAGAGAGGCTGCCCACTGACGCAGCGCGCGCGCCGAGCCGGAGTGAATCGCGTGTAGCACCAGCGGCGGTAGCGAAAACTGGTAAACCATCTGTGCTTCATCATGCCCGTTGCCGAAATAGCTGATGTTGTCTTTATGCGGCACGTTGGTTTCGGTGATGATCACCGTACCAGGCGCCACCACATCGGCAATCGCCCGAAACAGCTTCACCAGCAAATGGGTTTTTTCGAGGTGAATACAGCGGGTGCCAGGCGTTTTCCACATATAGCCTACCGCATCCAGCCGCACATAATCCGCCCCGCGCTTCAGGTAGTCGAGCAGCACGCCCACCATGCGAATCAGCACCTCAGGATGACCGAAGTTAAGATCGATCTGATCGGCGCTGAAGGTGGTCCAGACAAAGCGCGTTTCACCATTGGCCAGTGTAAATGGCGTTAACAGCGGCGACGTGCGAGGGCGTGTGACTTCGCTGAGATCGGTGGCGGGCGGCATGCTGATAAAGAAGTCGTTCCAGCCCGAATCGGCAGCAAGGTAATGGCGAAACCACTGGCTGTGCGCCGACATATGATTACAGACAAAATCAAACATCAGACGCGTATGGCTGCGCAATTCAGCCACCTCGCGCCAGCTGCCGCAGACAGGATTGACCTGATGGTAATCAATCACCGAAAACCCGTCGTCTGAGGAATAGGGAAAAAACGGCAGCAGGTGCACAAGGTTAAAGGTGGCGGCGAGATGCTGCTGATAGAAGCGGGAAAAGGTAGCCAGCGTCGGGGCTTCGCTTTCGCGAAACTGATCGGCATAGGTGATCAGCACCACGTCCTTTTCATCCCAGTGCGGTTTGCGCGGCATCTTAACCGCATCGCGGGCGGCTCGAATATGAGAAAGCAGGCGTTCACGTGCCGCCAGCGGAAAAGTGTTGGCGTAAATACGATCGATTAACGCGTTGATTGTTTCCATATTTAAGGCGAGCCACCGCAGCGAGAGTTTTTAAGGACGCTGTTTTTCAGCTTAGTCTTCTGGCGGGAATGCGCAACTCAGGCAGGGGGAAAACGAGAGCGGGCCGCCAGCTGAGCGGCCCGTAAGAGGATTAGCTTTTTTTACCGAAGGCTGCAGCCAGCGCATCGCCCATCGCGCTGTTACCGGCAGCCGCACCGTTGTTGCCCCGTGATTTAGCTTTGTTATTGCCGCCACGCGGCGCGGTATCACGCGCACTGCTTTTCGCCGCTGTCGGGCGCACGTTGCCTTCACCTGGCTGTTCATCAAGGCGCATGGTGAGGGCAATTCGCTTACGCTGCAGATCGATCTCCATCACTTTCACCGTGACGATATCACCTGCTTTCACCACTTTGTGTGGATCGTCGATAAACTTATCCGACAGCGAAGAGATATGCACCAGGCCATCCTGATGCACGCCGATATCGACAAAGGCGCCAAAGTTAGTGACGTTGGTGACCGCACCTTCCAGCACCATGCCCGGCGTCAGATCGTTCATAGTCTCTACGCCGTCGGTGAATTTCGCCGTTTTAAATTCAGGACGCGGATCGCGACCCGGTTTTTCCAGCTCTTTCAGGATATCGGTGACGGTTGGTACGCCGAAACGGTCGTCGGTGAAGTCTACCGCTCTGAGATTACGCAGGCTGCCCGGGTTGCCCATCAGTGCATCCAGCGCCTGCTCGGTGGCGGCGAGGATGCGTTGCACCAGCGGATAGGCTTCCGGGTGAACGGTTGAAGCATCCAGCGGATTATCGCCGTGATTGATGCGCAGGAAGCCGGCGCACTGTTCAAACGCTTTCGGTCCAAGACGACTCACTTTCAACAACTGCTGACGGTTCTGAAAGCGGCCTTTTTCGTCGCGCCAGCTAACAATGTTCTGCGCCATCATGCGCGTCAGGCCCGCCACGCGGGTCAGCAGCGCCACTGACGCGGTATTGAGATCGACACCCACGGCGTTAACGCAATCCTCTACGACCGCATCCAGTTTTTTCGCCAGCTGTCCCTGGCTGACATCGTGCTGATACTGGCCCACACCGATCGACTTCGGATCGATTTTTACCAGCTCAGCCAGCGGATCCTGCAGGCGACGAGCGATTGACACCGCGCCGCGCAGTGAAACATCCAGATCGGGGAATTCCAGCGCCGCCAGCTCTGATGCCGAATAGACAGAAGCCCCTGCTTCGCTGACGATCACTTTCTCGGCGGTGACGGCCGGAAACTGCTTTTGCACATCAATAAAGAAGCGCTCGGTTTCGCGTGAAGCCGTACCGTTGCCAATCGCGACCAGTTCCACCTGATGTTTAGTGCACAGCGCTGCTACCGCAGCCGCTGCTTTTGTGGTCTGGCCGGTATGCGGATAAATGGTGTCGGTGGCGACCAGTTTGCCGGTGGCATCCACCACCGCAACTTTTACGCCGGTGCGCAGGCCAGGATCGAGACCCATGGTCGCGCGCATGCCGGCAGGCGCCGCCATCAGCAGATCGTGCAGATTGCGTGCAAAGACGTTAATAGCTTCATCTTCTGCCCGTTCACGTACCGTGCCCATCAGCTCGGTTTCCAGATGCATCAGCACCTTAATGCGCCATGTCCAGCTCACCACCGCTTTGCGCCAGGCGTCGGCTGGCGCGTTGTTAAGACGCAGCTGCAGGTGCTCGGTAATCAGCGTTTCGCCGTAGCTTTCGCGTGGCGGTTCGTCGTGTTGCGGATCGGCATTCAGCGAGAGCTGCAGCACGCCTTCGTTGCGGCCGCGGAACATCGCCAGCGCACGGTGAGACGGCACGCCAGCCAGCGCTTCGTGATGATCAAAATAATCGCGGAATTTCGCGCCGCTCTCCTCTTTGCCCTCAACTACGCGGGAAACCAGGTGGGCATTTTTCCACAGGTAATCACGGACTTTCGCCAGCAGCGCGGCATCTTCGGCAAAACGCTCCATCAGGATGTAGCGGGCGCCATCCAGCGCGGCTTTGGTATCCGCCACGCTGTTGTCGGCGTTGATGTAGTCAGCGGCCAGCAGCTCAGGTACCTGAGTGGGATCCTGCCATAGCGTATCTGCCAACGGTTCCAGCCCCGCTTCAATAGCGATCTGTCCGCGCGTGCGGCGTTTCTGCTTATAGGGCAGATAGAGATCTTCCAGTTCGGTTTTGCTTAGCGTGCTGGCGATAGCGTCACTGAGCGCATCGGTCAGCTTGCCCTGTTCTGCGATAGATTTCAGGATCGACTGGCGGCGCTCTTCCAGTTCGCGCAGGTAGCTCAGCCGGGTTTCCAGCTGTCGCAACTGGGTATCATCCAGCCCACCGGTTACTTCCTTACGATAACGTGCAATAAACGGCACGGTATTGCCTTCGTCCAGCAGGCGAATGGCGGCATCAACTTGCTCAGGCCGCGCCTGAAGTTCGCCTGCAATCAGGCGGTTCAGCGAATCTTTCATCATCATCGAGTCAACTATCTTGCAGAAACAGGGTTAAAAACAGCGGACAGTTATACGGATTGAACCGTTAAATTGCCAGCCGTGCTCATGGCTTTAGGGGATATTCTGAACGCAGCTTCAGGAATCACTGAATCCCGCTTCACCATAAGCGATAAGATTGATATACCACAGTGCTTCACCGGCCGGGGTATGCACGATAACGCTGTCGCCCGGCTCTTTTTTCAACAGCGCGCGTGCCATGGGCGCGTCGATAGAGATGTAATCTTTACGGCCAAAAATTTCGTCATAGCCGACGATGCGGAAGCGTTTGATGTCGCCCTCGTCATTTTCTATCTCGACCCAGGCGCCAAAAAATACGCGGCCATCCTGCTGGGGTGAGTAATCGACGATGCGCAACTCTTCGATGCTTTTAGAGAGGTAACGTACGCGGCGGTCAATTTCGCGCAGACGCTTTTTGTTGTATTGATAATCGGCATTTTCGCTGCGATCGCCGAGGCTGGCCGCCCAGGTCACTTTTTTGGTGACTTCAGGTCGCTCTTCGCGCCAGAGATAGTCGAGTTCCGCCTTGAGCTTGTTAAAGCCTTCGCGGGTAATTAATCGGGTTTTCATTCCAGCTCGCCTGTGACAGAACAGAGCGACAATTTTACGGAGTTTGCGGGCGCTGACAATGCGGGAGAAAAGAAACGGGGAAGGGGTTCAGTTTTGTGAACCCGCAAGATGCTGTTCCCCGCCGGCAAAGCGGCGAAAAATCACTCTTTTTCGCAACAGGTAGCCGATAGCAGAATAATAGTGCAGATTGTTATTTAGCGTGTGTCGCCGTGGTGGTCGAGGTGCTGGAACCGTTGCTGTCACCGCCGCCGCCAGCGGTAGCCAGCGCAACGCCTAACAGTGCGGCAACGGCGCCAACGCCGATAGCGTCTGAGTTACCTTTTGCCGTGGTGGAAGCCTGCGCACCCGCCGCTTCGCCAACAGTGGCGGCGCTAGCCTGGCCTACAGCAAATACCGCTAATGTTGCGGCGATTATAATAATTTTTTTCATCGTCTTGCCCCTGTTGTTGTAAGTTGAACGAGTCAAAGTGTGGGGCAACAATTGCGCGGAAGCCATGCTAAAACCGGCCAGAAAAATATTGCTCATCAACCGCATGGACCGTAAGTCAGTGAGCTGAAATTATTCCGAAACGACTCCGCTTAAAGGGGGGTTGTTTACCAGATTTTATGCTGCCTATTTTTCTTTGTGCCCCGCTTTTGCAGGCGCGACTTTTCAACCTGGTTTAACCTTCTGCGCTTATTCCTGGTCTTAAAAGGGTAATGCGATGAAAAATAAAGGATCCCGATCAAGGCGCGTGCGTTAAGCCAGCGTTTACTGCAGAGACCGCGAATATTTCAGAATTGTTGGAGCAGGCCTGGTTTTGCGCCCAACCGCCTGAAAACAACCGTAAACGTTATATAAGCTGCTGTTTAATATGCTTTGTAACAATTTCGGCTAGAATATAAACCATATTTGGCTGTCACTATTGGGTCGGTTTTTTAACAATGTCCGTTCAGGCAATAGCGCCTTTGGGAGTATCTACATGCAAGAGAATTACAAAATTCTGGTGGTCGATGATGACATGCGTTTACGCGCGCTGCTGGAACGCTACCTGACCGAACAGGGTTTTCAGGTACGTAGCGTTGCCAATGCCGAACAGATGGATCGTCTGTTGACCCGCGAATCTTTCCATCTGATGGTGCTGGACCTGATGCTGCCAGGCGAAGATGGCTTATCGATCTGCCGCCGCCTGCGCAGTCAGAGCAACCCGATGCCAATTATTATGGTGACGGCGAAAGGCGAAGAGGTCGATCGTATTGTCGGCCTTGAGATTGGTGCCGATGATTATATTCCCAAGCCGTTTAACCCGCGTGAGCTGCTGGCCCGTATCCGCGCCGTTCTGCGCCGCCAGGCCAATGAGCTGCCCGGTGCGCCTTCGCAGGAAGAGGCGATCATTGCGTTTGGCAAGTTCAAGCTGAACCTCGGCACGCGCGAAATGTTTCGCGAAGATGAGCCGATGCCATTAACCAGCGGTGAGTTTGCGGTGCTGAAAGCGCTGGTTAGCCACCCACGCGAGCCGTTGTCGCGCGACAAGCTGATGAATCTGGCGCGTGGCCGTGAGTACAGCGCGATGGAACGCTCTATTGACGTGCAGATCTCTCGCCTGCGTCGCATGGTGGAAGAAGATCCGGCCCATCCACGTTATATCCAGACCGTTTGGGGCTTGGGTTACGTTTTCGTTCCGGACGGCAGTAAAGCATGAGGCGACTCCGCTTCTCTCCCCGCAGTTCATTTGCCCGAACGCTGTTGCTGATCGTTACCTTGCTGTTTGTCAGCCTGGTAACGACCTATCTCGTGGTGCTGAACTTTGCCATTTTGCCCAGCCTGCAGCAGTTTAATAAGGTATTGGCCTACGAAGTCCGTATGTTGATGACCGATAAGCTGCAGCTGGAAGATGGCACGCAGCTGGAAGTGCCACCGGCGTTTCGTCGCGAGATCTATCGTGAGCTGGGCATTTCGCTGTACACCAACGCGGCGGCGGAAGAGAGCGGGCTGCGCTGGGCGCAGCATTATGAGTTTCTCAGCGAGCAGATGGCGCAGCAGCTTGGTGGCCCAACCGATGTCCGTGTGGAGGTCAATAAAAACTCCCCGGTGGTCTGGCTGAAAACCTGGCTCTCGCCGGATATCTGGGTGCGCGTACCACTCACCGAAATTCATCAGGGCGATTTTTCGCCGCTGTTCCGCTATACGCTGGCGATTATGCTGTTGGCGATTGGCGGCGCCTGGCTGTTTATTCGTATGCAGAATCGGCCGTTGGTCGATCTGGAACATGCCGCATTGCAGGTGGGCAAAGGCATTATTCCCCCGCCGCTGCGGGAATATGGCGCTTCGGAAGTGCGTTCAGTCACACGCGCCTTTAATCAGATGGCTGCAGGTGTGAAGCAGCTGGCTGATGACCGCACGCTGCTGATGGCCGGGGTAAGCCACGACTTACGTACGCCGCTGACGCGCATCCGCCTCGCCACGGAAATGATGTCACAGGAAGATGGCTATCTGGCCGAGTCGATCAACAAAGATATCGAAGAGTGCAACGCCATCATTGAGCAGTTCATCGATTATTTGCGCACGGGGCAGGAGATGCAGACCGAACGCGCCGATCTCAATGCGGTGCTGGGTGAAGTTGTCGCGGCGGAAAGCGGTTATGAACGGCAGATTGAAAGCGATGTTATGGCGGAAGAGTTGCAGCTTGATATCGATCCTCTCTCCATAAAACGCGCCGTTGCCAATCTGGTGGTTAACGCGGCGCGTTATGGCAATGGCTGGATCAAAGTCAGTAGCGGTTTTGAGTTACAGCGGGCGTGGTTTCAGGTAGAGGATGATGGCCCGGGTATTCATCCCGACCAGTTGCAGCATCTGTTCCAACCCTTTGTCCGCGGCGACAGCGCACGCAGTACCAGCGGAACCGGTTTGGGACTGGCAATTGTGCAACGTATTATTGATGCGCATCGCGGCGCACTTGATATTGGCGTCAGTGAAAAGGGCGGCCTGCGTATTCGTGCCTGGCTGCCGATTCCTGCCGATGTGGTCGCCAGCGAGTTACCTTCCAGCCACGGTTAATCAGTCGGCTCTGTTGCCAGAGCCGACATGATATTTACAGCTGTGGTCCCGCTTTTACCAACGCCGCACCGGCTGGTGTATCGGTATATTTATCAAAGTTAGTGATAAAACGCTGGGCCAGATCGCGCGCTTTCTGTTCCCATGCTTCTTCACCTGACCAGCTGTTACGCGGATCGAGAATCTCGCTGTCGACGCCGCTCAGTGCCAGCGGAATCTGCAGGTTGAAAATCGGTAACGTTTGCGTCTCGGCATCGCTTAATTCACCCGCCAGAATGGCATTGATGATGGCGCGCGTATCCTTAATGGAGATACGTTTGCCGCTGCCGTTCCAGCCGGTATTTACTAAATAAGCTTCGGTGCCCGCAGCCTGCATTCTCTTCACCAGCACTTTCGCATATTGCGTTGGATGCAGCATCAAAAACGCCGCGCCGAAGCAGGCAGAAAAGGTGGGCGTGGGTTCGGTGATGCCGCGTTCAGTGCCCGCCAGCTTGGCGGTGAAGCCGGAAAGAAAATGGTACTGCGTCTGCTCAGCATCCAGTCGTGAAACCGGCGGCAGCACGCCAAAGGCGTCAGCGGTCAGGAAAATGACCTTGCTGGCGTGACCCGCTTTGGAAACCGGCTGCACGATATTGTCGATGTGATACAGCGGGTAAGAGACGCGGGTGTTCTCGGTCTTGCTGTCATCGTCAAAATCGATGCTGCCATCGTCGCGTACCACAACGTTTTCCAACAGCGCATCGCGGCGAATCGCGTGATAAATCTCAGGCTCCGCCTGCTCTGACAAACGAATCGTCTTGGCGTAACAGCCGCCTTCAAAGTTGAAGACGCCATCATCATCCCAGCCATGTTCATCATCGCCAATCAGCTGGCGCTCCGGATCGGTCGACAGCGTGGTTTTGCCGGTGCCCGAGAGACCGAAGAACAGTGCCACATCGCCCTGTTTGCCAACGTTAGCCGAGCAGTGCATAGACGCAATGCCCTTCAGCGGCAACAGATAGTTCATGATGGCGAACAGCCCTTTTTTCATCTCGCCGCCGTACCAGGTGCCGCCAATCAGCTGCATGCGTTCGGTGAGATTAAAGGCGATAAAGTTCTCGGAATGCAGCCCCTGCGCCTGCCAGTCAGGATTGGTGCATTTGGCGCCGTTCATCACCACAAAGTCGGGTTCGAAGCTGGCCAGGCTGGCATCATCAGGACGGATAAACATATTTTTTACGAAGTGCGCCTGCCAGGCGACTTCAGTAATGAAGCGTACGCTGAGCCGTGTATCGGGGTTGGCGCCGCACCAGGCATCAATCACGAACAGTTTTTTACCGGAAAGCTGACGCGTCACCTGCTGCTTCAGCGCCTGCCATGTCTCTTGCGAGAGCGGTTGGTTATCGTTTTTACCCTTGCCCTGATCGTTCCACCACAGGGTATCGCGCGTGGTGTCGTCACGGACGATGTATTTATCTTTGGGTGAGCGCCCGGTGAAGATACCGGTATCGACGGCGATAGCGCCGGACTGCGTCAGGATGCCACGCTCGTAACCTTGCAGGCCGGGGCGGGTTTCTTCCTGGAAGAGGGTGTCATAATCAGGATTATGAACAATCTCTGCCGTATCAGTGATGCCGAGGGCAAGAAGATCAGGCGAAGTCAGGCCATTAACGCGCATGTTACTGCTCCTTTGTCGGTTTTGTACTGCTATTCAATTCAGGCAAATGACACATTGCCAGGGGATGCCGTTGTGCACCAGCATGATGCAGAAAGGCGATCGCGCGCAGTGTACACCTGTTGACGACCAGTAAAAGGCTGGAGCTCCAGAAATGCGAGGCAAAACTGACTACGCTGCAAATTCAGTGAAATCCGAGAGGCGGTGGCGTGAGGAAGGGAGGGTTAAGATGAAAAAAACAGCACGTCTAAGCGTGCTCTAGAGCGGGCGGGCGACGGCTGCCGCCCGCCAGAAATCAGTGCAGCTGATCGCTGTTGGTCACTGACTGATTGCGGATAGCCGCGATGTCGACGGCGTCGAATACGTAGTGGCTACCGCAGTAATCGCAGTGCATATCGATGTTGCCATCCTCTTCGATGATTTCATCAACTTCCGACTGCGGCAGGCTTTGCAGCACTTCACCACAGCGCTCGCGTGAACAGCTGCATTTGTAGTTCACGGCCTGCGGCTCATAAACCGTGACCTCTTCCTGGTTGTACAGGCGCCACAGCACTTCATTAGCTGGCAGACCAATCAGCTCTTCGGTTTTAATGGTTTCGGTCAGCGTCGCCAGATGGTTAAAGTCGTCGCTTTGCGTATCCTGTGCCGGTAATACCTGCAACAGAATGCCGCCCGCGCCCAACTGGCCTTCGTGCTCACCGCTGCGGATAAACAGGCGCGTCGGCAGCTGCTCAGAACGCATAAAGTAATCTTCCAGACATTCCGCCAGTGTCTCGCCCTCAAGGCCAACCACGCCCTGATAACGTTCACCCTGCGACGGTGCAATCGTGATCACCAGATAGCCGTTGCCCGCCATCTCTTTCAACGTGCTGCCCGGCGCGATCTCACCCTGCATACGCGCAACGCCACGCATTTCCTGATGATTATTGCCGTTGATCACCGCCAGCGACAGCGGACCATCGCCCTGAAGCTGCACGGTGATATCGCCATCAAACTTCAGCGTGGCGGTCAGCAGACTGGTGGCGACCAGCAGTTCGCCCAGCAGTTGCTGAACCGGCTGCGGATAGTCATGGCCGCTGATGATTTCGCGCCAGGTATTCGACACGTTAACCAGTTCACCGCGTACGGCGTGGTTTTCGAACAGGTAACGATGCATTTGATCTTGTACGGACATAGCATTTCTCTCGATGGGATGACGAACTATTCGTCACCCGATAATTTAAATTTCATGAGATCGCGTCGTTCTTTCTTATCGGGACGGCGATCGGGATGCGGCATGCTCAGGCTATTCGTCTTGCGTGCTAACGCATTTTTCTCACGCTTTTCAATGCTGGCCGCGGTTTCGGTATAAAGCTGTTGTGCCTCCGTGGCCGGACGACGCTGATCGCTGATGCTGTTAACGACAACTGTCCGCTCGTCATTTCCCTGACGCAGCGTTAACTCGGCATTTAGCTCGACGATTTTACTCGGTTTGCTGCGCTGGCCGTTGTAATGCACTTTGCCGCCTTCAATCATTTCACGCGCCACAGCTCGGGTTTTATAGAAGCGCGCGGCCCACAGCCATTTGTCGAGCCGAACACCTTCAGAGGTTTTCTCTTTCATCGCTACTCCTGTGTGACTGGCACCAGTCCCGCACAGAGCGTACGGTAGTCTCCGATCGCAGGATGGCGCAGAAATTCTTTATCCGGTAAGCCAGAATCAGGGTTGCTGACGCCAAGGCACCAGCCGATTCCCCACTGGCGCGCGGCATCCAGGATCGGCTCGCCGTCGTCGATAAACAGCGTGCGCGCCCGGTTCAGGCCGGTATGCAGCTCAACCGCCTGCCAGAGACGCTGATCTTCTTTCGGATACCCAAATGTGTGGGTGGAAAGTAATAAATCAAGGTGATCGGCAAGACCAGTTTGCTGCAGTTTGACGTCGAGATTATAGGGATGCGCATTGGTCAACAGGATGGTGCGCTTGCCCGCAGCGCGCAGCGCCTGCAAAAAAGGCAGCGTGTCTTCACGCAGGCGAACCTGCTCGCGCTGTTGTCGGGTCATAGCACGAATATCCAAATCGAGCTGCTCGCTCCAGTAATCCAGACAGTACCAGTTTAGCGTATGTTGCACGGCGAGATATTTTGCCTTGATCAGCGCGGCGGCATCCTGCAGCGAAATTCCGCGCTGCTGGCTCAGCGTTTCCGGCACCAGCCGCAGCCAGAAATGGCTGTCGAACGCCAGATCCAGCAGCGTGCCATCCATATCAAGCAGTACGGTATCAATCTGTGACCAGTCGGGAGAAAAGGACATGCGGGTAAGCCTGACGTGAAAAGTGGAGCGACAGGGTAGCACAACCGCTAACGCCTCAGAACAGGCTGTGAACCGGTGGGGCGGGCGTCATTGTCGGGTTAAAGCAGGTGTCATAATAGTGCTGAATGTCCAGCAGCCGTTTGCGATTCCGGTGCATGCGGCGCAGGGTTAACAAGCCGTTGATGATGGTGCTGAGCACCAGCAATGACAGCAGCAGCGTTGTGCCGATGTAGCGGCTCAGCGTTACCGCATCAGGTTCATTGTGCAGCGCGATATGCCGCGTGCCGTTAGCATCAACGGAAAGGTTAGTAATGATACCGGCAGCCTGGAACGGCGTATTCAACAGCATGCCTGCCAGCCGCTGTAGCTCATCCCACTGTTCTGGCGCATTGTAATCAAACAGAGAAACCGACGGCTGCGGCTGATTCACCAACTGACGACCTTCATCGCTGATGATCAGAAAGCCACCCGGCGGTGGGCTGTTCAGCGCTTCTGCCGCGCGGTGCGTTTCACGATAGAAAAAGGTCGATGTCGCCGTATTGACCAGGTTCTCCAGTGCTTCGGCGCTGACCGGGCGTAACAGCACATTCATGCCATTGAGCGAGCCGGAGTTCGCGCGGCGCACCAGCGTATCCCAGTCTTTCGCATTACCGAGGTTAACCAACGCATTTTTGAGCCGCAGACAGTCCTGCTGTTGGCTGCACAAATCCTGCGTTTTCATCACCACCTCGGAGAAATCATCCAGCAAAATCATGCCCGATTTCTGTATCGCAGAGGCGAGTTGCGGGTTGATTTTGGGATCGGTGCTGGTTTCCGGGTGCAGCTGTTGATTCACGCTGTTCATCAAGGCGGCCGCTTTATCGATAATGTCAGACTGCGGCAGCGGCAATGGCGTGGCGGTATTCCAGTACATGGCGGAACAGTCGAACGGCATATAGGCGTAGGTGCGATTACCCTGATAGTTGGCGGGCACGGAGCACATACCGTTGCCGTTAACGTGCAGGCTATCACCAATATGCAGCGGCTGTTTTTCCAGGTCAGCTACCTGCGTCACTTTGATACTTTCGGTGCCCTTAAGCCAAGCCACGCTTAACTTAACCGGCATGCTAAGCGGTATCCAGGTGAGCAGTAGCGTCAGCACCACCAGCGAGCCAAACGCCAGCACGGCGTTCTTGCGCCAGCGCTGAATCGGAAAGTTACGCACTTCGTCACGTAGAGAGAGATAGCGTCCCTGACGGACCACGTGGCGATTCAGATAGAGCTCAACCTCGGTGTTTTGTCCCAGATCGTGAGTCACATAATTTTGCCAGTGGGCAGGGTAGATCAGATCAAAGGTGCCAAGTGAAATATTGCTCATCTGGCCCTGATTGGATTCACTGAACAGGCCCCAACGCTTTGGCGTGCCGCGAAAGCAGTGAATTTCACGGAAATCTTTTTCCGCTGGCCGGCGGTATAAGAACCACAGGCTAACCAGAATCATGACTACGGCGGCGGTAATCAGTGCCGCCATCACGCTGACCGGTGCGGTTAACCCGAGAAACAGCAGCAGCAGCGCAACGCAGATGATCACCGCTTCGCGCGTGCCGTCAGGGCGGGTGAGCATATACTCTTCGTAGCTCTCCTTGCGCACGCTCAGCAACTCAATGTTATCGCTCTCTTCTTTACGAATCGAGGCATTGGTTGCCAGCGGCCGCACCAGCGGCGTCAACGCAGGCTGCTCAAACAGATAATTCACCAACGAATGGCCATTCAGCGAAATCACCAACGGAATAGTGTCGGTTTTGATCAGCTCAACGTAGTTTTCATCGGCGATATATTGCTCCCACAGCGGCGGCAGATGCACTTCAACGGCATCGAGGTAGTAGCGCCATTTCTGCGGTTCATCGGTGGTTAATCCATAACGTGTGATTGATCGCGTGACCGGATAGACATTGTTGCTTTGGGCATTCAGCGTCAGGCGTTCGGGCGTAGTGCTGCTACCGGTAGGCAACAGGGTTTGCTGATTACGCGTGAGCGTATTGACGTAACGCTCGGCGGCAGCGCGCTCTTCCGACGTGAGTTTTCGATGAGGGGGTTTAATGAATGGCAGCGGTTTCGCCATAGGCGGACGATGCCGCATCGCGTACCAAAAGCCGGCACCTGCAAGGACCGAACACGCGAGCATCACAGCCACTATAATGATCAATGTGCTCATGGTTAGCTCAACCCCGCCAAATTACTGCCTTCACTCTTAATGCCACTCCGATAATATGGTTAGACGGTCAATTTTGGCGGGAACAGACGCCTGAGGCAACCTGTGATTGCACGGGAATAACGCATAAAATCGGAAAATCAGGAGAGCATTATAAAAAGCCTTGCAAGGATCCTAACCGTCGAAAAGCCTATAAAATATAAGCATAATCCTATTTTAGCGGCGCATTATTGACATTGTCGTAAATTATTTAATCTGACACCAGCAGATTTGTTATAACGCGGTAATAAAAATCATGCAATGATTGGAATACCTGAATGGCTGACGCACAATGTCAGGCTAAATAATACTCGGGGCAGTGTCAGAACGCTTTTTTTATGGGGTTGATATGAGTAAACCGTTACAGAAACCGACCATTCTTAACGTCGAGGCTGTTGCTCGTTCCCGCTTGTTTACCATTGAAGCGATCGATCTCGCCTTTAGTAATGGTGCGCGCCGGGTGTATGAGCGAATGAAACCCTCTGAACGAGAAGCGGTGATGATTGTCCCGGTGATCGACGATCATCTCATCCTGATTCAGGAATATGCGGTGGGGCTGGAAACCTATGAACTGGGCTTTCCAAAAGGCCTGATCGATCCGGGTGAGACGCCTTTTGAAGCCGCAAATCGCGAGCTGAAAGAAGAGGCGGGCTTTGGTGCCCAATCGCTGCATCAGTTGGGCAAACTCACTATGGCGCCCTCTTATTTTTCCAGCAAGATGAATATTGTGGTGGCGGAAGGCCTCTACGAAGAACGACTGGAAGGCGACGAGCCTGAACCTTTGATTGTGCATCGCTGGCCGCTGGCTAATCTGCTCGGGCTGCTTGAGCATCCTGACTTCCGCGAAGCGCGTAACGTTAGCGCGCTGTTTTTAGTGCGTGAGTGGCTGGTGAAGCAGGGCAGGCTGCAATACTGATTGCGAATGGATAATGCCAGACAGTAAAAAGGGCCGCTTGCTAAGCGGCCCTTTTTTATGCGTTGCGGTTAACCTGCATGATCAGAACAGTTCATGGCTTTCGCCATTGTCCATAATCTCGGTGCCAACATCGTGAACGGAATATTCGGTCGGCTGCGTGCCATCGATAAAATATTCCTGACGAGTATTGCCGCCGCCGTTGGCCAGTTTGCCGGTGCTACGATCGATAGTGACCGTTACCACGCCAGGCGGTGGCGTTAACGGCTGTTCAGGCACTCCATCCAGCGCCGCCTTCATGTATTGATCCCAGGCAGGCTGTGCGCTTTTCGCGCCGCCTTCATAGCCCGATATCTGATCTTTCAACGCGCCCGAGGCGGTGGTGCGACCCAGGTTGCGACGCGCATCATCAAAACCGATCCACACCGAGGTGACCACGCCCGGGCCGTAGCCAGAGAACCAGGCATCTTTCGAGCTGTTAGTAGTACCGGTTTTGCCGCCAATATCGTTGCGTTTTAAATCACGACCTGCGCGCCAGCCGGTGCCCAGCCAGCCCGGCTCGCCAAAGATATTGGAGTTCAACGCGCTTTTAATCAGGAAGGTCAGCGGCGTATTGATAACGTGCGGCGCGTACTCCTGCGTATGGCTCTGCAACGCCGGATCGCCACCTACCTGCTCAAGGGCCGGCTTCGGCACCGTTTGATTAGTTCCTGTTTGTGAAGTCGCGACGTTTTCAACGCTTTCCTGATTCAGGGCCAGCGCTTTTTGCGTCTCGCCATAAATCACCGGCAAATTACACTGTACGCAGGCGACTTTCGGCTTCACTTCAAATACTTTGCCGCCCTGTTCGTTTTCGATGCGGGTGATGAAGTAAGGATCGACGAGGAAGCCGCCGTTAGCCATTACCGCGTAACCACGTACCAGCTGCATTGGCGTAAACGAGGCCGCACCCAACGCCAGTGATTCGGTATGCACGATGTTTTGTGCCGGGAAACCAAAGCGTTGCAGGTATTGCGCTGCATAGTCGACGCCCATCGCACGCATGGCGCGCACCATCACGACGTTTTTCGACTCGCCTAACCCCTGACGTAAACGGATTGGGCCATCGTAGCGTGCCGGGGAATTTTTCGGGCGCCAGTCAGAACCGGCACCGGCATCCCAGCGTGAAATCGGCACGTCATTGAGGATGGAAGCCAGGGTCAAACCGCGATCCATGGCGGCGGTATAAAGGAAAGGTTTGATGTTTGAACCCACCTGACGCAGTGCCTGGGTGACGCGGTTAAACTTGCTCTGGTTAAAGTCAAAACCGCCGACAAGGGCGCGCACGGCACCGTCGTTGGGATCAAGCGAAATCAGCGCGGAGTTCACGTCAGGAACCTGTGCCAGCCACCATTCGTTATCAACCTGACGCACCCAAATTTGCTGACCAGGCTGAACAGCCTGCGTCACGCTTTTCGGCGTTGCGCCTTGCAGATTGTCTGATTTGAACGGACGCGCCCAGCGTACGCCGTTCAGCGTCAGTGAAACGTTGCTGCCATCGCGCATCAACGCCGTGGCTTCCGTGCTGTTAGCTGACATTACCACCGCCGGAATCAGCGGGCCGTAAACCGGCGTAGCCTTCAACGTTTTCAGCACCTGCTCCTGACGCCATGCCGCTTCGCCTACCTTCCACAGCACCGCCTGCGGACCGCGATAGCCGTGGCGCATGTCGTAGTTCAGCACGTTGTCGCGCACTGACTGTTGAGCTGCCAGCTGCAGTCGGCGCGTGATGGTGGTATAGACTTTATAGCCGTCGTTATAGGCGCCATCGCCATAGCGTTTCACCATCTCCTGACGAACCATTTCGCTGACATAAGGCGCAGAGAAAGCGATTTCAGGGCCGTGATAGGTGGCTACCAGCGGCGTATTACGCGCTTCCTGATATTGATACTGATCGATGTAATGCTGATCGAGCATACGCGCCAGCACCACATTGCGACGCGAGAGGGCGCGTTCGTGCGAGTAGAGCGGATTGAAGGTCGAAGGGGCTTTTGGCAAACCGGCAATCATCGCCATTTCGCTCAGGCTTAGCTGATCGATGTTCTTGCCAAAATAGACCTGCGCCGCTGCACCCACGCCGTAAGCACGATAACCAAGATAAATTTTGTTGAGATAGAGTTCGAGAATCTCATCCTTGGTTAACAGCTGTTCGATGCGGATTGCGAGGAACGCCTCTTTAATTTTGCGCATCAGCGTACGCTCAGGGCTGAGGAAAAAGTTCCTCGCCAGCTGCTGCGTAATGGTACTGGCACCCTGTGAAGCGTGACCCGACACCAGCGCCACGCTGGCCGCACGGAAAATCCCGATAGGATCCACGCCGTGATGCTCATAGAAGCGGCTGTCTTCGGTGGCAATAAACGCTTTTACCAGCTCAGGTGGCATTTGTTGCAGCGTCAAAGGAACACGGCGTTTTTCACCGTACTGGGCAATCAAATCGCCTTCTGCGCTGTAAATCTGCATCGGGGTTTGCAGCTTGATATCTTTCAGCGTGTTCACGTCCGGAAGCTGCGGCTCGATGTATTTGTAGAGACCATAAATCGAGCCAGCTCCCAACAGCATGCAACATACCGCAAGGATTAAGAGATACTTTACGAACTTCACCTGAGATTTCCCATCTGTTGTCGTTTGGGCAGTTTATAAACAACCGCGCGGTAGTATAAAGGCAAGCCTGACGCTTTGATACGTCCTTTTCTTTCACCATGGACAGGGAGAACGCGCGAAAATGGCTTTTCAGAAATGGCAAATTGGCCTGGATATTCACAATGGCCAGCTGTGTGCACTTGGCGTACAACGCCGACGAAACGGATGGCAACTTCGTCACTGGTGGCATCATCCGCTGCCGCAAGATACGTTAAGACAGGGAGTGCTGCAATCCTCTCCCGAACTGCTCAGCGTGCTTACACGCTGGCGTAAAATGCTGCCGCGGCATTATAGGCTATGCGTGGGGTTGCCGCCGCAACTGGTGATGCAACGCCCGCTGGCTCTGCCGCCGCAATCACTGCGCGAGCCCGATTTGGGGCGCTACATTCATGCCGCTGCGCGACGTCTGTTTCCGCTGGAGCCAGAATCTCTGACCCTCGATTACCGCCCTTTTTCAGATAAACCCAGTCAGCTCTGTGTGACCGCCGTGCGACGCGATGTGCTGCAACAGTGGCAGAGCGTGTTAGCAGAGGCAGGAGTGCAGCCTGAAGTATTTGAGCTTTCATGGGCCGCCTTGCAGATGCTCGCCATGCTGCTCAAGCCACAGCCTGGCACCGTGCTGGTTCACCGGCTGCCCGATCAGTGGCTCTGGTATGCGCCGGGTGAACAGCAGCCTGCGTTTGGCTGCGCCGTCGCCGACGGTAGCGATCTCGCTCAGCTGCGGCTGCATGCCTTTCCCGAGGCGCGTGCGCTGTGGTACAGCAGCGATATGGGTGATGAGCCCGACAGGGTCACACCGCTCAATCCACTCCATGCATTGCAGCTGATGCAGCCTCCTTTGCCTGTGCAGCCTTCGCGGTTCGCTCTGGCATGCGGGCTGGCGCTCAGGCCGGAGGATTGAACATGGTATGGGTCAATCTGCTACCGTGGCGCGCGCGCCAGCAGCACCATATCTTGCGGCAGTCAATGGTGATTGCGCTGAGTGCCGGTGCGATCGTAACGCTCATTGCCATGCTGCTGTTTATCTCCGCCCGCGATCGTCAACAGCAGCTTCAGACAAACTCTGATGCGCTGATTGCTGCCAGCAAAGAGGCTGAACAACGGCTTCATCAGTTGCAGCAGGCGCTGGCGCTGCAACAGCAGCTCAATAACGCCTGGGCGCATTATCAGGCTCAGCAACAGCTGGCGCAGCAATGGCTCGATTTTTTTATGCACCTCGGCAGCCTGATGCCGGAGGCGCTGTGGTTAACCCAGTTGCAGCGCAATGCCGACACCTTAACCTTTGCCGGGCGGGGCTATGCCATGCAGGAGATAGCCGATTTTCGTCAGAGGCTGGCAGAGCAACCGTTGTTGTTACAGGTGAAGCTGGGCAGCGTGACGCGTCAGCCTGGCGGCGAGTTGAGCTTCAGGATCGATGCGCGCGTAAAGCAGGGGGTGAACGATGGATGACGCACTGATTCGTTGGCAGCGCCTGTCGGGCTGGAGTCGTATATTGCTGCTGCTTCTGATTGCGCTTGGCTATGCGCTGATATGGCTGCAAATGGCGGTACAGCCGCGATGGCAACGTATCGAACAGCTACAGCAGTCTTTAACGCAGCAGACGGAAAGCTATCAGCAGCGTCTGCAACGTTTACAGCAGCAGTTACCGCTTGAACAGGTTACCGCTGACACGCTCCGCTTACAGACGGCGCTTGCCGCCCTGAAAACAGACAGTGCGCCCGCTTTTGATCTTACCGCACTGTTAGAAAACAGCGGCGGCACGCTGGAAAAATGGACGCCACAGCTGGATGGTGCGGAGCTGGCTCTTCAACTGGAGTGGTCACAGCTGCTGCGCCTGTACCACTGGCTGCTGGCGCGGCCAGTATCCCGTCTTCCTGGTCGATTGGATCTCAAGCCACAGGACGATCGACTGTCGGCCACGTTCTGGTGGACGGAGCCGCATGATGAAACATAAATGCTGGCTTTTACTGTGGTTGTTAAGTGGTTTTGGCTTTGGCCGCGATCCCTTCCAACCGCCGATAACTACGCCATGTCTCGTTAGCGTGCCTTCGCTACAGGGTTGGCAGCTCAAAGGCATCATTGGCAACGGCACACGATATATCGCCTTGATGCATGAGGATAAAGGCCGGGTTATTGCGGTCATGCGCGAGCAGCCTTTCCCGCTACGCGAATGGCAGATAGACAGCTTTGAACCCGAGGCGGTCACGCTGTCAGCACCGGACAGCTGCCATCCGCAACAGACGATACTGCGATTAAAGGAGCAAGCATGACGGCTAAATGGACAGTGGCGTTTTTACTTATCCTCTTCAGTGCGGTGTTGCGGGCCGAAGATAAAAAACTGACGATCTCTTTTGATGAGACGCCGATTGAACGTGTGTTACAGGCGCTGGCGGAGTTTCAGCAGCTCAATCTGATGGTGGCACCTGGCGTTACTGGCCAGCTTTCACTGCGCCTGCATGATGTTCCCTGGCAGCAGGCGCAGGAGCTGGTGGCACGCATGGGGCGTTTGACGATTGAAACCGAAGGCAATGTGCTGGTGGCTTATCCAGAAAGCTGGCTGCATCAGCAGCAGCTTCAGGCCCAACAGCAGCGCGAAGACCAGCTGCAACAGCAGGCGCTGACGACACGCAACGTTATGCTGCGCTATGCCGACGCCGCAACCGTTCACGGCAGCCTGCTGGCAGAGCGTGCAACGCTGTTGAGCCCGCGCGGCAGTGCTACGGTGGATAGCCGTACTAACGCCATTTTGCTGCGTGATGTGCCCGCTAATATTAAAGAGGCCGAGCGCTGGATTCAGGCACTGGATACGCCACTGGAACAGATTGAGCTTTCGGCGCAGATCGTGACCATCAGTGAAGATCACCTGCGCGAGTTGGGCGTAAAGTGGGGATGGCAAGGCGATGAAGCGATCGAGAAGGCGCTGCGTAACCCGCAACTCGGCATCGATCTTGGCGTGGCCAACCCGGCGATTACCGCCGGGCTGACGCTGGGGCGTCTCAATGGCCAGTTGCTTAACCTGGAGCTCAGCGCACTGGAGCAGGAAAATCAGATCGATATTATCGCCAGTCCGCGTCTGTTCACCTCGCATCAGCAGCCCGCCAGCATCAAGCAAGGCACCGAGATTCCCTATGAAGTCTCTAACGGAAACAACGGTGCCACCACCATTGAGTTCAAGGAAGCGGTATTGGGCATGGAAGTCACGCCCTCTGTTCAGGGCAATGGCCGCATTTTGCTGAAACTACGGCTGAGCCAGAATGTACCGGGCCGCAATCTTCACAGTGGCGACACGGAAATCCTGACCATTGATAAGCAGGAGATAGAAACTCAGGTCATGCTAAAAGATGGTCAGACGTTGGCGTTAGGCGGCATCTTTCAACAGCAACGCGCCAGCGGACGTAATAAAGTGCCGTTGTTGGGAGATATTCCCGTGCTGGGTGCGCTGTTTCGCTATGATATTCAGGAACAAAAACGCCGCGAGCTGGTTATTTTTATTACGCCTCGTCTGGTACGAGAAGAGTGAACACATGAGGCGTTTTTTTTCCTCTGAAAGGCATATGCGTTTGACGCAAGACCAGAATTAGCTTACAAGGTTTAGCGATTTTAAATATGTAGCCAGAATCTCTGTTTGGAAAAGTAGGCGTTATGCCGCTTTTTTTATGCGTAACCGCATGGCAAATAATCTGATTTGGCTCGCTAACCTGTGCGGACTGAAAGGCGCCTGAACGGTTGCTGGTTGCCGTGGCAATTTATTCGGTTGCCAAACGGCCTTTAGTGTTGAGATAATTTTTTTATCTGACTCTTGCACTAACGCTCATGAGGTTTCAGTTCATGTCCCGCCAGCAGAGAGATGCTGAACGCGGGGTATCATCAACGAATTTCTTAGTAATACCGAAAAAATGGCAGAGAAACGCAATATCTTTCTGGTTGGGCCTATGGGTGCCGGCAAAAGCACTATTGGTCGTCAGTTAGCTCAGCAACTCAACATGGAATTTTACGATTCCGATCAAGAAATTGAGCGACGTACCGGAGCGGATGTGGGCTGGGTGTTCGACGTCGAAGGCGAAGCTGGCTTTCGCGATCGTGAAGAAAAGATCATCAATGAATTAACGGAGAAGCAGGGTATCGTCCTGGCGACCGGTGGTGGATCTGTAAAATCACGTGAAACCCGCAATCGCCTCTCGGCGCGTGGCGTTGTTGTTTATCTTGAGACGACGATCGAAAAACAGTTAGCCCGCACACAGCGTGATAAAAAGCGTCCGTTGCTGCAGGTTGACGAGCCGCCGCGTGAGGTGCTCGAAGCGTTGGCTGACGAACGCAATCCTCTTTATGAAGAGATTGCTGATGTCACGATTCGCACTGACGATCAGAGCGCTAAAGTTGTGGCAAACCAAATCATCGCTACTCTGGAAAAAAACTGATTCAGCCCATCAGGGCATAGCAAAAGGTTATACAGCGTCATGGAGAGGATCACCGTCACTCTGGGGGAACGCAGTTACCCCATAACCATCGCCGCCGGACTTTATCAGGATCCGGCTTCTTTTTGGCCGCTTAAAGCGGGCGATAACGCGATGTTGGTTACTAACCAGACGCTCTCACCGCTTTGGCTAACGACAGTACGTCAGCGGCTGGAAGAGGTGGGCGTAAAGGTTGACCAGGTGATCCTGCCTGATGGCGAGCAGTTCAAAACGCTGGCAGTCATGGATCAGGTTTTTACGGCACTGCTGGAAAAACCACATGGCCGCGACACCACGCTGATTGCCTTAGGCGGCGGCGTGATCGGCGATCTTACTGGATTTGCAGCGGCCAGCTATCAGCGCGGCGTTCGCTTTATCCAGGTTCCTACGACGTTACTTTCTCAGGTCGATTCCTCTGTAGGTGGTAAAACCGCCGTCAATCACCCGCTGGGTAAAAATATGATTGGCGCTTTTTATCAGCCCGCTTCCGTGGTTATCGATCTGAACTGTCTTACTACGCTGCCGCCGCGCGAACTCGCTTCGGGTCTGGCGGAAGTGATCAAATACGGCATTATCCTCGACGGTGAGTTCTTCACCTGGCTTGAAAACAACCTTGATGCGCTACTTGCGTTGGATGAAACGGCTATGGCCTGGTGCATCCGTCGCTGCTGTGAACTGAAAGCGGAAGTGGTTTCTGCCGATGAGCACGAGCATGGCGTCCGTGCGTTGCTAAACCTCGGTCACACCTATGGTCACGCTATTGAAGCACACATGGGATATGGCAACTGGTTGCACGGCGAGGCGGTGTCCGCCGGCATGGTGATGGCCGCGCGCACGGCAGAGCGGCTGGGACAGTTCAGCGCCGCGGATACCGATCGTATTATCAGGTTGTTAACGCGTGCCGGTTTGCCCGTGACCGGCCCAGCCAGCATGGATGCAGAAGCCTATCTGCCGCACATGCTGCGTGATAAAAAAGTGCTGGCCGGTAAGCTGCGTCTGGTGCTGCCGTTGGCAATCGGCAAAGCTGAAGTGCGTAGCGGTGTTACGCATGATATCGTGCTGGCTGCTATCAACGACTGCCGCTGATTCTGACGATAATGCGTTGATCTATTTTGCCGTGCTGAAGAAAGGCACGGGCTTGCTGAGTAACAGGAGGAGGTAAAATGGATGAGTTTAAACCGGAAGACGAGTTAAAACCGGATGCCAGCGACCGTCGGCCAACGCGGGCGCGCAAACCGTCCCCTGCCGCCAAAGCGCCGCTTTCCCGTCAGCATATGATGATGGGCATCGGGATTTTAGTGCTCCTGTTACTGGTGATCGGCATCGGCTCGGCGCTGACCGGCCCGGATGAGAAGAAACCCGCAACGACCGCCGCGGATTCAAGTGCAGCGGGCAGCGGCAAAGAAAAAAATATCGATCTTTCCGGTAACAGCTCAATGGCCGGGCAGCAGAATAACGTGCCTGCCACTGGCGATGCGCCGCAAAGCACCGTAAATAACAGCACGCCGCAGGAATTAAGCGCGCCGCCGGTGGCATCAACGCCAACGCAGGCCGCACCGGTTGAAGCGCCGCAGAATCAACAGCGCGTCACCTTACCGGGTGATCTGAATAACGCGTTGACCAATCAACAGGGTCAGGTTGACGATGCCGCAAATGGCGCGTCAGCATCTGGCTTGCCTGTTTCGCCGGCAACCGTAAGCGGCAGCAATGCAGCGACGGCACCTGCGGCTAAATCGCAGCCGTCACAGCCACAAAGCCCAACACGTCATGCCGCGCAGCCGGCGCGTCAGGCACCGGCGCATCGTCCGGCGGCCACGGCCAGCAGCAAGCCAGAAAACAAACCCGCAGCGCCTGCTGCGACGACGCGCAGCAATCGTGAAACAGCAACGCCATCCAGCGGCGGTAACTATACGCTGCAGCTAAGCGGTGCTTCACGTGCTGACTCGTTGAATGCATGGGCGAAAAAGCAGAGCCTGAGCAATTATCACGTCTACAAAACCAGCCGTAATGGTCAGGACTGGTATGTGCTGGTAAGCGGCTCCTACGCCACGCCTGCCGAAGCGAAACGTGCCGTTGCCTCTTTACCGGCTGAGGTCCGCGCGAAAAATCCGTGGGTGAAGCCGGTGAGCCAGGTGAAGAAAGAAGCCAGTAAATAAACCCGTTAGAGCCGAATTCTCGGCTCTTTCATCAAGCGCAGATCTGCTGTCGGTGCGTCCACAGCCATAAGAATAGAAGTTATAAAAACGACGGCATGAAAAAAAATCGCGCTTTTCTGAAGTGGGCAGGGGGCAAATATCCCCTGCTGGAAGACATCCAGCGGCACCTGCCAGAAGGTGATTGCCTGGTAGAGCCTTTTGTTGGAGCAGGATCGGTATTTCTCAATACCGATTATCCACGTTACGTGCTGGCTGATATCAACAGCGATCTCATCAATCTCTACAACATTGTCAAAACCCGCACCGCAGAGTTTATTGCTGATGCGCGGCGGCTGTTCAATGAGCAAAGTAATGATGCGATCTTTTACTACGCCAGTCGTACTGAGTTCAACGGCAGCCGCGATCCCTATCGCCGTGCGCTGCTGTTTCTCTATCTGAATCGCCATTGCTACAACGGACTTTGCCGCTATAACTTAAGCGGCGAGTTTAATGTGCCTTTTGGTCGCTATCGTAAGCCCTATTTTCCGGAAGATGAGCTGAACTGGTTTGCCGAACGGGCGCAAAAAGCGACCTTTGTGTGCGAATCATACGATGTTACCCTGACAAACGCCCAGGCTGGCTCAGTGGTCTATTGCGATCCGCCTTATGCACCGTTATCCGCTACGGCGAACTTCACGGCGTATCACACCAACAGTTTTAGCCTGCGAGAGCAGCAGCATCTGGCTGAGCTGGCGATTAAACTGGCGGAAAGCCGCATTCCGGTGCTGATTTCCAACCACGATACCGCGCAAACGCGATTGTGGTATCAGGATGCTGTTCTGCACGTAGTGAAAGCGCGGCGTTCGATAAGCCGCAGTATTACTGGTCGTAGTAAGGTCGACGAACTGCTGGCGCTGTTTAGCTAGTCTGTTTCGTCCGCGACCAGCTTATCCGGTCAGTGACTGCACTGGCGACAAAATTGGGAGAAACGGATGAAACAATTTTTGCTTGCCCCATCGATACTGTCTGCTGACTTTGCCCGTCTGGGCGAGGATACCGCTCGCGCGCTGGCTGCGGGCGGCGATGTCGTGCATTTTGACGTCATGGACAACCACTATGTGCCTAATCTCACCATGGGTCCGATGGTGCTGAAAGCGTTACGCGATTATGGCATTACCGCGCCGATAGATGTGCATCTGATGGTCAAACCGGTTGATAGTTTGATTCCCCAGTTTGCGCAGGCTGGTGCCAGCTACATCACGTTTCACCCGGAAGCCAGCGAGCATGTGGATCGCTCATTGCAGCTGATCAGAGAAAATGGCTGTAAAGCAGGGCTGGTGTTCAATCCCGCTACGCCATTGAGCTACCTCGATTATGTGATGGATAAGCTCGACATCATTCTGATCATGTCGGTTAACCCAGGCTTCGGCGGCCAATCCTTTATTCCTGGTACGCTGGACAAACTGCGCGAAGCACGCAAGCGCATTGATGCCAGCGGTTACGATATTCATCTGGAAGTCGATGGCGGCGTGAAGATTGATAACATTGGCGAAATTGCTGCTGCAGGCGCCGACATGTTCGTTGCGGGCTCGGCTATTTTTGGCCACCCCGATTACAAAAAAGTGATCGACGATATGCGTAACGAACTGGAGAAGTCACGTCATGGCTCATTTCACTGATATTCGTGCACTGGCCTTCGATCTCGACGGCACGCTGATTGACAGCGCGCCAGGTCTGGCCGCGGCGATCGATCGCACGCTGGAAGCGCTGTCGCTACGTCCGGCAGGCGTGGAACGCGTTTCAACCTGGATTGGCAATGGCGCCGATATCATGATGGAGCGGGCGTTAACCTGGTCACTTGAGCGCGCCCCACAGCCAGAAGAGCAGCGTGATGCACGCGCGCTGTTTGATACATTTTATGCGCAAACCGTGGAAGCAGGCAGTACGCTGTTTCCGCAGGTGGTGGATACGCTGGAGAAACTGCGCCAGCATCAGCTGCCGATGGCCATCGTCACCAACAAACCGACGCCGTTTGTTGCACCGCTGCTTGAGTCGCTGGGCATTGCTGACTACTTCGATTTAATCATTGGCGGCGACGACGTGGTGGTGAAGAAGCCTCATCCGGCAGCGATTTTTCTCGTATTGGGTAAGTTTGGTCTGATACCTGGCGAGCTGCTGTTTGTTGGCGACTCACGCAATGATATTCTCGCCGCGCAAGGTGCAGGATGCCCGTGCGTTGGCATGACCTTTGGCTATAACTACGGCGAGCCTATTGCCAGCAGCAATCCGGATCTTATCCTGGACAATTTCAATGAACTTTTGCCAGCCATCGGGCGGCGTTAATCAGGACAACAAGCATGAGTAAACCCATCGTTTTTAGCGGCGCGCAGCCTTCAGGTGAACTGACTATTGGCAACTATATGGGTGCGCTGCGTCAGTGGGTGCAGATGCAGGATGATTTTCACTGCATCTACTGCATTGTCGATCTGCATGCGATTACCGTGCGTCAGGATGCGGACGCGCTGCGTAAAGCCACGCTGGATACGCTGGCGCTCTATCTCGCCTGCGGTATCGATCCGGAAAAAAGCACTATCTTTGTGCAGTCGCACGTACCGGAACACACTCAGCTCAGCTGGATTTTGAATTGCTACACCTATTTCGGCGAACTGAGCCGGATGACGCAGTTCAAGGATAAATCTTCGCGCTATGCGGAGAATATCAATGCGGGGCTGTTCAGCTATCCGGTATTGATGGCGGCAGATATTCTGCTGTATCAAACCAACCAGGTGCCGGTAGGTGAAGATCAGAAACAGCATCTGGAACTGAGCCGCGATATCGCCAGCCGCTTTAATGCGCTGTATGGCGATGTCTTTAAGGTGCCGGAGCCGTTTATTCCCAAGTCAGGCGCGCGCGTGATGTCACTGCTTGAGCCTGGCAAAAAGATGTCCAAATCTGACGAGAACCGTAACAACGTCATTGGGCTGCTGGAAGAGCCAAAGTCGGTGATCAAGAAGATCAAACGCGCCATGACCGATTCAGAAGAGCCGCCGGTGATTCGTTATGATGTGAAAGAGAAGGCGGGCGTTTCAAACCTGCTGGATATTCTTTCCGGCGTAACCGGCAAAAGCATTCCGGATCTGGAGCAGCATTTTGAAGGCAAGATGTATGGCCATTTGAAAGGCGAAGTAGCAGATGCGGTATCCACCATGCTGGAAACGTTACAGGCGCGCTATCATGAGTTCCGCAATGATGAAGCCTTGCTGGAGAAAGTGATGCGAGACGGTGCCGCTAAAGCCCGTGCGCAGGCCAGCGAGACGCTGAAAAAAGTGTATCAGGCCGTGGGCTTTGTTGCCGCGCCATAAGCGCTAAGCAGCAGTGGCGATCGTCGCCACTGCTGCTGTCTTACTTTATCCGCCGCAACGAAAGCTGCGCACCATCCCAAAACAGACGCGCATTGCCATCTGCCAGAATACTCAGCACCGCACCCGGTGCCGGTCCCCACGCGTTTTTGCCGCACATCACATTGAAGCCATATTTAAAACGAAAATCCGCATCCTGCTGACTGCCATTCGCGGCCGTCAGGCGAGGTTTGCTGCGGCAATTATCGGTCGCCGGATTAATGCTACGCTCTGACGTGCCGCGCAGCCAGGTAATGCCATCAGGCCGAAAAGCCAGGCGCGCGCCCATAAAAAGCGGATCCCGTGCAATATAGGTTTGGCCCGGCTGAGCTTTTACCGCCACCGAGACCACCTGCCAGTTGCCCTCCACCGAAGACCAGCTTACCGGCGCGGCCGTAACGCTGAGCGGCAGCAGCGCCAGGATTAAAGAGGTTAAACGCATTCTGTTTCCTTACTGAAAATGTCACAGGGAATAAAGTCGTCACGCAGACAGCATTACTTTATTGCCTGCGTCGACAATTTAGCATCATCGCGGTTTGAGCAGGCGGTTGTTTATCGTTCGGGCAGGTCATTTGCACGTCTGTGAGGCAGATAACATTATGCTATGGCTGATGATTCAGCCTGCTGTGTTAGCCTGGTATCCCGCTGCGCGCACATTCTGGAGGTCTGCATGCCTGGCTCACGCTTACACACTATCAACAACGCCCGCTTAGTTGGCAAAACGGGATTGTGGCAGTTAACCCTCAGCGACGGTCGGATTCATGCCATTGAGCCGCAGCCAGCCGGACAACAACACGATGCGCTGGATGCCGAAGGCGGGTTAGCCATCGCACCCTTTGTCGAGCCGCATATTCATCTGGATACCACGCAAACCGCAGGTGAACCCGCATGGAATCAATCTGGCACGCTGTTTGAAGGCATTGAACGCTGGGCTGAGCGCAAGGCACTGCTCAGTCATGAAGATGTGAAACAGCGCGCCCGGCAGACGCTAAAGTGGCAGATCGCTCAGGGTATTCAGCACGTGCGAACGCACGTCGATGTCTCTGATCCCAGCCTGACCGCCTTGAAGGCGATGCTGGAGGTGAAAAGTGAGATGGCTCCCTGGCTGGATATGCAAATCGTCGCCTTTCCTCAGGAAGGAATTCTCTCCTATCCTGACGGCGCCGCACTGCTGGAAGAGGCGTTAACGCTCGGCGCTGATGTGGTCGGCGCCATTCCGCACTTTGAATTTACCCGCGAATATGGCATTGAATCGCTGCATATCGCCTTTGCCCTGGCGCAGAAATATCAGCGTCAGGTCGACGTGCACTGCGATGAAATCGATGATGAGCAGTCACGGTTTATCGAAACTGTCGCCGCGCTGGCGCTGCGGGAAAACATGGGCGCACGCGTGACCGCCAGCCACACCACCGCAATGCACTCCTACAACGGCGCCTATACGTCACGGCTGTTCCGTCTGCTTAAGCTGTCAGGCATCCATTTTGTTGCCAATCCGCTGGTGAATATCCATCTGCAAGGGCGGTTTGATGATTATCCGAAGCGACGTGGCGTCACGCGGGTGAAAGAGATGCTGGCCGAGGGCATCAACGTCTGTTTTGGTCACGATGATGTCTACGATCCCTGGTATCCACTGGGCACCGGCAATATGCTGCAGGTGCTGCACATGGGCCTGCACGTGTGTCAGCTGATGGGCTACAGCCAGATTGATGCCGGGCTGAATTTGATTACGACCAACAGCGCCCGAGCGTTAGGCCTGAGCGATT
Source organism: Duffyella sp. Ts4 (assembly GCF_051851875.1). Taxonomy (NCBI): domain Bacteria; kingdom Pseudomonadati; phylum Pseudomonadota; class Gammaproteobacteria; order Enterobacterales; family Erwiniaceae; genus Duffyella; species Duffyella sp. Ts4. The sequence continues at coordinate 54,072 of NZ_JBLYPN010000007.1, read as the reverse complement.
ACGGCATTGCCTGTGGCAACAAGGCGAATCTGCTGATTTTGCCGGCTGACAATGGCTTTGATGCGGTGCGACGTCAGGTGCCCACGCGCTATTCGATTCGTCATGGCAGAATCATTGCTGCAACCGAACCGGCTCGCAGCCATATCTATTGTGGCGAGCCGGAAGCGGTGACGTTCAGGCGTTGAGCAGGCGCATATTTTGTTACAGATGTCAGGCAATTATCAGCGTAAAAATAGGTAAAGCGCTGGCTCTTGTTAAACAGGCTCTTTACAATCAAGTGCGATTTGCGTTTGTTGTCCCAGGTAAGGAAAAACCCATGTTGAAACGTACTATGACCGCTGCAGTTGCTCTGTTTGCGCTCACCGCTATTTCTTCCTCTGCGCTGGCAGCGAAAGGCGATACGCATGTGCTGCTGACCACTTCAGCCGGCAATATTGAACTTGAGATGGATAATCAGAAGGCGCCGGTATCGGTGAAAAACTTCGTTGATTACGTCAACAACGGTTTTTATAACAACACCACTTTTCACCGCGTGATCCCCGGTTTTATGATTCAGGGTGGCGGTTTCACCACCGACATGCAGCAGAAATCCACTAACGCGGCGATTAAAAACGAAGCGGACAATGGCCTGCGCAATCTGCGTGGCACCATTGCGATGGCACGCACCGCCGATAAGGACAGCGCGACCAGCCAGTTTTTTATCAATATCGCGGACAATGCCTTCCTCGATCATGGCCAGCGTGACTTTGGTTATGCGGTGTTCGGCAAAGTGGTAAAAGGCATGGATATTGCCGACAAAATTGCTCAGGTACCGACGAAAAACGTAGGTCCTTACCAGAATGTTCCGGCTAAACCTGTGGTTATCCTTTCCGCTAAAGTCCTGCCTTAATTTTTGACTGCCGCTGCTGTTTCGCCGCGGCAGCCTTTCCCTCTCCGGCAAAGGCGGTTTTTGCTGCTTATACTTAGGGCAATCCAACCACCCGGGAGGCGTTATGCCTGCAAAGCTCACCGACAAACAAAAAGTTACGTTGTGGCAACAGCATCGCTTAGCCAATTTCCTTGCCAGCTGCCGACTGGAAGGTCTGCAGCCAGCAGAACCTGCGGCGGGCGATCAGACTGCCGAACAGCGGCTGGATGCGTTACGGAGGCAATATGGCCGCTAAGGTGATGAACGGACGCGATCCCTATTTCTGGCAAAATGACGATGTGCTGAAAAACCGGCTTAATATTCACGATGCCGCACAGCTGCGCAAGGCGGAACTGGCATTCTCCACGCTGCGCGCCACCACCATTGAACTGGGACCGAAACATCCGGGCCTGCCTCACCTCCGCCAGATCCATCGCACGCTATTCCAGGATATTTACGACTGGGCAGGCGAGTTGCGTAACGTCGATCTTTATCAGGATGATACGCCGTACTGCCACTGCGAATATCTGGAAAAAGAGGGCAACGCGTTGATGGCCGGTCTGGAAGAGGAGAACGGTTTACAGGGGCTGGAGAAGCAGGTGTTTGTTGAGCGTCTTGCCTGGTACTATGGCGAAATCAATATGCTGCATCCGTTTCGCGACGGCAATGGGCGTGCTCAACGCCTGTTCTTCGAGCAGGTTGCGCTGCATGCCGGTTACCTGATCGACTGGAGCCAGACAGAGCGCGAAAGCTGGCTGGCAGCCAGTCAGCAGGCGGCCGCAGGTGAAACAGACGCGCTGACGGCCATTTTTGCCAAAGTGGTAAGCGAAGCGAAATAAATTGCGTAGAATAGCGGCGGCTTTTGCTCACTGGGACTAACCTGCCATGCTGCTGCTGATCGACAACTACGACTCCTTTACCTGGAACCTTTACCAGTATTTCTGTGAACTGGGCGCGCAGGTTGAGGTTCGGCGCAACGATGCCATCACGCTCGATGAGATGGCAGCGTTGCCGCTGACCCACCTGGTGATCTCTCCGGGTCCCTGTACGCCCGATCTCTCCGGTATTTCTCTTGAGGCTATCCGCTATTTTGCCGGCAAAATCCCCGTGCTCGGCGTTTGTCTCGGTCATCAGGCGCTAGCGCAGGTATTCGGTGCACGCGTAGTGCGCGCGCCGCAGGTCATGCATGGCAAAACCTCGCGCATTACCCATGACGGCAGCGGCGTGTTTCAGGGGTTAAACAATCCACTCACCGTGACGCGCTATCATTCGCTGCTGGTGGAGAAATCCTCTTTGCCGAACTGTCTGGCGATCACCGCGCTTACCGACAAAGATGAAATTATGGGGTTGCGCCACCGTTCTCTGGATGTGGAAGGTGTGCAGTTTCATCCGGAAAGCATCCTCAGTGAACAGGGTCATCAACTGCTGGCCAATTTCCTGCAGCGCTAAGTTTCCGATTGCCTTTGAGTGATTTTTTATGCATATTTTATGATTATATTTTCAATCATGAATAGTGAAAGGCGCAGGAGATTTTCGGAATGGCACAAGAAAAAATGGCAGTGACCCGGCAAACCTTTGATGAGGTAATCTTGCCTGTCTATGCACCTGCGCAGTTTGTGCCGGTTAAGGGAAAAGGCAGCCGTATCTGGGATCAGCAGGGCAAAGACTATATCGATTTCTCTGGCGGCATTGCGGTTACCGCGCTGGGACATTGCCATCCGGCGCTGGTCGAGACGCTGAAAAGCCAGGGTGAAACGCTATGGCATACCAGCAACGTCTTTACCAACGAACCGGCGCTGCGTTTGGCCAGCAAACTGATTGCCGCTACGTTTGCCGAACGGGTGTTTTTTGCCAATTCTGGCGCGGAGGCAAACGAAGCGGCATTTAAACTTGCCCGCTACTACGCTTCTAAACGTCACAGTCCGTATAAAAGCAAAATCATCGCCTTTCATAACGCCTTTCACGGTCGCACGCTGTTTACCGTGAGCGTCGGCGGCCAGCCGAAATATTCCGACGGCTTTGGTCCCAAACCGGCGGATATCGTCCATGTACCCTTCAACGACCTTGATGCGGTAAAAGCGGTGATTGATGATCACACCTGCGCCATTGTCGTCGAGCCAATTCAGGGCGAGGGCGGCGTCGTGCCTGCCACCCAGGCTTTTATGCAGGGGCTGCGCGAACTGTGCGATCGGCATCAGGCGCTGTTGGTACTGGATGAGGTGCAAAGCGGCATGGGGCGCAGCGGTAAGCTTTTTGCGTACGAACATTACGGCGTGACGCCCGATATTTTAACCACCGCGAAAGCGCTGGGCGGTGGCTTTCCAGTTAGCGCAATGCTGACCAGCAATGAGATTGCTTCGACCATGGCGCCTGGCGTGCATGGCACCACTTACGGTGGCAATCCACTGGCCTGCGCGGTAGCGGAAACGGCACTGGATATTATCAATACGCCAGAGGTGTTGAACGGCGTTGATGTGCGTCGCGAGCGGTTCGTCAGCGCGCTACAGGCGCTGGATGCCCGCCATGATCTGTTCACCGAGATTCGCGGCAAAGGGCTGTTAATCGGCGCGGCGCTAAAACCACAGCACGCCGGTAAAGCGCGCGATATCTTGCTGGCCGCAGCAGAGACGGGCGTGATGATCCTTACTGCCGGCACCGACGTTATTCGCCTGGTGCCTTCGCTGATTATCACGCCGGAAGAGATCGACGAAGGCATGGCACGCTTCGCTCAGGCTGTGGAAAGCGTGCTGGCACGTTAAGCAGCCAGGCCCGACAGGTTATTTATTCCGTAAGCGTCTGACCAGCCACTGACCGTGGTGCGGGCGCTGCTGCCATGCCAGCGATGATAGGGTATGCATCACGCGCAGATGATCGAGAATGCGTTTTGCATGCCGTTCCACAATCGTCACCGGCCCTTCATTCAGATCTTCAGGTTCCTCCAGCACATTGCTGTCCGAGCCCGGGCCATCATATTCCAGCCGCTGCTGACAGCGTTGCAGGCCAATTTCCAGCGATTGCAGATAACGTTCCGCCAGCGCAGGCGTCAGCATGGTGTGTTCACGCGCGAGGCTGGTAATGGCATTGATGTGCTCAACGATAAACTGGCTGTGCGTCACCCACAGCTTCATGTCATCAAGATACCGGGAATTAAAGCCCGGCTCTTGCATCGCCTGATTCAGCGAGTTAAACAGCGCATTGTGCGCCTGATTGACCCGCATGCGTTGCCAGGCGAGCTTTTGCGGCGACTGCTCCGGCCCCAGCAGTTGCCGTAAAGCATCCTGATAGGTTTCCAGTGCATCATGGGCATTCTGACGTAGCAGGCCGCTCTGCCACTGCGGCCACAGCCAGACCATGCCGGCAAAGGCGATCAGGCAGCCCATTAGCGTGTCCATCAAACGCGGCAGCAGAAAAGCGGAGCCGTTCAGCGACAGCAGCTGCAACGTCCAGACGGTGGTCACGGTAAACCCAACCATTGCCCAGCCGTAAAACTTACGGATAATCAAATAGCCGCCCAGCGTGATCGCCAGCATGATCAGCAATACCACTGATTCCGGGACGGCAAAGCGCAGCGTGGCGGCGGCGACAATTAACCCCGCCAGCGTGCCCAGCGCCCGATGCTGAATGCGTACGCGCGTGGCGCTGTAGCCATTCTGGCTGACGAACATAATGGTCATCAAAATCCAGTAAGGCTTGGGAATATCGAAGAACAGCGCCAGCGTACTGCCAAACATCAGCATAACGGCGAAGCGAGCAGCGGTGCGCAGCGCGGCGGATTTCAACGACAGATAGTTGCGTAGCGCCGGTAAAAGCGGCAGTCGACGCTGACGATCGGCCATCAGGTCGCGGCGGTAAAGTGGGCGCTGAGTGCGCAGCACGCGGCCGATGCGGCTGAAATGATAAAAGCAGAAGTTACCTACCGGATTATCAGGATGCTGGCGGGCGATCTTCTCCAGCGCCTGCAACGGCTTATCCATCTCAAAACGAGCTGGCATGCGATGATAAAGAATGTCGTCCGCCAGCACGCGCAGGCGAGCAGAGATGACGCGGGCGTTCCAGCGGATTACTGCCTCGGCATGGCTCTTTTCCACCAGCTTTTGAACCTCTTCCGGCTGATGCAAACTCACCGAAATGTGCTCCTGCAGATCCAGCGCCACCTGAAATGCCCGCGTCAGCCGCTTGTGGCTGTTGTCACGATTGGCCGCCAGCATGTGCATTTGCTGATAACAGGTATTAATGAGATCGACCACTTTCTGTTGCCGTGCCAGCAACGGCGGCAGCGCTTTTTCAGGATCGGTGAGCTGGGTCAGCAGGCTGTATTTTTTATCACAATAATCTGCCAGTTCACGATAGATCAGGCTGAGTGTCTCGCGCATCGGCTGCTCTTCCCACAGCCAGAACCAGAACGCATTGAACAGCCCATACCATAAGGTGCCACCAATATAGAGCAGCGGCGGTGCCCAGATCGGCAGCTTACCTGTCAGGCTCAGGGTAAAGATGGCGGCGATCAGTGAACCCGATAACAGGCGGCCATGCAGCGGGCTGATTTCGCCCAGCACGCCGAGCAGCATGGTCATCGCAAACAGGATCACGGGCAACGGAATGCCATGCAGCGTTAAGACCTGCATCAGCAGGCTACTGGTGGCAAACAGAGAACCGCCCACAATCAGCCGCTTAAAAAAGCGCTTGTGCGGCGTATCAAGACCAGAAATATTACAGCACGCAGGAACCAGCGAGAACAGCAGGCCTTTTTGCAGATCGCCGCACAGCCAGCCGATGGCTACCGGCAGGCATAGCACCATCGTCTGCCGCAGGGCATAATTTACTTCAGGGTGGTAGATGAGTCGGCGCCACATCAGCTTTTCACAACATAGAAAACGGCGTGATGAGCAATCATCACGCCGTCGGGGTAAGAAAAATCAGCGAGTGCCGTAGACGACGATCGTTTTACCGTGTGCAGAAATCAGGTTTTGATCTTCCAGCATTTTCAGAATGCGGCCCACCGTTTCGCGGGAACAACCAACGATCTGGCCGATCTCCTGACGGGTGATCTTAATCTGCATGCCATCCGGGTGCGTCATCGCATCAGGCTGACGCGCCAGATTCAGCAACGTTTGTGCGATGCGGCCGGTCACGTCCAGGAACGCCAGGTTGCCCACTTTTTCTGAGGTAACCTGCAGGCGACGCGCCATCTGTGAGGACAGACGCATCAGGATGTCGGGGTTAACCTGAATCAGCTGGCGAAATTTCTTGTAAGAGATCTCAGCCACTTCACAGGCGCTTTTCGCGCGAACCCAGGCGCTGCGTTCCTGACCTTCTTCGAACAGGCCAAGCTCACCGATAAAATCGCCCTGGTTAAGGTAAGAGAGGATCATCTCTTTGCCTTCTTCATCCTTAATTAACACCGCAACTGCACCTTTAACGATGTAGTAAAGCGTCTCCGCTTTTTCACCCTGGTGGATGAGCGTGCTTTTGGATGGATATTTGTGAATATGGCAATGTGACAGGAACCATTCGAGTGTAGGGTCTGTTTGCGGTTTGCCGAGAACCATTCGCTATTATCCTCTGTTGTAATCGTGCCCTAAACACAGGGGCAAGATTCCCTGTCAGGCGTTGAAATAGTAAAGCTATTCCTTTGAAGGAAAGTCGGCGGGCTGCTGTTTTGAGTTTTGCTCATCAGTGCTCCCGTTTTCGCTTGCGCAACGAAAATATTACAACTTCGTTTGTAGCACAGCTTTCACTTACTGTCTTCTGTTGTCTCGCTTCAGCATGATGTACATCGTGTCAGATTGCGCTTTTAGCAGGGCAGGTTGACGCGATCATACTCACACTCGATCAATGGTTATAGTAAAGCGCATGTCAGCGGAGCGAAGAGCATAACCCCGCTTTTAGGAGAATCCTCAGGCGTGCAGTACTGTGTAACAGCATGAGTATTGACGGGCCGGTGCGTGATTGCGGCGAGGATAATATCACTGGTAGCAAGCATTTGCAGTGCAGTCGTGCGTTTTCTTTGCTGCTAACGGCAAGAGCGGGCTGGTTTGCATAGCGAGAAAGTATTATCGGCAGTCTGTATCGCCCGATCTCATATCATGATCGTCCGCAGCGCAAAAATCAGGACAAGGGCGAGGAGAGAATAGCGCACCTGCAGAACACCAATACGTGATGATTAACAGGCGTAACGGCTGGCGCAGCGGGCAGTGGTCAAACCGCTAAGGTTAACGGTTTGTAAAATATTTGTGACTGCCGCCCGCGGTCCGGCTGCATTTTACTCGATCTTTTTACCTTCCATTAAACGTTGTACCAACGGCGTCATAATCAGTTCCATCGCCAGGCCCATTTTGCCGCCCGGTACCACCAGCGTATTGATGTGCGAGATAAACGAGCCCTGCAGCATGGCGAGTAAATAAGGAAAATCGATATCTTCCAGGCCGCGGAAGTGAATCACCACGAAGCTTTCGTCCAGCGAGGGAATGTCCCGCGCGGCGAAGGGGTTTGAGGTATCCACCGTTGGAACGCGCTGAAAGTTGATGTGCGTGCGCGAAAACTGCGGCGTGATGAAATTGATGTAATCATCCATTGAGCGCACCACGGAATCCATCACCGCTTCACGCGAGTGACCGCGCTCGCTGGTATCGCGCACCAACTTCTGGATCCACTCAAGATTGACGATAGGCACCACGCCGACCAGCAAATCGACCTTGTCTGCCACGTTATGCTGCTGTGTGACGACGCCGCCGTGCAGGCCTTCGTAAAACAGGATGTCGGTGGGTTCCGGCAGCGGTTGCCACGGCGTAAAGGTGCCAGGCACCTGGTTCCACGGCACCGCTTCATCATAGGTGTGCAGATATTTGCGTGACTGGCCGGTACCGTTCAGCCCGTATTCGATAAAGGTCTGTTCCAGCAGGCCAAAATCGTTAGCCTCTGGGCCAAAATAGCTGACGTGGCGCCCGGAATCGCGCGCTTTACGGATCGCCATATCCATTTCAGGCCGGGTAAAACGGTGAAAGCTGTCACCTTCCAGTTCGGCCGCCTGCAAATTAAACTGCTGAAAAATCTTGCGAAAAGCGAGACTGGTGGTGGTAGTACCGGCGCCGCTGGAGCCGGTAACGGCAATGATCGGATGCCTTGCTGACATAGTGCTGCTCCCTGAATGGATCTGCGACAGGCATTGTTAACATGAGTCAACGCGCCTGTCATCTTTCGCCCGTTAGCTGCGGATCGCTTTGCGCGGCATGATATTTACCGTCTCATGCAGTTCTGACCACACCAGCACCGCCTCGCCGCTTTCCAGCTGACGGCGCACATCGGCAATTTTATCGGCGAAGCTGCGTTCCTGCTCACCGTAATCGGTGCCTTCGCGCAACACGAATGATTCAATCAGGCTGTTCAGCGTCTCCGCTTCAAGTTCTTTCCAGGGAATAATCACCGCTTAGTTATCCAGATATGTTGAGAGCCATTGAGGAATACGTTGTTCCAGCCACATTTGCGGCTGCCGTGGCGTGCCGCCGACAAAGCCAACGTGGCCACCGTATTGTGTCAGTTGATAGGTAATGTTAGCAGGAAGCTGGGCTAAATCCGGGATCACCGCCGCGGTCATAAAAGGATCGTCCTGCGCATGCACGATCAGCAGCGGTTTGCGCACCTGCGGCAGCAACGGCATGGCGCTGGCCTGCTGATAATAGTCGCCTGCACTGGCAAAACCGTGTGCGCGAGCAGTAATCGCCTCATCAAAGGCGCGAAGTTTTTTCAGCGCCTTAAGCCCGGCGAGATCGATCGGCAGCGTGCCAGGCCAGGCGTGCAGCTTGCGTGCGGCATTCTGCTTCAACAGCGACAGCAGATAGCGCTGATAAAGCCGGGAGAAGCCCTGTTCGAGTTTGATGCTGCAAGGTTCAAGCAGCAGCGGTGCAGACACCACCACAGCTGCATCAAGCGGCGCGCGATCGCCATCCTGCCCCAGCAAACAGGCCAGCATATTGCCGCCCAGCGATACGCCGACGGCGGCGGTGGCGACGCGGCCATAATTTTCCTGTAGCCAGTGCAGAAAAAAGCGCCCATCTTCCGTTTCGCCGGAGTGATAAATGCGGTTCAGCCGGTTGGGTTCGCCGCTGCAGCCGCGAAAATGCATCACCACGCCCAGCCAGCCACGCTGGCGAAACGTCTCCAGCAGACCATGCGCATAAGGGCTGTTAAAATTACCCTCCAGCCCGTGAAACAGCACTACGCGCGGTTTATGCCGCGCCGCCATCGGCTCTTCACTCCAGGCGAGATCGACAAAGTCGCCGTCGGGCAGTTCCAGCCGCTGCCAGTGCGGCGTTAGCGTAATGCGTCGGCGAAAAAAACGTGGCATCACGGTTTGCAGGTGCGGATTGCGCAGGCCCGCCATTGGCGTGAATTCAGTATCCGGTAAATCTGTTATTGCGGGAGTTATACAATCCATATCACACTGTTGGCTTCGATGAGTTGCGTTCGGATAAGGAGCTACCTGTAGATGGAGCTGGGTCTGTTTTTATCAATGTTGGGTTTTCTGTGGGTGGCGGCAATCACGCCCGGTCCTAATAATATGTTACTCACCGCATCAGGCGCTAATTTTGGTTTTCTGCGCTCGTTGCCGTTGATGATCGGCATTATGCTTGGCATGCAGCTGATGCTGGTATTGGTCGCCTCCGGCGTTGGCAGCCTGTTACTGCTGTACCCTTCGCTGCATCTTATCCTCAAAATCGCCGGTAGCCTGTACCTGTTGTGGCTTGCCTGGAAAATTGCCACCGCCGCCTATGAAAAGCTGGAAACCGGCGATGGCCCGCAGTCGCCAATGCCCTTCTGGCAGGGCGGTTTGCTGCAGCTGGTGAACCCCAAAGCCTGGCTGATGGTGCTGGGTGCGGTTGCCAGCTTTAGCCTGGCCGGAGCGGCTTACCAGCACTCTATCCTGGCGATTGCGCTTGGCTTGTTTAGCGTGAATCTGGTCTCTGGCATTATCTGGTTGGGTTTTGGTAGTTTGATTGGCCGCATTCTGCGCAGCCCACGGGCGTGGAAAATTTTCAATCTGGCCATGGGCGTTCTGACCGCCGCCTGCGTGCTGCTGATCTGGCATTAATCTGGCAAGACGTCGCTCAGGTTGAGCGACGTTCCACCATTTTCCATGGCAGCACATCGTGCGTTGCGGTCGCCTGAGGATGGCGAATGCTCTCCAGCAGAAGTTGTACGCTGCGCGCGCCCATTTTACCCATCGGTTGTTCAATGGTCGTCAGCGGTGGATTAAGGCTGCTGGTGAATGGAATGCCATCAAAGCCGACCACCGCCACATCGTTCGGTATACACAAACCTGCCTCCTGAATAGCATGCATGACGCCCACCGCCAGCACATCAGAAACGGCAATAATGGCGTCAGGGCGCTGCGCCCTGGCCAACAGTTCGTCCATCGCCGCGGTGCCCGCTTCGCAGGAGACATCACTGGCATAACTTATCGCGCTCCAGTTCAGTCCGGCATCTTTCAGCGCGGCGATATAGCCCGCCTCACGCTGTTGCGCATAGAGATAACGCGTGTCGCTGTTCACCAGCGCAATACGCTTGCGTCCTTTGGCGACTAAAAATTTTACCGTGTTGGCAGCGGCATCAAAATTATCGATGGTCACCGTTGAGCGGCCAAAAGCGGGATCGCCTTCTGCACACTGAACCCAGGGTGAGTCGCCGATCAGCGCGATCAGCTCAGGCAGGCGATTCACTGCATCCAGCGTGATTACCCCCTCGACTACTTTGCCGGTCAGCAATGCCAGATAGGCGGTTTCCCGGCGGAAAAGCGAGCCGGAATGACAGAGCAGAATGTGGTAACCCTGCGCTTCGGCTTCTGCCTCAATGCCCTGCACCACGCGTGAGCAGAATGGGTTGGTTAAATCGGGGATCAGCACCAGCAACATGCGGCTTTGTGAGGTGCGCAGCTGGCGCGCCAGCAGATTCGGTTGGTAATCGCAGGCGTTAATTGCTGCCAGCACCTTATCGCGCGTGGTGCTTCTTACGCCGGGTTGGTCATTCAGTACGCGCGAAACGGTGGCGGTAGAAACGCCCGCCAGACGAGCCACTTTTTCAATCGACATGATGCACGTCATTCCCAGGTTAAAGAGTGTTAATAGCCGCTGCGCTAAGGTAACAAGAATCCTCGTCGCGCACACCCTTCAGGCGCGCAAAGTTGTGCCCGCTGGCCTGCGGTTATGCAGCCAAAAACTATGCAAACCCATTTTTCTTCTAAGCATTTAAGGTAATTAAAAATAATTTTTAATTCCTTTATTCATTATTCCGCTACGGCAACACTGAGCGCATAACAACCTCTTCAGTGGATAAGATGATGATCACAACGCGTTCCGGACTGCGGCTGCTTGCTGCGGCGCTCTCACTGTTTGTACTCCAGGCGCAGGCGGTCAATGTGACCGTCGCCTACCAAACCTCGGCGGAACCGGCCAAGGTGGCGCAGGCGGATAACACCTTTGCCAGCACCAGCGGTGCGCAGGTGGACTGGCGTAAGTTTGACAGCGGATCCAGCGTGGTGCGGGCGCTGGCATCGGGCGACGTACAGATTGGCAATATCGGCTCCAGCCCGCTGGCGATTGCCGCCAGTCAGCAGGTGCCGATTGAGGTTTTTCTGCTCGCTTCGCAGCTGGGCAGTTCTGAAGCGCTGGTGGTGAAGAAAGCCATTCGCTCACCGCAGGATCTGATTGGCAAACGTATCGCCGTGCCGTTTATCTCAACCACCCATTACAGCCTGTTGGCGGCGCTGAAACACTGGGGCATCAAACCGGGACAGGTGCAGATCATTAACCTGCAACCGCCGGCGATCATTGCGGCATGGCAACGGGGTGATATTGATGGCGCCTACGTCTGGGCACCGGCGGTGAATGAGCTGGAGAAAAGCGGCACGGTGCTGACTGATTCTTCGCAGGTGGGTAAATGGGGCGCGCCAACGCTTGATGTCTGGGTCGTTCGCAAAGATTTTGCCGCGGCGCATCCTGAGATTGTCACCGCATTTGCCCGCAGCGCGCTACAGGCGCAGCAGCGCTATCTCGATAACCCGGAACAGTGGCTCAAGCAGCCGGATAACCTGAGCAAGCTGTCGCGCTTCAGTGGCGTTGCGGAAGCTGATGTGCCCGCGCTGGTAAAAGGCAACACCTATCTTAGCGCGCAGCAACAGGTCGATCAGCTCGGTGCGCCGGTGAACAAAGCGATTGTCGACACCGCGGGCTTTTTAAAAGAGCAGGGCAAAGTGCCGCAGGTTGCAGATGATTACCGTGGCTACGTGACCGATCGTTTTGTTAAACCGCTGCTGAAATAACGGAACCGCTTATGCTGACGCTCTCTCATCTCACGGCGCGCTATGCCGATCATCTGGCGCTGCAGGATATCAATCTGACCATTGCTGAAGGTGAAATGGTGGTGGTGCTTGGCCCGTCCGGCTGTGGCAAAACCACCTTGCTGAACCTGGTGGCCGGTTTTCAACGGCCCGATTCCGGCACTATTACGTTGAATGGCCAGCCGGTGCAGGGTCCAGGCGCTGAACGTGGCGTGGTGTTTCAGCACGAAGGTCTGCTGCCGTGGCGCAACGTGCTGGATAACGTCGCGTTTGGCTTACAGCTGGCGGGGCACGGCAAAGCTGAACGGCAGGCGACGGCGCAACGCATGCTGCAGAAAGTCGGGCTGGAGAGCGCCGGACAAAAATTTCTCTGGCAGCTCTCCGGTGGTATGCGTCAGCGCGTGGGCATCGCACGCGCGCTGGCGGCCGATCCACAGTTGCTGCTGTTGGATGAGCCTTTTGGTGCGCTGGATGCCTTTACCCGTGAACAGATGCAGGAGCTGCTGCTGCGGCTCTGGCGAGACAGCGGCAAGCAGGTACTGCTGATTACGCACGATATTGAAGAAGCGATTTTTTTAGCCAGCGAGCTGGTGCTGTTATCGCCTGGCCCAGGCCGTATCGTGGAGCGGCTATCGCTGAACTTCGGCCAGCGCTACGCCGCCGGTGAAGCGTGCCGCGCCATTAAATCAGACGCTGACTTTATCGCCTGCCGTGAATATGTGCTTAGCCGTGTTTTCCAACAGCGCGAGGTGTTTTCATGAGCGCATTCATCAATGATAAACCGGCAACGCGTCGATTTACGCTGCGCTGGCCAATTTCCCGTCAGCTAACGCTGAGCATTTCCACGCTGCTGGTGCTGTTGGCGATCTGGTGGGCGGTAACCCGCTTGCAGCTGATTGGGCCGCTGTTCCTGCCGCCGCCGCAACAGGTGCTGCATCAGCTGTTCACCATTGCCAGCGCGCAGGGCTTCATGGATGCCACGCTGTGGCAGCATCTGGCTGCCAGCCTGACGCGCATCCTGATCGCGCTGGCCGCTGCGGTGCTTATCGGTGTGCCGGTAGGTATCGCCATGGGACTGAATGAGACCGTGCGCGGCATTCTGGATCCCCTGATTGAGCTTTATCGTCCGATACCGCCGCTCGCCTATCTGCCGCTGATGGTGATCTGGTTTGGCATTGGGGAAACGTCGAAGATCCTGCTGATCTATCTCGCCATTTTTGCACCTGTCGCGCTGTCAGCGCTGGCTGGCGTGAAAAGTGCGCAGCAGGTGCGAACTCGCGCCGCGCAATCGCTGGGGGCCAGCCGCTGGCAGGTGTTGTGGTATGTGATTCTGCCCGGCGCGCTGCCGGAAATCCTGACCGGCTTACGTATTGGGCTTGGCGTCGGCTGGTCAACGCTGGTGGCGGCCGAACTGATCGCCGCCACGCGCGGGCTCGGCTTTATGGTGCAGTCCGCCGGAGAATTTCTTGCAACCGACGTGGTGCTGGCGGGCATAACCGTTATCGCCCTGATCGCCTTTACCTTAGAACTGGGGCTGCGTGCACTTCAGCGCCGCTTAACGCCCTGGCATGGAGAACAGCAATGAACGAACGTTTGGTCATCAAACCCTTAGGCCCTTACATCGGTGCGCAGGTCAGTAATGTCGATTTGGCCCGGCCGCTGAGCGATGCACAGTTTGAACAGCTCTATCATGCGCTGATTCGCCATCAGGTGCTGTTTTTGCGCGATCAGCCGATCACGCCGCATCAGCAGCGGGCGCTCGCCGCGCGATTCGGCGATCTGCATATTCATCCCGTTTATCCGCACGCTGAAGATGTCGAGCAGATCATTGTGCTGGATACTCACAACGACAATCCGCCGGACAATGACAACTGGCACACCGACGTAACTTTTATCGATACGCCGCCAGCTGGCGCAATTCTGGCGGCAAAACAGCTGCCGGAAACCGGCGGTGATACCTTATGGGCCAGCGGTATTGCCGCATGGGAAGCACTCTCGCTGCCTTTTCAGACGCTGCTAAGTGGGTTGCATGCCGAGCACGATTTCAAAAAGTCGTTTCAGGAGTACAAACATCGCAACAGCGAGCAGGAGCACCAGCGCTGGCAGCGAGCGGTGATCAACAATCCCCCGGTGGTTCATCCGGTAGTGCGTACTCATCCGGTAAGCGGCAAAAAAGCCCTGTTCGTCAACGAAGGCTTTACCACGCGAATCAAGGAGCTGAGCGAAAAAGAGAGCGATACGCTGCTGCACTTCCTGTTTGCTCATATCACTAAGCCAGAGTTTCAGGTGCGCTGGCGCTGGCAGGAAAATGATGTGGCGATGTGGGATAACCGGGTCACGCAGCATTATGCCAATGCCGATTATTTGCCGGCGCGACGGATTATGCACAGGGCGACGGTATTGGGGGATAAACCTTTTTGAATCAGGAAGGAGAGGCTGCGCAGGGCTGCGACAGCGTTGCTGCGTTAAGCTCACATACACTATGCTCCGCTCGCTTAGCGCCTGGTGCCTTGTCTCGCCGCTGCTCAGTCTCTCCTTGAGGAGGGAGCCGCGGCCGGAAAATAAGAAGTAAGTTGGCAGGAAAAAAACCGGCGATGAGAATTCGGCGAGTGGCGATCCCTTGAAGGATCGCCGCTTGCCTGACTGCTGGCGATGTTAGCTTGCCAGCAGGGTTTCTAACTGCTCTTGTGCATCAAGCCATGCCATCTCGACCTCTTCCAGCGCCGATTTTGCGTTGGCCTGGGCGGCAAGCGCGGCGGTGAGATCCGCTTTGCGGCTGTGATCGTAAATCGCGCTGTCGCTCAGTTGGCTTTCAGCGGCAGCCAGCTGCTCCTGCAGTTTTGCCATCTGCTTTTCCAGCTTCTCAATCTGCTTGCGCAGCGGCTGCGTTTGGGTGCGCAGCTCGGCGTCGCGACGCTTCTGATCTTTACGCGCCTGCGCGCTGTTGCTGCTGTCCGCTTTTGGCGTGGCGTCCTGCTGCGCCTGCTGTCGCTGCTGATCGCTTAGCCACTGCTGATAATCATCAAGATCGCCGTTGAATACGTCGACTTTGCCGTCATGCACTAAATAGAGATCGTCAGTGGTAGAGCGCAACAAATGTCGATCGTGCGAGACTACCACCAGCGCGCCTTCGAAATCGATCAGCGCCTCGGTGAGCGCCTGACGCATATCGAGATCGAGATGGTTAGTGGGCTCATCCAGCAACAGCAGGTTAGGGCGCTGCCAGACGATCAGCGCCAACACCAGCCGCGCTTTCTCACCGCCGGAGAAACGTGCCGTTTGCTCGCTTACGCTGTCGCCCTGAAAACCGAAGCCGCCAAGATAATCACGCAGCTGCTGCTCCAGCGTTTTAGGGGCCAGCCGCGCCAGATGCTGTAGCGGCGACTCATCGGCGCGTAAAAACTCCAGCTGATGCTGCGCGAAATAGCCAAGCTTGATGCCTTTCGCCAGGCCAATATCGCCCTGCATCGGCGCCAGTTCGCCCGCCAGCATTTTAATCAGCGTTGATTTACCGGCGCCATTGCGGCCCAGTAAACCGATCCGCGAGCCCGGCACCAGATTAAGCTTGATGGCGTCAAGAATGACGCGATCGCCGTAGCCTGCGGTGACCTTTTCCATCTTCAACAGGGGATTTGGCAGGCTTTCTGGCTGACGAAAGCTAAAGCTGAAAGGATTATCCACGTGCGCGGGTGCAATCAGCTCCATGCGCTCCAGCATCTTTATGCGACTCTGTGCCTGCTTGGCTTTGGTCGCCTGCGCGCGGAAGCGATCGATATACTTCTGCAGATGGGTGACTTTTTCCTGCTGATGCTCATACAACGACTGCTGCTGAGCCAGTTTGGTGGCGCGCTGCCGCTCGAACGAGCTGTAGTTACCGGTATATTCAAACAGCGACTGCTGCTCAATATGCAGAATTTTGTCTACCACCGGATCGAGAAAATCGCGATCGTGGGAAATTAGAATCAGCGTGCCAGGATAGCTTTTCAGCCAGCGTTCCAGCCAGATCACCGCATCTAAATCGAGGTGGTTGGTAGGTTCATCGAGCAGCAGCAGATCGGAGCGACAGAGTAGCGCCTGCGCCAGGTTGAGACGCATGCGCCAGCCGCCAGAAAAATCACTGACCGGATGTTGCAGCTGCTCCTGACTGAATCCCAACCCGTGCAGCAGGCTGGATGCGCGGGCATGAATGCTCCACGCCTGAATAGCATCAAGCTTGCCATGCAGCAGCGCAATCGCGTTGCCGTCATTAATGTCGTTGGCGTGCTGAAGTTCTGCTTCCAGTTGACGATACTCACGGTCGCCATCAATCACATATTCCAGCGCAGGCACGCTGAGCGCCGGGGTTTCCTGATTGACCCAGGCGAGCGCCCAGTTGCCGGGAAATGTCAGATTGCCGGCATCGGCCGCCATTTCATTTTTCAGTAGCGATAACAGGGTGGATTTACCACAGCCGTTCTTACCCACCAGTCCCACTTTTTGCCCGGGATTGATGGTGGCGGTGGCGTTATCTAACAGCACGCGGGTACCGCGACGAATTTGTAATGCGGAAAAGACAATCATAAGCGCCGTATCGTCAGAATATGTTAATTTACTGGGATTATAATCAGAGAGCCGGAATAGCTATTCCGTTGCGTCGTGCATGGTAGCGGAAAAGCATCGCCATGACGACGATTTGGAGGGAAACGATGTCGCAGCTGCCTAAGGTTCTGCTTTTATATGCTCACCCGGAGTCACAGGATTCCATCGCCAATCGCGTATTATTGCAGCCCGCTCGTCAGCTTGAGCACGTGACGGTGCATGACCTCTACGCGCATTATCCTGACTTTTTTATCGATATTCATTATGAACAGCAGCTGTTGCGTGACCATCAAATCATTGTGTTTCAGCATCCGCTTTATACCTATAGCTGTCCGGCGCTGCTCAAAGAGTGGCTGGATCGCGTATTGTCGCGCGGCTTTGCCAGCGGCACCGATGGCACGGCGCTGGCAGGAAAATATTGGCGCAGCGTCATCACTACAGGTGAACCGGAAAGCGCCTATCATCACGACGGCCTGAACGGCTATTCGATGTCAGCCATCATGCGACCCTTTGAGCTGACCGCGCAGATGTGCGGCATGCACTGGCTCACGCCGATGATCGTCTATTGGGCGCGCCGTCAGGAACCCGATGTGATGAAAAATTTTGCCCGCGCTTATGGCGACTGGCTGGCTTCGCCGTTGCCCTATGGAGGCATTTAATGGAAGGACAAACGTTGCTGACCGCAGGGGTGCTTTACCTGTTTGCGGCGGTAGTGGCGGTACCTATTGCGGCGCGCCTGGGCATCGGCGCGGTGCTCGGCTATCTGTTAGCGGGTATCGCCATCGGCCCATGGGGCCTCGGTTTTATCAGCGATGTTCAGGAGATTTTGCACTTTTCTGAACTCGGTGTGGTGTTCCTGATGTTTATCATCGGCCTGGAACTGAATCCCTCTAAACTGTGGCAACTGCGTCGCTCGATTTTTGGCGTAGGCGCCGCGCAGGTGCTGGTCAGCGCCGCCATTCTCGGCGCACTGCTTTACCTGTCGCAATTTAGCTGGCAGGCCGCGGTAATTGGTGGCCTCGGCCTGGCGATGTCGTCGACCGCCATGGCGTTACAGTTGATGCGCGACAAAGGCATGAACCGCAACGAATCGGGCCAGCTCGGTTTTTCCGTGCTGCTGTTTCAGGATCTGGCGGTGATCCCGGCGCTGGCGCTGGTACCGCTATTAGCTGGCACCGACAGCGGCAGTATTGACTGGATGAAAGTGGGCATGAAAGTGCTGGCCTTTGCCGGCATGCTGATTGGCGGCCGCTATCTGTTACGTCCGATCCTGCGCTATATCGCCGCCTCAGGCGTCCGCGAGGTGTTTACCGCGGCGGCTTTATTGCTGGTGCTGGGATCGGCACTGTTCATGGAAGCGCTGGGCCTGTCGATGGCGCTGGGCACCTTTATCGCGGGTATCCTGCTGGCGGAAAGTGAATACCGGCACGAGCTGGAAGTGGCGATTGAGCCGTTTAAAGGATTGCTGCTGGGGCTATTTTTTATCTCCGTTGGCATGGCGCTGAACCTGGGCGTGCTCTACACCCATATCGTCGCCATTCTGGTTGGCGTACTGGTGCTGGTGGCGGTGAAAATTGCGGTGCTCTATCTCCTGTCACGCATTTATGGTTTACGCAGCCTGGAACGAATGCAGTTCGCCGGCGTGTTGAGTCAGGGCGGTGAATTCGCGTTTGTGCTCTTTTCTGCCGCATCATCAACCAAACTGTTCAGCGGCGATCAGCTGCCACTGCTGGTGGTGACAGTTACGCTTTCAATGATGACGACGCCATTGTTGATGCAGGCGATTGATAAAATCCTGACACGACGCATCA
The DNA here is from genome assembly GCF_051851875.1 of Duffyella sp. Ts4. Lineage (NCBI taxonomy): Bacteria > Pseudomonadati > Pseudomonadota > Gammaproteobacteria > Enterobacterales > Erwiniaceae > Duffyella > Duffyella sp. Ts4. The sequence goes on along the minus strand of NZ_JBLYPN010000007.1, from coordinate 35,444 downwards.
ACGATGGCGAAGAGCACGACGAGAAGCCGTTTGTTGATGACGATCAGCCGCAGGTCATCGTGGTGGGATTTGGCCGATTTGGTCAGGTTGTGGCGCGTCTGCTCATGGCGAATCAGAAGCGGATCACCGTGCTGGAGCGTGATATCAGCGCCGTCAGTTTAATGCGAAAATACGGCTATAAAGTATACTATGGAGATGCGACGGAACTGGAACTGCTGCGGGCAGCGGGTGCGGCAAATGCGCAATCGGTGGTCATTACCTGCAACGATCCGGAAGATTCGATGACCATTGTGCATCTTTGCCAGCAGCATTTTCCGCATCTGCAAATTCTGGCGCGCGCACGTGGGCGCGTTGAAGCGCATGAACTGTTGCAGGCGGGCGTGACGCAGTTTTCTCGCGAAACCTTTTCCAGTGCGCTGGAACTGGGGCGCAAGACGCTGATGACGTTAGGCATGCATCCGCATCAGGCGCACCGTGCGCAGCAGCATTTTCGTCGACTCGATATGCGTATGCTGCGCGAGCTGATGCCAAATCATGCTGACAGCGCGCAGATCTCACGGGTTAAAGAGGCGCGGCGCGAACTCGAAGATATTTTTCAGACTGAAATGCAGCAGGAACGACGCCAGTATGATGGCTGGGATGGACATGAATAAATGCTCAGCCACCGTTGGCTGGGCTGCTGAGGAAACTTATGCGTAAACGTTTTATCGCCGGTGCGGTGTGCCCGCACTGCCAGCAAAAAGATACGCTTGCCATGTGGCGTGAAAACAATGTCGACGTGGTTGAGTGTGTGAAATGCGGTCATCAGATGCGCGAAGCGGATAAACAAATCCGTGACAAAATCCGCACTCAGGAACAAGTCATTGGAATTTTTCATCCGGAGTAGCGAAACGCGCCGGCTTTTTTTAAGCTTAGCCACACAGCGGCATTGAATTCCGCTACAATCGGCGCAATAACGTTTTATACCTCATTTGCGGTAAGCAATGAAAATAGTGTTCAACTGAGTGGTACAACCTTAAACCTTTCTGGTTGGTGTTATTGCACGCAAAAATAGACCAATGAGACGGGGTCTCAGTTCTCAACGGTTAGGAGATATCATGAAAGTAGCAAAAGACCTGGTGGTTAGCCTGGCCTACCAAGTACGTACAGAAGACGGTGTGTTGGTTGACGAGTCACCGGTAAGTGCACCGCTGGACTATCTGCACGGTCACGGTTCACTGATTTCAGGTCTGGAAAAGGCACTGGACGATCATACCGTTGGCGATAAGTTTGATGTGCATATCGCAGCTAACGAAGCTTACGGCCAATATGATGACAACCTGGTGCAGCGCGTACCGAAAGATGTCTTCATGGGTGTGGATGAGCTGCAGGTTGGCATGCGCTTCATGGCGGAAACCGATCAGGGCCCGGTGCCGGTAGAAATTACCGAAGTCGAAGACGATCATGTTGTGGTTGATGGTAACCACATGCTGGCCGGTCAAAACCTAAACTTCAACGTTGAAGTTGTGGCGATTCGCGAAGCCACGCCAGAAGAGCTGGAGCACGGTCACGTGCACGGCGAGCACGATCATCACCACGACCACGATCATGACCACGACCACGGTAAAGGTGGTTGCGGTACCGGCGGCTGTGGCTGCCACTAAGCACAACAGTTTGCACAAGGCCACTCATTGCAGTGGCCTTTTTTTTGGCCTTTGAAAGCCGGTAGCATGTCAGCAAAATCGCTAACTGCGCACGGCTGGGCAGTCAGTGCCGCTAATGCAGCATAATCGCTGCATTAGCGGCAACAAAGTCAGTAGTGTGGTGGCGGCGTTTCTTCTGATTGCGACGCCATCAGTGAAGGTGCAGCGGCCTTGAGTTTCTCCAGCAATGCTCTGAGCTGCTCGCGCATTTTGCTCATCTCCAGCTCATGCTGAACCACGGTGTGATTAAGTTCTTCAATGGTGTGCTCCTGGAAAGCAAGCTTGCTCTCCAGCGCTTCCAGCCGCTGTTCAATCATTGATTGTTGCATACGCTTTCCTCATGTTACCGTGCCAGGCAATGTTTCAGGTTTGAAACCGCTAATTCTACGGGTTATTGGAATGGATTCATCCGTTACGGCCACTAATTTGCGCCGTATGGTTGAAAATAAGTGCCGTCGGTATCATCTATGTTGAAACTTCCGCCGTAAAATGGAGTCGGAAGTTTACCCGGTAAGTTAGGGTGGGAAGCGGTCAGATGCCGTCCCACATATAAAATTCAGGCTTCTGGTCTGTCATGATTCCCGAGGTGAGAGGCTTCGGTTTTGGAGAAAGGATGAAATCACTGTTTAAAGTTACATTGTTAGCTACCACTATGGCCGTCGCGCTGAATGCACCGCTGGCAATGGCAGCAGAATCCACCCCAGCTCAGCCCGCCGCCGATCAGGCTGCTGCGCCTCAGGCCCCTAAAAATAACGCCTTTAAAAATGACGATCAGCAGTCCGCTTATGCGCTGGGCGCATCGCTGGGCCGTTACATGGATAACTCGCTGAAAGAGCAAGAGAAGCTGGGTATCAACCTTGATAAGCAGCAGCTGATCTCTGGCGTGCAGGATGCCTTTGCTGGCAAGAGCAAATTATCCGATCAGGAAATTGAGCAGACCTTGCAGGCATTCGAAACCCGCGTGAAGGGCACTGCGCAGGCGAAGATGGAAAAAGACGCCACTGAAAACGCGACTAAAGGCAAAGCGTTTGCTGATAAATTTGCGAAAGAAAAGGGCGTTCAGAAAACCGATACAGGTCTGCTGTATCAAGTTGAGAAAGAAGGTACCGGTAACGTACCTAAAGACAGCGACACCGTTGTGGTGAACTACAAAGGTACGCTGATCGACGGCACCGAATTTGATAACTCTTATTCACGTGGCGAGCCGCTGTCATTCCGTCTTGACGGTGTGATTCCTGGCTGGACCGAAGGTCTGAAGCACGTTAAAAAAGGTGGCAAGATCAAGCTGGTCATTCCACCGGAACTGGCTTACGGCAAAAATGGCGTTCCGGGTATCCCGCCGAACTCCACGCTGGTATTTGACGTTGAACTGTTAGATATCAAGCAAGCACCAAAAGCCGATACCAAGGCACAGGCGCCAGCAGCCGAAGAGAAAAAAGCGAACTAATTTCTACCACCGCCGCATTTACTGCGGCGGTTTTGTTTTATCCCCACAAAAGCTCTGGCATAAGGCCAGGACATTTGCCAGACTAATGCCTGCGCGAAATATCTATTGTCGAGTCTGCCCTGCTGCGCCGAGACAGGCTCCAGCCATTTAGGGTAATCCTTTGATGTCCAATCCATTTAATCCTGGCGATTTAACTGACTCCGATCTGCTGGAGCAGCATCCTTTTGATCGGACCGACTACGACATTCTGAAATCCTACGAAGCGGTAGTGGACGGTCTGGCGATGCTGATTGGCTCGCATTGCGAAATCGTTCTGCATTCTCTGGAAGATCTCAAATGTTCGGCGGTGCGCATCGCGAATGGCGAACACACCGGGCGTAAAGTGGGATCACCGATTACCGATCTCGCGCTGCGCATGCTGCATGATATGACCGGGCAGGACAGTAACGTCTCCCGCGCCTATTTTACTCGTGCTAAAAGCGGCGTGCTGATGAAGTCGGTTACCATCGCGATCAGAAATCGCGATCAACGTGTTATCGGCCTGCTCTGTATCAATATGAACCTCGATGTGCCGTTCTCGCAGATTATGTCGACGTTTATGCCGCCTGAAATGCAGCAGGTGGACTCTTCGGTGAACTTTGCCTCTTCGGTGGAGGATTTGGTCACCCAAACGCTGGAGTTCACCATTGAAGAGGTGAGCGCCGACCGTAATGTGTCGAATAATGCAAAAAACCGTCAGGTAGTGCTGAATCTGTATGAGAAGGGCATTTTTGATATCAAAGATGCCATTAATCAGGTGGCTGAACGGCTCAACATTTCCAAGCACACGGTTTATCTCTATATCCGTCAGTTTAAAAACGACGATCTGCCTGCTCAGGAGAAGTAATGCGTTTTTCTCTGCTGGTAACCGGTCCGGCGTATGGCACGCAACAGGCGAGCAGTGCACTGCTGTTCGCGCGGGCGGTGCTGGCTGCCGGCCATCAGCTTACGAACGTCTTTTTTTATCGGGAAGGCGTTTTCAATGCAAATCAGCTAACCGCGCCGGCCAGCGACGAATGTGATCTGGTCCGAGCCTGGCAGCAGATTGGCGAGCAGGGTGTAGCGCTAAATGTCTGTGTAGCGGCAGCGCTGCGCCGTGGTGTGACGGATGCACAGGAGGCCGCTAATAACGGCTTGTCTGCGGCTAACCTGCAGCCAGGCTTTCAGCTGAGCGGCTTAGGCGAGCTTGCGCAGGCGGCGTTGACCTGCGATCGCATGGTGCAGTTTTAATGAACAGCGTAGCGATTGTCTTTAGTCAGCCCCCGCATGGTAGCAGTGCCGGCCGTGAAGGGTTGGATGCCGTATTAGCTATCTCTGCCCTCAGTGAAAACGTCGCGCTGTTTTTTATTGGCGACGGTGTTTTTCAATTGGTTCAGGGGCAACAGCCGCAACGGATATTGGCTCGTGACTATATTGCCACCTTTGGTGTGTTGCCCCTGTATGATGTGGAGCAGTGCTATCTATGCGCGCAATCACTAACTGAACGAGGACTGAGGTCGGAGGATGTAAAAGTCCTGCCCGTTTCTCTACTCTCGGTAACCGAATGGCGCGATCGACTGGCAAACTTTGACTGTGTGCTGAGTTTTTAAGGCGGCAAATGATGTTATTCACGCTTATGCGCTCACCTTATCAAATTGATTTGGATATTTTACTGCAAGCGTTAACGGCAGAAGATGCGTTGTTATTGCTGCAGGATGGCGTTACTGCCGCCGTTGAAAAGAGCCGCTTTTTGCCTCGCCTGACGGCGTGCAGCGCACAATTATATGTGTTGCAAGAGGATGTTGCGGCGCGCGGGCTTGTTGCTCAAATTTCAACCAACTTCGCTGTGATCGACTATAATGGTTTCGTTACGCTGACGATTAAGCACCAACAACAGGTTGCCTGGTAGCACGCGAAGCCTGGTTATTTCTTGACACCTTTTATGCTCAGCCCTAAAATTCTGCGTCCTCGTACTACTGCGAGGAGATTTATTACGTGTTTACGAAGCAAAAGCTAAAACCAGGAGCTATTTAATGGCAACAGTTAATCAGCTGGTACGCAAGCCACGCGCACGCAAAGTTGCTAAAAGCAACGTGCCTGCGCTGGAAGCATGCCCGCAGAAACGTGGCGTATGTACTCGTGTGTACACCACTACCCCTAAAAAACCGAACTCAGCACTGCGTAAAGTTTGTCGTGTGCGTCTGACCAACGGTTTTGAAGTGACTTCTTATATCGGTGGCGAAGGCCACAACCTGCAGGAACACTCCGTGATCCTGATCCGTGGCGGTCGTGTTAAAGACCTGCCAGGTGTGCGTTACCACACCGTTCGTGGCGCGCTGGACTGCTCAGGTGTTAAAGACCGTAAGCAATCCCGCTCCAAGTACGGCGTGAAGAAGCCAAAGGCTTAATGGTTCTCCGTTAAGTAAGGCCAAACGTTTTAACTTAAATGTCAAACTTAACTCGTAGAGTTTTGGACAATCCTGAATTAACAACGGAGTATTTCCATGCCACGTCGTCGCGTAATTGGTCAGCGTAAAATCCTGCCAGATCCTAAGTTCGGATCAGAATTGCTGGCCAAATTTGTAAATATCCTGATGGTAGATGGTAAAAAATCTACTGCAGAATCTATCGTCTATACCGCGCTTGATACCCTGGCTCAGCGTTCTGGTAAAGATGGTCTGGAAGCTTTCGAGGTTGCTCTTGAAAACGTACGTCCGACTGTAGAAGTTAAGTCACGTCGCGTTGGTGGTTCAACCTACCAGGTTCCAGTTGAAGTACGTCCGGTTCGTCGTAATGCCCTGGCAATGCGTTGGATCGTAGAAGCTGCTCGTAAACGCGGTGATAAATCTATGGCTCTGCGCCTGGCGAACGAACTTTCTGATGCTGCTGATAACAAAGGTACAGCAGTTAAGAAACGTGAAGACGTTCACCGTATGGCCGAAGCCAACAAGGCGTTCGCTCACTACCGCTGGTAATAGCCACGTAGTTGTTATTAACCCAGCGGGCGCTCAAATAGCCAACCCGCTGGGGTTTACTAACTTTGAACGTCCGAGAATCAGAGGAATCAAATGGCTCGTAAAACACCCATTGAGCGCTACCGTAACATTGGTATCAGCGCTCACATCGACGCCGGTAAGACTACTACTACCGAACGCGTTCTGTTCTACACCGGTGTAAACCACAAGATCGGTGAAGTACATGACGGCGCAGCAACCATGGACTGGATGGAGCAGGAACAGGAACGTGGTATCACCATCACTTCCGCTGCGACCACCTGTTTCTGGTCTGGTATGGCTAAGCAGTTCGAACCACACCACGTAAACATCATCGACACCCCAGGACACGTTGACTTCACCATCGAAGTAGAGCGTTCTATGCGTGTGCTTGATGGCGCGGTAATGGTTTACTGTGCAGTTGGTGGCGTTCAGCCACAGTCTGAAACCGTATGGCGTCAGGCTAACAAATACAAAGTTCCACGCATCGCGTTCGTTAACAAAATGGACCGCATGGGTGCTAACTTTCTGAAAGTTGTTGATCAGATGCAAACTCGTCTGGGCGCAACTCCGGTGCCACTGCAACTGGCTATCGGCGCAGAAGAGAAATTCACCGGTGTTGTTGACTTGGTGAAAATGAAAGCCATCAACTGGAACGAAGCCGATCAGGGCGTCACCTTCGAATACGAAGATATTCCAGCTGACATGCAGGAACTGGCTGAAGAATGGCGTGCGAAACTCGTTGAAGCCGCAGCTGAAGGCTCTGATGAGCTGATGGAGAAGTTCTTTGGTGGCGATGAGCTGACTGAAGAAGAGATCAAAACTTCTCTGCGTAAGCGCGTTCTGAACAACGAAATCATCCTGGTTACCTGTGGTTCTGCATTTAAGAACAAAGGTGTTCAGGCGATGTTGGATGCGGTTGTTGAATACCTGCCAGCACCGACTGACGTTACTGCAATCAACGGTATGTTGGACGACGGTAAAGATACTCCAGCTGTTCGTCACTCAGACGACAAGGAGCCGTTTGCTGCTCTGGCGTTTAAAATTGCAACCGACCCATTCGTGGGTAACTTGACCTTCTTCCGCGTTTACTCTGGTGTTGTAAACTCAGGCGATACCGTGTTCAACCCGGTTAAATCTGCTCGTGAGCGTCTGGGCCGTATCGTTCAGATGCACGCCAACAAGCGTGAAGAGATCAAAGAAGTTCGTGCAGGCGACATTGCTGCAGCAATCGGTCTGAAAGATGTGACTACGGGTGACACCCTGTGTGATCCAGATAACGTCATCATCCTGGAGCGTATGGAGTTCCCAGAGCCGGTAATCTCTATCGCCGTTGAGCCGAAAACCAAAGCTGACCAGGAAAAAATGGGTCTGGCTCTGGGTCGTCTGGCGAAGGAAGATCCATCATTCCGCGTATGGACTGATGAAGAAACCAACCAGACCATCATCGCTGGTATGGGTGAGCTGCACCTCGACATCATCGTTGACCGCATGAAGCGTGAATTCAACGTTGAAGCTAACGTGGGTAAACCTCAGGTTGCTTACCGCGAAGCGATTCGCGCGAAAGTTACCGATATCGAAGGTAAACACGCCAAGCAGTCTGGTGGTCGTGGTCAGTATGGTCATGTTGTTATCGACATGTACCCTCTGGAGCCGGGTGTGAACCCTAAAGGCTACGAATTTGTCAACGATATCAAAGGCGGTGTGATTCCAACTGAATACATCCCTGCGGTTGATAAAGGCCTCCAGGAGCAGCTGAAATCAGGTCCACTGGCAGGTTATCCGGTAGTCGATCTGGGTGTTCGTCTACACTATGGTTCATACCATGATGTCGACTCCTCAGAACTGGCGTTCAAACTGGCTGCGTCTATTGCCTTTAAACAAGGCTTTAAACAAGCGAAACCAGTTCTGCTTGAACCTATCATGAAGGTTGAAGTTGAATCGCCAGAAGAGAACACGGGTGATGTCATCGGTGACCTTAGCCGTCGTCGTGGTGTGCTCAAAGGGCAGGAATCTAACGCTACTGGCGTTCAGATTCACGCTGAAGTTCCGTTGTCTGAAATGTTCGGATACGCAACTCAGCTGCGTTCTCTGACCAAAGGTCGTGCTTCTTACTCCATGGAGTTCCTGAAGTATGATGATGCGCCGAACAACGTTGCGCAGGCCGTTATTGAAGCTCGTAGCAAATAAGCTACAGTTTTAAACTATTGATCCTATGCTCTCATCAACGGATGAGAGCATTAAAGTAAGGAATATCGTCGTGGCTAAAGAAAAATTTGAACGTAAAAAACCCCACGTCAACGTTGGTACTATCGGCCACGTTGACCACGGTAAAACTACCCTGACTGCAGCAATCACCACCGTTCTGGCGAAAACCTACGGCGGTTCTGCTCGTGCATTCGATCAGATCGATAACGCACCGGAAGAAAAAGCACGTGGTATCACCATCAACACGTCTCACGTTGAGTATGACACCCCGACTCGCCACTACGCGCACGTTGACTGCCCGGGCCACGCCGACTATGTGAAAAACATGATCACCGGTGCTGCCCAGATGGACGGCGCAATTCTGGTTGTTGCTGCGACTGACGGCCCAATGCCGCAGACCCGTGAGCACATCCTGCTGGGTCGCCAGGTTGGCGTTCCTTACATCATCGTGTTCATGAACAAGTGCGACATGGTTGATGATGAAGAGCTGCTGGAACTGGTTGAGATGGAAGTACGTGACCTGCTGTCACAGTACGACTTCCCGGGCGACGACACGCCAATCGTTCACGGTTCAGCGCTGAAAGCACTGGAAGGTGACGCTGAGTGGGAAGCGAAAATCATCGAGCTGGCCGGTCACCTGGATAACTACATCCCGGAACCAGAGCGCGCAATCGACAAGCCGTTCCTGCTGCCAATCGAAGACGTGTTCTCTATCTCAGGTCGCGGTACCGTTGTGACCGGTCGTGTAGAGCGCGGCATCGTTAAAGTCGGCGAAGAAGTTGAAATCGTGGGTATCAAGGATACCGTGAAATCAACCTGTACCGGCGTTGAGATGTTCCGTAAGCTGCTGGACGAAGGCCGTGCGGGCGAAAACTGCGGTATCCTGCTGCGCGGTATCAAGCGCGAAGATATCCAGCGTGGACAGGTACTGGCCAAGCCAAACACCATCAAGCCACACACCCAGTTCGAATCAGAAGTGTACATCCTGTCGAAAGACGAAGGCGGCCGTCATACTCCGTTCTTCAAAGGCTACCGTCCACAGTTCTACTTCCGTACAACTGACGTGACCGGAACCATCGAGCTGCCGGAAGGCGTTGAGATGGTAATGCCAGGCGACAACATCAAAATGGTTGTTACCCTGATCCACCCAATCGCCATGGACGATGGTCTGCGCTTCGCAATTCGCGAAGGCGGCCGTACCGTTGGCGCGGGCGTTGTTGCTAAAGTTATCGCTTAATCGCATAACCAGGCATGGCCGTTTTAAAACGGCCAATGACAGAAAAGAGCACTTCGGTGCTCTTTTTTTTTGCCAAATTACATAGCTACTCATCAGCAGAAAATCAGAACTCTCAGCATGTTTGTAATGGAAACGATTATTATTTACACTTAACTCAGACTGGGTTTAAGGGTAGTCCAATGTATATCTGCCTGTGTAACGCCATAAGTGACAAGAAGATTCGCGAAGCTATTCGCCGCTATCAGCCTGCCTCTGTACAACATCTCCGTAAAATTCTGCCTGTTGGTAAACAGTGTGGAAAGTGTTTGCGCGCCACGCGTGAAATTCTTGATGAAGAGTTGCAGCACATTCCTCAGTACAAAGAACTTCTCTGACTATACCCACACATTTCATCCAGCTTTTTTGACTTCTTTTTAACCGCATCTACGCTGTTATAAACAGGATAAGGAGGAAAGCGATGAAAGGTGACAATAAAATCATACAGCATCTCAATAAATTACTTGGAAATGAGCTGGTTGCGATAAATCAGTATTTCCTTCATGCCAGAATGTTTAAAAACTGGGGCCTGATGCGCTTAAATGATATTGAGTATCATGAGTCCATTGATGAGATGAAGCATGCTGACCAATACATTGAACGTATTCTTTTTTTAGAAGGCATACCCAATCTTCAGGATCTTGGCAGGCTACGTATTGGCGAAGACGTCGAAGAGATGTTGAGATCGGATTTATTGCTGGAGCTTGAGGGAGCAAAAGACCTGAGGGAAGCCATTGCTTACGCCGATAAGGTTTTCGATTATGTTAGTCGTGACATGATGATCGAGATACTTGCTGATGAAGAACACCACATCGATTTTATTGAAACAGAACTCGATCTGCTGCAGAGAATTGGGCTGCAAAATTACCTGCAAGCCCAGATAAAAAGCGAAGGAAAGGGCGAGTGATTCAAAATTTTATGAACATGATGATCCAGCCGGCAACTGCAAGATAAGGCCCAAAGGGTTGCCTGCTGAACATCACGTTGCGCTTTGCTTTGTGAAAAGATGATATAGCTAGTGTGCCCGCAATACCTAATCCCGCCGCAACCAAGGCTATTTCTGGTAGCAATGCCCAACCATGCCAGGCGCCGAGAGCCGCAAACAGTTTCACATCACCATAGCCCATACCCGGTGAACCACGAACGATTTGCCAACCTTCAGCTAAAAACGCAAACGCAAGATAGCCCACTGTTGCTCCTGCGATGGCATCAACAGCCGTGAGCTGATTATGAAAACTGTGAAAAATTAATCCTGCCCATAAAAAGGGGAGGGTCAGGATATCTGGTAAAACTCCATAGCGACGGTCAATATCTGCCAGCAAAAGCAGCATCAGCGTATAACTGCCCATCCACAACTGCATCTCAAGACCGGCAATTAGCCAGTACTGCACTACAAGCAGCAAGCTAGAAATGTATTCGAGTAACAATAGAGTGAATGGTAGGGGCTGCGAGCAGTAGCGACATTTCCCGCGTAGCAGCAGCCAACTGATCCCCGGAATCAATTCTCGCCAGCGTAGCTGATGTAAACAGTGTGCACAGTGTGAAGCAGGGGAGAGCAGATAGCGTAGCCACTCACGATAATTATTGGCAAGAGAATATCGCTCCGTGGCCAAAGCCAGAAAACTGCCTAACAGCATGCCAACAAGGCCAAAGAGTAATACGCTCATGCCACCTCCTATTAATGTAAGTGGCGAAGATAAGTCGAGATAAGACTTCAGCCAAACGCGAAAGTGCCGCTATGCGTCGCGACTCGAATGAAACATCTCGCAGATGCGAGCCATTACAAAGTGACCTGCGTTACATTCAAAAAATGATTTAAGCTGGCTGCATGGGTTGCTTCCTGAGCTGATTTACGTATAATGCGCGGGCTTGCCAATATTAGCAGGCGCGATTCGAGCAGAATCGCAGGCGCTGTCGATATGATGTCGCCTGACAATACTCCCAATTGTGGAGTTATATGCTGAACGATTACACTCCCCCATCAATCGCAATGGGGTGCGAGTAGTAATTTTTTTCGTTTATAAAATTGGAGCTCTGGTCTCATGCAGAACCAAAGAATCCGTATCCGTCTTAAAGCGTTTGATCATCGTCTGATCGATCAATCAACCGCGGAAATCGTTGAGACTGCCAAGCGCACTGGTGCGCAGGTTCGTGGTCCGATCCCGCTGCCGACCCGTAAAGAGCGCTTTACCGTTCTGATCTCTCCGCACGTTAACAAAGACGCGCGTGATCAGTACGAGATCCGCACTCATAAGCGTCTGGTTGACATCGTTGAGCCAACTGAGAAAACCGTTGATGCTCTGATGCGTCTGGATCTGGCTGCCGGTGTAGACGTGCAGATCAGCCTGGGTTAATCAGGCCACCGAGCGATTGAGAGGTTGAAACAATGATTGGTTTAGTCGGTAAAAAAGTGGGTATGACCCGCATCTTCACTGAAGATGGCGTTTCTATCCCAGTAACCGTAATCGAAGTTGAAGCAAACCGCGTTACTCAGGTCAAAGGTCTGGAGAACGATGGTTACCAAGCTATTCAGGTCACTACCGGCGTTAAGAAAGCAAGCCGTGTAACTAAGCCTGAAGCAGGTCATTTTGCTAAAGCTGGCGTTGAAGCTGGCCGTGGTCTGTGGGAATTCCTTACCGTTGAAGGTGAAGAATACACCGTAGGTCAGAGCATCAGTGTTGAAATTTTCGCTGACGTTAAGAAAGTTGACGTGACTGGTACGTCCAAAGGTAAAGGTTTTGCCGGTACTGTAAAGCGCTGGAACTTCCGTACCCAGGATGCCACCCACGGTAACTCCTTGTCACACCGCGTTCCGGGTTCTATCGGTCAGAACCAGACTCCGGGCAAAGTGTTCAAAGGCAAAAAAATGGCTGGTCAGCTGGGTAATGAGCGCGTAACCGTTCAGAGCCTGGACGTAGTACGTGTTGACGCTGAGCGCAACCTGCTGCTGGTGAAAGGTGCTGTCCCCGGTGCAACCGGTGGCGATCTGATCGTTAAACCAGCTGTGAAGGCGTGAGGAGATAGGAATGGAATTGGTATTGAAAGACGCGCAAAGCGCGCTGACTGTTTCCGAAACTACCTTCGGTCGTGATTTCAACGAAGCGCTGGTACATCAGGTTGTTGTTGCTTATGCAGCAGGCGCCCGTCAAGGTACTCGTGCTCAGAAGACCCGCGCTGAAGTAACTGGTTCTGGCAAAAAGCCATGGCGCCAGAAAGGCACCGGCCGTGCGCGTGCAGGTTCTGTAAAGAGCCCAATCTGGCGTTCTGGTGGTGTGACCTTTGCTGCAAAGCCACAGGATCACAGTCAAAAAGTTAACAAAAAGATGTACCGCGGCGCGCTGAAAAGCATCCTGTCCGAACTGGTACGTCAAGATCGTCTGATCGTTGTCGAGAAGTTTTCTCTGGAAGCGCCTAAAACTAAGCTGCTTGTAGAAAAACTGAAAGACATGGCTCTGGAAGACGTACTGATCATCACTGGCGAACTGGAAGAGAATCTGTTCCTGGCCGCTCGCAACCTGTACAAGGTTGATGTTCGTGATGCAGCCGGTATTGATCCAGTTAGCCTGATCGCCTTCGACAAAGTCGTTATGACTGCTGACGCAGTTAAGCAAGTTGAGGAGATGCTGGCATGATCCGTGAAGAACGTCTGCTAAAAGTACTGCGCGCGCCGCACGTATCAGAAAAAGCGTCTACTGCGATGGAAAAAACAAATACCATCGTTCTCAAAGTTGCAAAAGACGCGACCAAGGCAGAAATCAAAGCCGCTGTACAGAAACTTTTCGAAGTGGAAGTTGAAGTCGTTAACACCCTGGTTGTTAAAGGGAAAGTTAAACGTCATGGACAGCGTATTGGTCGTCGTAGCGACTGGAAAAAAGCTTACGTCACCCTGAAAGAAGGCCAGAATCTGGACTTCGTCGGCGGCGCAGAGTAAGTCGGAGGAGAGAAACAATGGCAATTGTTAAATGTAAACCGACATCTCCGGGTCGTCGCCATGTAGTTAAAGTGGTGAACCAGGAGCTGCACAAGGGCAAACCATTCGCCCCGCTGCTTGAGAAAAACAGCAAATCTGGCGGCCGCAACAACAACGGTCGCATCACTACTCGTCATATTGGTGGTGGTCACAAGCAGGCTTACCGTATTGTTGACTTTAAACGCAACAAAGATGGTATCCCGGCAGTTGTTGAACGTCTTGAGTACGATCCGAACCGCTCAGCGAACATCGCTCTGGTTCTGTACAAAGATGGCGAACGCCGTTACATCCTGGCCCCTAAAGGCCTGAAAGCTGGCGACCAGATTCAGTCTGGCGTTGATGCTGCGATCAAAGCAGGTAACACTCTGCCGATGCGTAACATCCCAGTAGGTTCAACTGTTCACAACGTAGAAATGAAACCAGGCAAAGGCGGTCAGATTGCTCGCTCAGCTGGTACTTACGTGCAGATCGTTGCGCGCGAAGGTTCCTACGTTACCCTGCGTCTGCGTTCTGGTGAAATGCGTAAAGTCGAATCCGACTGCCGCGCTACCCTTGGCGAAGTCGGCAATGCAGAGCATATGCTCCGCGTTCTGGGTAAAGCAGGTGCAGCTCGCTGGCGTGGTATTCGTCCGACCGTTCGTGGTACTGCGATGAACCCAGTTGATCACCCGCACGGTGGTGGTGAAGGTCGTAACTTTGGTAAGCATCCGGTGTCCCCATGGGGCCTCCAGACCAAAGGTAAGAAGACCCGTAGCAACAAGCGTACTGATAAATTTATCGTACGTCGCCGTAGCAAATAAAATTAGAGGATAAGCCATGCCACGTTCTCTCAAGAAAGGTCCTTTTATTGACCTGCACTTGCTGAAGAAGGTAGAGAAAGCGGTGGAAAGCGGTGACAAGAAGCCCCTGCGCACTTGGTCCCGTCGTTCAACGATCTTTCCAAACATGATCGGTTTGACCATCGCTGTCCATAATGGTCGTCAGCACGTTCCAGTTTTTGTTTCCGATGAAATGGTCGGTCACAAGCTGGGTGAATTTGCGCCGACTCGTACTTATCGCGGTCACGCGGCTGATAAAAAAGCCAAGAAACGCTAAGGCAGGAGGAAGAGATGGAAACTTTAGCTCAACATCGCCACGCTCGTTCTTCTGCTCAAAAGGTTCGCCTTGTGGCTGACCTGATTCGCGGTAAGAAAGTGTCGCAGGCTCTGGACATTTTGACCTACACCAACAAGAAAGCGGCTGTACTGGTCAAGAAAGTACTTGAATCTGCCATTGCTAACGCCGAACACAACGATGGCGCTGATATCGATGATCTGAAAGTCGCGAAAATTTTCGTCGACGCAGGCCCAAGCATGAAGCGCATTATGCCGCGTGCAAAAGGTCGTGCAGATCGCATCCTGAAGCGCACCAGCCACATTACTGTGGTTGTGTCCGATCGCTGAGACTCTGGAGACTAGCAATGGGTCAGAAAGTACATCCTAATGGTATTCGCCTGGGTATTGTAAAGCCCTGGAACTCTACCTGGTTCGCGAATACCAAAGAATTCGCTGACAACCTGGACAGCGATTTTAAAGTTCGTCAGTTTTTGACTAAAGAACTGTCAAAAGCGTCTGTCTCTCGTATCGTAATCGAGCGTCCGGCTAAGAGCATCCGTGTGACTATTCACACCGCTCGCCCGGGCATCGTAATCGGTAAGAAAGGCGAAGACGTCGAGAAACTGCGTGCGGTCGTAGCAAATATTGCTGGCGTCCCTGCACAGATCAATATCGCTGAAATCCGTAAGCCGGAACTGGACGCTAAATTGGTTGCTGACAGCATCACTTCACAGCTGGAGCGTCGTGTGATGTTCCGTCGTGCTATGAAGCGTGCTGTACAGAACGCAATGCGTCTGGGCGCTAAAGGTATCAAAGTTGAAGTTAGCGGCCGTCTGGGCGGCGCCGAGATCGCACGTACTGAATGGTACCGTGAAGGTCGCGTGCCGTTGCACACTCTGCGTGCTGACATCGACTACAACACCTCTGAAGCGCACACTACTTATGGTGTAATCGGCGTTAAGGTATGGATCTTCAAAGGCGAGATCCTGGGTGGTATGGCTGCTGTTGAACAACCGGAACCGGCTGCTCAACCTAAAAAGCAGCAGCGTAAAGGCCGTAAGTAAGGAGAGTCGCTATGTTACAACCAAAGCGTACAAAATTCCGTAAAGTGCATAAAGGCCGCAACCGTGGTCTGGCGCAGGGTACGGATGTTAGCTTCGGGACTTTCGGTCTGAAAGCTGTTGGCCGTGGTCGTCTGACTGCCCGTCAGATCGAAGCAGCACGTCGTGCTATGACCCGTGCAGTTAAGCGTCAAGGTAAAATTTGGATCCGTGTATTCCCGGACAAACCAATTACTGAGAAGCCGCTCGAAGTGCGTATGGGTAAAGGTAAGGGTAACGTTGAGTATTGGGTTGCCCTGATCCAACCGGGCAAAGTCCTGTATGAAATGGACGGCGTTCCGGAAGAGCTTGCCCGTGAAGCCTTCAAGCTGGCAGCAGCAAAACTGCCTATCAAAACCACCTTTGTAACTAAGACGGTGATGTAATGAAAGCAACTGAGCTGCGTGAAAAAAGCGTTGAAGAGCTCAACACTGAGCTGCTTAACCTGCTGCGTGAGCAGTTTAACCTGCGCATGCAGGCAGCATCTGGCCAGCTGCAACAGTCTCATCTGTTGAAGCAAGTTCGCCGTGATGTTGCACGCGTTAAGACTTTACTGACTGAGAAGGCGGGTGCGTAATGACCGATAAAATCCGTACTCTGCAGGGTCGTGTGATCAGTGACAAGATGCAGAAATCTGCTGTTGTTGCTATCGAGCGTTTCGTGAAACACCCAATCTACGGTAAATTCATTAAGCGTACGACTAAGCTGCACATCCACGACGAGAACAATGAATGCGGTATCGGCGACGTGGTTGAAATCCGCGAATGCCGTCCGCTGTCCAAGACTAAGTCCTGGACACTGGTTCGCGTTGTAGAGAAAGCGATTCTGTAATAGAATCTGCCCTCTTAAAAAATAAAATAAACGGCTCAGTCGAGCCGTTTATTTTTTCTACCCAAATTGGGGAACCGGTGTTATAATGCCGCGCCTTCAATTATGGGGCTATCAATCGACCTGTTTCTAGGTCCCGAAGTAGTAGTTGACATTAGCGGAGCACTAAAATGATCCAAGAACAGACTATGCTGAACGTCGCCGACAACTCCGGTGCACGTCGCGTAATGTGTATCAAGGTTCTGGGTGGCTCGCACCGTCGCTACGCAGGCGTAGGCGACATCATCAAAGTTACCATCAAGGAAGCAATTCCTCGCGGTAAAGTTAAGAAAGGTGATGTGCTTAAGGCGGTAGTGGTGCGCACCAGGAAGGGTGTTCGTCGCCCTGACGGTTCTGTCATTCGCTTCGATGGTAATGCATGCGTTATTTTAAATAATAACAGTGAGCAGCCTATCGGTACGCGTATTTTTGGGCCGGTAACTCGTGAGCTTCGTACTGAAAAGTTCATGAAAATTATCTCTCTGGCACCAGAAGTACTCTAAGGAGCGAGCAATGGCAGCTAAAATCCGTCGCGATGACGAAGTTATCGTGCTGACCGGTAAAGATAAAGGTAAGCGCGGTAAAGTAAAAAATGTCCTGTCTTCTGGTAAGGTCATTGTTGAAGGTATCAACCTGGTTAAGAAGCATCAGAAGCCGGTTCCGGCTACAAACCAGGCGGGTGGCATTGTTGAGAAAGAAGCCGCAATTCAGGTTTCCAACCTTGCAATCTTCAACACGGCAACTGGTAAGGCTGACCGTGTAGGCTTTAGATTTGAAGACGGAAAAAAAGTCCGTTTCTTTAAATCAAACAGCGAAACTATCAAGTAATTTGGAGTAGTACGATGGCGAAACTGCATGATTACTACAAAGACGAAGTAGTTAACAAACTCATGACTGAGTTTGGCTACGCTTCTGTCATGCAAGTCCCTCGGGTCGAGAAGATCACCCTGAACATGGGTGTTGGTGAAGCGATCGCTGACAAGAAGCTGCTGGATAATGCAGTAGCTGACCTGGCAGCAATCTCCGGTCAAAAGCCGTTAGTCACCAAAGCACGCAAATCAGTTGCAGGCTTCAAAATCCGTCAGGGCTATCCGATCGGCTGTAAAGTAACTCTGCGTGGCGAGCGCATGTGGGAGTTCTTTGAGCGTCTGGTCACTATTGCTGTTCCACGTATTCGTGACTTCCGTGGCTTGTCCGCTAAGTCATTCGATGGTCGTGGTAACTACAGCATGGGCGTCCGTGAGCAGATCATCTTCCCAGAAATCGACTATGACAAAGTCGATCGCGTTCGTGGTTTGGATATTACCATCACCACTACTGCGAAATCTGACGATGAAGGCCGTGCTCTGCTGGCCGCCTTTGAATTCCCGTTCCGCAAGTAAGGTAGGGTTACTTAATGGCTAAGCAATCAATGAAAGCACGCGAAGTTAAGCGTGAGAAATTAGCAGACAAATTCTTCGCAAAGCGCGTTGAGCTGAAAGCTATCATTTCTGATGTGAACGCTTCTGACGAAGATCGTTGGAATGCTGTTCTCAAGCTGCAGTCTCTGCCGCGTGATTCCAGCCCGTCCCGTCAGCGTAACCGCTGCCGCCAAACTGGTCGTCCGCACGCTTTCCTGCGGAAGTTCGGGTTGAGCCGTATCAAGGTCCGTGAAGCCGCTATGCGCGGTGAGATCCCGGGTCTTAAAAAGGCTAGCTGGTAATTGTCACCATTTGAATCACGGGAGTTATACTGATGAGCATGCAAGATCCGATCGCGGATATGCTGACCCGTATCCGTAACGGTCAGGCCGCGAACAAAGTCGCGGTCATTATGCCTTCCTCCAAGCTGAAAGTGGCAATTGCCAACGTGCTGAAGGAAGAAGGCTATATTGAAGATTTTAAAATCGAAGGCGACATCAAGCCTGAACTGGAACTGACTCTTAAGTATTTCCAGGGCAAGGCTGTGGTAGAGAGCATTCAACGTGTTAGTCGCCCAGGTCTGCGCATTTATAAGCGCAAAGACGAACTGCCAAAAGTTATGGCAGGTTTGGGTATCGCGGTTGTTTCTACCTCTAAAGGTGTTATGACTGATCGTGCAGCGCGCCAGGCTGGTCTTGGTGGCGAAATTATCTGCTACGTAGCTTAATCGGAGGAAGAAATGTCTCGTGTTGCTAAAGCACCTGTCGTTATTCCTGCCGGCGTAGAGGTAAAACTCAACGGTCAGGTTATTTCGATTAAAGGTAAAAACGGCGAGCTGACTCGTACTATCAATGATGCTGTTGAAGTTAAACAAGCTGACAACACGCTGACCTTCGCTCCGCGCGATGGTTACGTTGACGGCTGGGCGCAGGCGGGTACTACTCGTGCGCTGATGAACTCAATGGTTATCGGTGTTACCGAAGGCTTCACTAAGAAGCTGCAGCTGGTTGGTGTAGGTTATCGTGCGGCCGTTAAGGGCGACGTGGTGAATTTGTCTCTGGGCTTTTCTCACCCTGTTGAACACGCGCTGCCGGCAGGCATCTCTGCAGAATGTCCAACTCAAACTGAAATCGTACTGAAAGGTGCAGATAAGCAGTTGATTGGCCAGGTTGCAGCTGATTTGCGCGCCTACCGTCGTCCTGAGCCTTATAAAGGCAAGGGTGTTCGTTACGCCGACGAAGTCGTGCGTACCAAAGAGGCTAAGAAGAAGTAAGGTAACACTATGGATAAGAAATCTGCTCGTATCCGTCGTGCGACCCGCGCACGTCGCAAGCTCAAAGAGCTGGGTGCTACTCGCCTGGTGGTACATCGTACCCCGCGTCACATTTACGCACAGGTAATCGCACCGAACGGTTCTGAAGTTTTGGTTGCTGCTTCTACTGTAGAAAAAGCTATCACTGAACAACTGAAGTACACCGGTAACAAAGACGCTGCAGCTGCTGTGGGCAAAGCCATTGCAGAGCGCGCAATTGAGAAAGGCATCACTGGTGTCTCTTTCGACCGTTCCGGGTTCCAATATCATGGTCGCGTCCAGGCACTGGCAGATGCTGCCCGTGAAGCTGGCCTTCAGTTCTAAGGTAGAGGTCTAAGATGGCACACATCGAGAAACAAGCTGGTGAACTGCAGGAAAAACTGATCGCGGTAAACCGTGTATCTAAAACTGTTAAAGGCGGTCGTATCTTCTCCTTCACAGCACTGACTGTTGTAGGCGATGGTAATGGTCGTATCGGTTTTGGTTACGGTAAAGCGCGTGAAGTTCCAGCAGCGATCCAGAAAGCGATGGAAAAAGCCCGTCGCAATATGATTAACGTCGCGCTGACGCACGGTACCCTGCAACACCCGGTTAAAGGTGTTCACACGGGTTCTCGCGTGTTCATGCAGCCAGCTTCCGAAGGTACCGGTATCATCGCCGGTGGTGCAATGCGCGCCGTTCTGGAAGTTGCTGGAGTTCATAACGTTCTGGCTAAAGCATATGGTTCCACTAACCCGATTAACGTGGTGCGTGCAACTATTGATGGCCTGGCGAATATGAATTCTCCAGAAATGGTCGCTGCCAAGCGTGGTAAATCCGTTGAAGAAATTCTGGGGTAATCACCATGGCAAACACTATTAAAATTACACAAACCCGTAGTTCGATCGGCCGTCTGCCTAAACACAAGGCAACGCTGCTTGGCCTGGGTCTGCGTCGTATTGGTCATACCGTTGAGCGTGAAGATACGCCTGCTGTTCGCGGTATGGTTAACGCGATTTCCTACATGGTTAAAGTGGAGGAGTAAGAGATGCGTTTAAATACTCTGTCTCCGGCCGAAGGATCTAAACACGCTTCTAAGCGTCTGGGTCGTGGTATCGGTTCGGGCCTCGGCAAAACCGGTGGTCGTGGTCACAAAGGTCAGAACTCACGTTCTGGCGGTGGCGTACGTCGCGGTTTTGAGGGCGGTCAGATGCCTCTGTATCGTCGTCTGCCAAAATTTGGCTTCACTTCTCGCAAAGCAATGGTGACGGCTGAAGTTCGTCTCTCTGACCTGGCGAAAGTAGAAGGCGGTATTGTAGACCTGAACACGCTGAAAGCAGCGAATATTATTGGTGTACAGATTGAGTTCGCTAAGGTGTTCTTGTCTGGCGAAGTGACTACACCAGTAACAATTCGTGGCCTGCGTGTAACGAAAGGCGCTCGTGCTGCAATCGAAGCTGCTGGCGGAAAAATCGAGGAATAAGTAGCAGATGGCTAAACAACCGGGATTAGATTTTCAAAGTGCCAAGGGTGGGCTGGGTGAACTGAAACGCAGACTGTTGTTTGTAATTGGTGCACTTATTGTCTTCCGTATTGGCTCTTTTATTCCGATCCCTGGTATTGATGCCACTGTACTTGCCAAACTGCTTGAGCAACAGCGTGGCACCATCATTGAAATGTTTAACATGTTCTCTGGTGGTGCTTTAAGCCGTGCTTCTATCTTTGCTCTGGGAATCATGCCCTATATTTCGGCATCGATTATCATCCAGTTGCTAACTGTGGTTCATCCTGCATTAGCTGAAATAAAGAAAGAAGGGGAGGCTGGCCGTCGTAAGATTAGTCAGTACACTCGTTACGGTACGTTGGTACTTGCCATATTCCAGGCGATCGGTATTGCTACTGGTTTGCCCAATATGGCGGGAATGCAGGGCCTGGTGATGAACCCAGGCTTTGCTTTCTATTTTACCGCTGTTGTGAGCTTGGTTACGGGAACAATGTTTCTCATGTGGCTAGGTGAACAGATTACTGAGCGCGGTATCGGAAACGGTATTTCAATCATAATCTTTGCTGGTATCGTTGCGGGTTTACCGCCGGCCATTGGCCATACCATCGAGCAAGCAAGGCAAGGTGACCTGCACTTCCTCCTGTTGCTGTTGGTTGCAGTTCTCGTATTTGCAGTGACCTTCTTCGTTGTTTACGTAGAGCGTGGTCAACGCCGCATTGTGGTGAACTATGCGAAACGTCAGCAAGGCCGTCGTGTCTATGCTGCTCAGAGCACGCATTTGCCGCTGAAAGTTAATATGGCAGGGGTTATCCCGGCTATTTTTGCTTCCAGTATTATTCTGTTCCCGGCAACTATTGCTCAGTGGTTCGGCGGCAGTACCGGTTGGAACTGGTTAGCAACTATTACAATGTATTTGCAACCAGGTCAGCCGCTATATGTGCTACTCTATGCGACTGCGATCATCTTCTTCTGTTTCTTCTATACGGCGTTGGTTTTCAACCCACGTGAAACAGCAGATAACCTGAAGAAGTCTGGTGCATTTGTACCAGGAATTCGTCCGGGAGAGCAAACGGCGAAGTATATCGATAAAGTAATGACTCGACTGACCTTAATCGGCGCTCTGTATATTACTTTTATCTGCCTTATCCCGGAGTTCATGCGTGATGCGATGAAAGTTCCTTTCTACTTTGGCGGTACGTCACTGCTTATTGTAGTAGTTGTCATCATGGACTTTATGGCTCAAGTGCAAACTCTGATGATGTCAAGTCAGTACGAGTCTGCATTGAAGAAAGCAAACCTGAAGGGCTACGGCCGTTAATTCAGGCGCTTGAGAAGTTACGGAGAGTAAAAATGAAAGTTCGTGCTTCCGTCAAGAAATTATGTCGTAACTGCAAAATCATTCGTCGCGACGGCGTCGTACGTGTGATCTGTAGCGCCGAGCCAAAGCATAAACAGCGCCAAGGCTGATTTTCACATATTTTTCTTGCAAAGTCGGGTTGAGCTGGCTAGATTAGCCAGCCAATCTTTTGTATGTCTATGCGTTTCCATTTGAGTATCCTGAAAACGGGCTTTTCGGCATGGAACGTATATATTTTTTATAGGAGTGCATAGTGGCCCGTATAGCAGGCATTAACATTCCTGATCAAAAACATACCGTAATCGCTTTAACATCGATCTATGGTATCGGCAAAACTCGTTCACAAGCTATCTGCGTTGAAACGGGTATCGCTGAAAATGTTAAGATCAGTGAGTTATCTGAAGAGCAAATCGACTTGCTGCGTGATGCAGTCGCGAAGTTCGTCGTCGAAGGCGACCTGCGCCGTGAAGTCACCCTGAGCATCAAACGTCTTATGGACCTTGGTTGCTATCGTGGTTTGCGTCATCGTCGTGGTCTTCCGGTTCGCGGCCAGCGTACCAAGACCAACGCTCGTACCCGTAAGGGTCCGCGCAAACCGATCAAGAAATAATCGGGGTGATTGAATAATGGCAAAGGCACCAGTTCGTGCACGTAAGCGTGTAAGAAAGCAAGTCTCCGACGGCGTGGCACATGTCCATGCTTCTTTTAACAACACCATCGTTACTATCACTGATCGTCAGGGTAACGCACTGGGTTGGGCAACCGCCGGTGGTTCCGGTTTCCGCGGTTCACGTAAATCTACCCCGTTCGCTGCTCAGGTTGCTGCAGAGCGCTGTGCAGAAGCGGTAAAAGATTACGGTATTAAGAACCTGGAAGTTATGGTTAAGGGTCCGGGTCCGGGTCGCGAATCAACGATTCGTGCTCTGAACGCCGCTGGTTTCCGCATCACGAATATTACTGATGTGACTCCGATCCCTCATAACGGTTGTCGTCCGCCGAAAAAACGCCGCGTATAACGCTCGTTTTTAGGATAGTTGGAGAAAGAAAATGGCAAGATATTTGGGTCCTAAGCTCAAGCTGAGCCGTCGTGAGGGCACAGACTTATTCCTTAAGTCTGGCGTTCGTGCGATTGACACCAAGTGTAAAATTGATCAAGCGCCTGGTCAGCACGGAGCGCGTAAACCGCGTCTGTCTGATTACGGCGGTCAGTTACGTGAAAAGCAAAAAGTACGTCGCATTTATGGCGTTCTTGAGCGTCAGTTCCGTAACTATTATAAAGAAGCAGCACGTCTGAAAGGCAACACAGGTGAAAATCTGCTGGCTCTGCTTGAAGGCCGTCTTGATAACGTAGTTTATCGTATGGGTTTTGGTGCCACTCGTGCAGAAGCACGCCAGCTGGTAAGCCATAAATCCGTCATGGTTAACGGCCGCGTTGTTAACATCGCTTCTTATCAGGTAACTCCGAATGACGTTGTTAGCATCCGTGAGAAAGCCAAAAAGCAATCTCGCGTGAAAGCCGCTCTGGAGCTGGCTGAGCAGCGTGAAAAGCCAACCTGGCTGGAAGTTGATGCTACTAAGATGGAAGGTGTGTTCAAGCGTATTCCTGAGCGTACCGATCTGTCTGCGGACATTAACGAACACCTGATCGTCGAGCTTTACTCTAAGTAAAGCTTAGTACCAAAGAGAGGACACAATGCAGGGTTCTGTGACAGAGTTTCTAAAACCGCGCCTGGTAGATATCGAGCAAGTCAGTTCGACGCACGCCAAGGTGACCCTTGAGCCTTTAGAGCGTGGCTTTGGCCATACTCTTGGTAACGCACTGCGCCGTATTCTGCTTTCATCCATGCCGGGTTGCGCGGTGACCGAGGTTGAAATTGATGGTGTACTTCATGAGTACAGCACCAAAGAGGGAGTACAGGAAGATATCCTGGAAATCCTGCTCAACCTGAAAGGGCTGGCGGTAAGAGTTCAGGGTAAAGATGAGGTTATTCTTACTCTGAATAAATCTGGCATTGGCCCTGTGACTGCAGCCGACATCACCCATGACGGTGATGTCGAAATCGTCAAGCCGCAGCACGTGATCTGCCATCTGACCGATGACAACGCATCTATTAATATGCGTATCAAAGTTCAACGTGGCCGTGGTTATGTGCCGGCGTCTGCCCGAATTCATTCGGAAGAAGATGAGCGCCCGATCGGCCGCCTGTTGGTTGACGCCTGTTACAGCCCTGTAGACCGTATCGCCTACAATGTTGAAGCAGCGCGTGTAGAACAGCGCACCGACCTGGACAAGCTGGTCATCGAAATGGAAACTAACGGCACAATCGATCCTGAAGAGGCGATTCGTCGTGCGGCAACCATTCTGGCTGAACAACTTGAAGCTTTTGTCGACCTACGTGATGTACGTCAACCAGAAGTTAAAGAAGAAAAACCAGAATTCGATCCGATCCTGCTGCGCCCTGTTGACGATCTGGAATTGACTGTCCGCTCTGCTAACTGCCTTAAGGCAGAAGCTATCCACTACATCGGTGATCTGGTGCAGCGTACTGAAGTTGAGCTCCTTAAAACGCCTAACTTGGGTAAAAAATCTCTTACTGAGATTAAAGATGTGTTGGCATCACGTGGTCTTTCTCTGGGCATGCGCCTTGAGAATTGGCCGCCAGCCAGCATTGCTGATGAATAAACCGATCACAGGTTAAGGTTTCACTGAGAAGGATAAGGTCATGCGCCATCGTAAGAGTGGTCGTCAACTGAACCGCAACAGCAGCCATCGTCAGGCTATGTTTCGCAACATGGCTGGCTCTCTGGTTCGTCATGAGATCATCAAGACGACCCTGCCGAAAGCGAAAGAGCTGCGTCGTGTAGTTGAGCCGCTGATTACACTTGCCAAGACCGACAGCGTAGCTAATCGTCGTCTGGCATTCGCCCGCACTCGTGATAACGAGATCGTGGCAAAACTGTTTAATGAACTTGGCCCGCGTTTCGCGAGCCGCGCAGGTGGTTACACTCGTATTCTTAAGTGTGGCTTCCGTGCTGGTGACAACGCTCCGATGGCTTACATCGAACTCGTTGATCGTCCAGAAGTTCAAGCAGAAGCTGCTGCAGAGTAATCTGTAGCTACTTGGAAAAACCCGCTCCGGCGGGTTTTTTTATATCTTTATTATGGCGGTACGTTAACCTGGGCCAGTCACGTCTCTTTTTTCAGGGGGTAATATATGTGGTTAATTGACCAACTTGCTGAAGAGCATATTCGTAAAGCACTGGCTGAAGGTGAATTCGATAATCTACCTGGTGCTGGCATGCCACTTCAGATAGAGGATGATAGCCATGTCCCTCAGGAGTTACGCGCGTCTTATCGAATACTAAAAAATGCAGGTTTTTTGCCGCCAGAACTTCAGTTGCGTCGCGAAGCCATGGAGTTGAATGAATTATTAGAAAGTTGCCAGCTTGAAAATCCGCAATATGCACACTATCTTAAGCGTCTGCAAGTCGTGGAGTTAACGTTGCGTCAGGCAGGAATGAATACCGAGTTTCTCCATGGTGATTATGCCGCGAGTTTACGCAACCGTATGAAATAATCATCTGCATTAAATTGTTCAGATGACATCCATTTTAAACACAGGAAATGATTGCATGGCCGACTATAAGCATACGAAGGGGAAAATACGCGATAACGCGCTCGAAGCTCTGTTACACGATCCATTATTTAGAGCACGGGTTGAAGTAAATCAGAAAGGGAAAGGAAGTTTTAAACGGAAGGATAAACATCATAAGAAGGGCAACTGGGAGGCCAGTGGTAAAGCAAACTTTACCACTGGCCTTTTAGCTCTAGCCCGGCGTAAATTTTAGATCTTGCTGTTTTGCTGCTTTAACAGGTCTCGGATCTCAGTGAGCAGGTTTTCTTCAGCCGTAGGCTTCGGTGCCGGCTTCTCAACTTCTTTCTTCTTGTGCAACTTATTCATCAGTTTGATAGCAATGAAGATTGCAAAAGCTACGATGACAAAATCGAATACGGTCTGCAAAAACATGCCATATTCCATTACTACCGCAGGCGTTGACCCATTCGCTGGTTTTAATATCCAGCTGAACTGCTTGAAATCTACTCCCCCGATAAGCAAGCCCAGTGGCGGCATAATGATGTTTGAGACCAATGAAGATACAATCTTACCAAAGGCCGCACCGATGATGACACCTACTGCCAAATCCACCACATTGCCGCGCATGGCAAAATCGCGAAACTCTTTGAATAAACTCATTCTTATCTCCTTTCCATTACCAGTGGGTAAAGTCTAACAAACGATACGGGGTTTGCCATGTTGCTTAGCTAATTTGCATAGATTGCTAATAACTTATCTGGAAATCTTTTACAGAAAAAACGGACTTGGCTGGAACAGGCGCTCAACATCAGGAACGAACTTTTTATCAGTCAGGAACATGATGACATGGTCGCCTTGCTCAATGCGCAAATTGTTATTGGCAATCATCACGTCATCTCCACGAACCACTGCCCCAATGATCGTTCCTGGGGGAAGTTTAATATCGTTAATGGTGCGACCAACAACCCGTGAAGTACTTTCATCGCCGTGAGCAATCGCTTCTATCGCTTCTGCTATGCCGCGTCGGAGTGATGAAACGCTGACGATATCAGCTTTACGTACATGTCCAAGCAGGGCGGAAATAGTGGCTTGTTGAGGCGAAATGGCAATATCAATGACGCTGCCCTGAACCAGATCAACATATGCACGACGCTGGATCAGCACCATGACTTTTTTGGCACCCATTTTCTTGGCCAGCATTGCTGACATAATATTAGCCTCATCGTCATTGGTAACGGCGATAAACAGATCGATTTGATCGATATGCTCTTCGGCTAATAATTCCTGATCGGATGCGTCACCATAAAACACGATGGTATTTTGCAGTTGTTCAGCGAGTTCCGCGGCTCGTTGTTGATTTCTTTCAATCAGCTTGACGCTGTAATGCTTTTCCAGGCGTTGCGCTAAGCCAAAACCGATATTGCCGCCACCGACTAACATGATGCGTTTATAGGGTTTTTCCAGTCGCTGAAGCTCGCTCATCACGGCGCGAATATTCTGGCTGGCGGCAATAAAGAAGACTTCATCACCAGCCTCCACAATCGTAGAACCTTGCGGACGGATAGGGCGATCCTGTCGGAAAATTGCGGCAACTCGCGTGTCTATATGCGGCATGTGCTCGCGCATAATAGACAGAGCATTGCCAACTAATGGTCCGCCATAATAGGCTTTTACCGCCGCAAGACTAACTTTCCCATCTGCGAAATTGACCACTTGCAGCGCACCAGGATATTCGATCAGGCGATAAATGTTATCAATCACCAGTTGCTCAGGCGCAATCAGGTGATCAATCGGTACGGCTTCAGGGCCAAATAATTTCTCAGAATCACGCACATAATCCACGGCACGAATACGAGCAATGCGGTTCGGTGTATTAAAAAGCGTGTAGGCTACCTGACACGCGATCATGTTTGTTTCATCTGAGCTGGTTACGGCGACCAACATGTCAGCATCTTCGGCGCCAGCTTCGCGTAAAACGCGAGGATGTGAGCCGTGTCCCTGAACAACACGAAGATCGAACTTGTCCTGCAACTGGCGCAGCCGCCCGGTATCGGTATCCACAACGGTGATATCGTTATTTTCGCCAACCAGGTTTTCCGCCAGCGTTCCGCCCACTTGCCCGGCGCCTAATATAATGATTTTCATCAGTGAACCTGCCTCAAGTATTAGGCTTCAGATTAACGTTTAATCAGCTTCGCATAGTAAAAACCATCACCGCTGTCGTGCTGCGGGAAAATTTGTAATCCCGGTTCCGCTGAATCAGTCAGTGGAACATGTTGCGCATCCGGATGCCGCTGTAAAAATGCAGCTACCTGAAGGTGGTTCTCTTCTGGGAGTACTGAGCATGTAGCATATAAAAATGTGCCGCCGGATTTTAAGCGCGGCCAGACCGCATCAAATATTTCACTCTGCAGCTTAACCAGTTCGGCAATATCTGCATCTCGTCTTAACCACTTGATGTCTGGATGACGACGAATGACACCGGTTGCAGAGCAGGGCGCATCCAGCAAGATACGATCGAACTGGCTGGCTTCGCACCATTGTTCCGGAAAACGCCCATCTCCTGCCTTAACATCAGCGTGCTGCCCGAGGCGTTTCAAATTTTCGTGAACACGCGCAAGCCGTTTTTCATCGACATCAACGGCAAGTACAATGGCTTCAGGCGCTGCTTCCAAAATATGCGTGGTTTTCCCGCCAGGAGCAGCGCATAAATCAAGAATGCTTTCTCCATTTTGCGGCTCTAAAAACTCAGCACACCGCTGAGCTGAAAGATCCTGTACGGTTACCCAACCTTCACTAAATCCCGGAAGCTGCGAGACACCACAAGGTGTTTCAAGACGCACTGCATGTCTTGCATGCTCGTCAGCGATGGCGTTTTTACCACTTTCCTGCAACAGCTTTAGCCAGTCTTCGCGTGAATGATGCTGCTGATTAACACGTAGCCACATCGGCGGGCGCTGATTATTTGCTTCTACAATCGATTGCCATTGCTCAGGCCAGGCCTGTTGCAAGCGATTCATCAGCCATTTAGGATGCAAATAGCGCTGTGCAGATTGCTCATGCTGCGCAAGAAGCTCATCCTGCTGGCGCTGAAATTGACGCAAAACACCGTTAATTACCCCTTTCAGCTGTGGGCGTTTCAGCGCGACTGCGCCTTCAACGGTTTCTGCCAGGGCGGCATGAGCAGGAATACGCGTATGTATAAGCTGATAAAGACCAACCATGATCAAGAAATGAATAGTCCGCTGCTTGCCGGTCATGGGGCGGGCCATTAACTTGCCAATAATACCTTCCAGCTGCGGAAGAGTACGTAGAACGCCATAGCTGAGCTCTTGCAAAAGTGCGGCATCTTTTTCCGCTACTTCTCGCTGTATAACGGGCAATACGGTGCTCAGCGATTGCCCCTGTTCTATTACGCGCTCAACAGCAATGGCCACCAGGCTACGAAGATTGGTTGTTTTTTTCATTTTACATCGTCATTAAATAAAACCCGGCGATGGCCGGGTTCGGGTATCAGGTAAGCACGGTTCCTGGCGTAAACCAATCACGGCGTGAGTTAAGCAGGTCTTGCGCTGTCATGGCTTTTTTTCCAGCAGGCTGTAATTGCTCAATATTCAATACGCCATCAGACGTTGCGATCTGAATACCGTGCTTATCGGCGGCGATGACTTCCCCCGGCGTGGTATTCGGCTGGTGAGGGAAAATGCTGGACTGCCATACTTTCACTGGTTGCTCATCAACGACAAAAAAGCTGACTGGCCACGGATTAAAGGCACGAACACAGCGCTCAAGTTGCGCCGCGCTCAAATGCCAGTTCAGGCGAGCTTCCTCTTTACTGAGTTTTTCAGCATAAGTCGCGCTGGCTTCATTCTGCACTTCCGGTTTCGCTTCGCCAGTTGCCAACAAGGCCAACGTTTCAAGCATGCCTGTTGGCCCGAGCTGGGCAAGCTTGTGATAAAGCGTTGCACTGGTATCTTCAGGTTCAATAGGGCAGTCAAGCTTAAGCAGCATGTCTCCAGTATCAAGACCAACATCCATTTGCATAATGGTCACGCCGGTTTGCGCATCGCCAGCCCATACGGCACGTTGGATGGGCGCTGCGCCGCGCCAGCGTGGCAGCAGCGAGCCATGAACGTTGATACAGCCCAGCCGCGGCATTGCCAGTACTGACGCAGGCAGAATCAACCCATAAGCGACAACAACCATGATGTCAGCCTGTAAATCTGCAACCAGCTGTTGATTTTCTGCAGGCCGCAAAGATTTTGGTTGGTACACCGGAATATTATTTTCAAGAGCCAGCGTTTTTACTGGCCCGGCAGCTAATTTATTACCACGCCCGGCCGGTCTGTCAGGCTGCGTGAAAACAGCCACGACACGATGCTGTGATGACAGAAGCGCCGACAGGTGTTGGGCCGCGAAGTCTGGCGTGCCGGCAAAAATGATGTTCAATGATTCGGACACGCTTATTCCTTAATCAGGCATCGCGCGCATTCAGGCGCGCCAGTTTTTCCATTTTTTGGCGAATACGCTGACGTTTCATCGGTGAAAGATAATCAATGAATAACTTACCAACCAGATGATCCAGCTCATGCTGAATGCAGATGGCGAGCAGGCCATCGGCTTCAAGCTCAAATGCTTCGCCTTCGCGGTTTAATGCGCGAATCTTCACTCGTTCTGCGCGCGGCACAAAAGCACGCTGTTCCGGAATAGAAAGGCAGCCTTCCTCAATACCGGTTTCGCCATCTTTTGACAGCAATTCAGGATTGATGAGCGTTAAACGCTCATCACGATTTTCTGATACATCGATAACGATGATGCGCTGATGAATATCCACCTGCGTAGCCGCTAAGCCAATGCCTTCTTCGGCGTACATCGTTTCAAACATATCATCCACGATGCGCTGAATATCCGCATTCACTTCTTTAACTGGCTTGGCGACAATGCGAAGACGATCGTCAGGGAAATGTAATACCTGCAAAACTGACATAACTATCCAGATCTGTGTTCAAGAAAAGGGAAAATTGTTCCCTGTATTGTAGACATTTCACTGCCCGATTGACAGCATTCCGGTATGAGATACCGGGCTTTGCAAGGAGGCAGCCGTGGAAAAAAGTGAGCTTTGGTTGCGGTTATCGGTAGTAAAAGGATTAAAAGGTACACAGCTGCTGGCTACAGCGAGGTATCTGTCTCAACAGGGGGTCGATGAAGACGCGTGTATACATGCCGGATTAACTGAATTGCAGCGGGAGCAATTTTGGTCATGTCCGCAGCACCTCATAGAGCAGACAGCAATGTGGCTGGAAGCCGATAACCATTTTTTAATTACCGCCGAAGATGAACGCTATCCGCCACAGCTGCTTGCTATTACTGCATTTCCTGCACTGTTGTTTGTGACAGGCAATGTTTCATTACTGCTGACACCTCAGCTAGCCGTTATTGGAAGTCGAAATTGTTCACATTATGGTCGTCAGTGGGGGGAATACTTTACCCAGGCGCTTGCGCTAAGCGGACTCACAATAACCAGCGGGCTGGCAAGAGGAATTGATGGTATTGCACATCGCGCCGCGCTGTCAGTATCGGGAAAAACACTGGCAGTGCTCGGAAGTGGGTTGGAAAATATATATCCGCAGCGGCATATTGGCCTGGCACATGACATTATTGAGGCGGGCGGGGCGATAGTTTCCGAATTCCCGCTATCGTTACCCCCTTACGCCACTAATTTTCCGCGAAGGAATCGCATTATTAGCGGCCTTAGCAAAGGCGTTCTGGTTGTTGAGGCTTCCATCAAGAGTGGTTCTCTGGTCACGGCGCGTTATGCGCTTGAGCAAAATCGCGATGTGTATGCGTTGCCCGGACCGCTGGGAAATAACAGCAGTGAAGGTACGCATTGGCTTATTCAGCAGGGCGCCTTACTGGTCGCACATCCCAATAATATTGTTGAGCAGCTCAATCAAAATTTTGCCTGGTTACCATTTTCTGCGGATGACGCAATATATTCATCAGACAACGTTGATGTTCCATTGCCATTTGCTGAGGTGTTGGCTAACGTAGGAGATGAGGTTACACCTGTTGACGTCGTCGCTGAACGTGCCGGCCAACCTGTGCCAGCTATCGCAGCAAAGTTGCTTGAGCTGGAGTTAGCAGGATGGATCGCAGCTGTACCCGGCGGCTATGTCCGATTGAGGAGGGCATGCCATGTTCGACGTACTAATGTACTTGTTTGAAACGTATATCCACAGCGAGGCTGAAATGCGCGTTGATCAGGATAAGCTCACTGATGATTTGACGGATGCCGGCTTTCATCGGGAAGATATCTACAATGCGTTGAACTGGTTGGAGAAGCTGGCAGATTATCAGGATGGCCTCGTTGCGCCGATTTTGTTAACTACCGATCCGCTCTCTATGCGTATTTATACGGAAGAAGAGAGCCAGCGTCTGGATGCCAGTTGCCGGGGCTTCATTCTGTTCCTGGAACAGATTCAGGTACTCAATCTCGAAACCCGGGAGATGGTTATTGAACGCATCATGGCGCTTGATACTTTTGAATTCGATCTGGAAGATCTTAAATGGGTCGTGTTGATGGTGTTATTTAACATCCCGGGATGTGAAAATGCCTATCAGCAAATGGAAGAATTACTTTTTGACGTCAACGAAGGAATGATGCACTGAAGACTCTCTTCATGCCTGAGCAGTTATGAATAAACCAGCGCTCTTTACGGTGCGAAAAAACGAACTCTGCCCCAAATGTGGGGCAGAAATTGTTATACGCTCCGGTAAACATGGTCCCTTCCTGGGCTGCACGCATTATCCTCAATGTGATTATTCTCGTCCGCTTAAAAGTCAAAGCGACGGACACGTTGTGAAAATTTTAGAGGGACAGAGCTGTCCAGTCTGCAGTAACGATTTAGTATTGCGCCAGGGACGATACGGCATGTTTATTAGTTGCAGCCACTACCCGGAATGTCCGCATACGGAAGTGATCGATCGTCCGGATGAAACAGCAATTGCTTGCCCTCAGTGTGAGACTGGCCATCTGGTTCAACGACGTTCACGTTTTGGCAAAACTTTTCATTCCTGTAATCGCTATCCCAGCTGCCAGTTTGCGATTAACGCACAACCGATAGAAGGCGAATGTGCGTTTTGCCATTTTCCTCTGCTAATAGAAAAGAAAACCGCGCAGGGAATGAAGCAATTTTGTGCCAGCAAAATTTGCGGCAAACCTGTGGCATCAGGAACTGAAAGTGATTAACTCGATTCATTCATCATCATTTGAGAACTGCCTGCACCATTTACGCAACCATAACGTTATCGCCTATCCAACCGAAGCAGTTTTTGGGCTGGGATGCGATCCGGATGATGAGCAGGCGGTTTTAGCTCTGCTCGCTCTGAAGCAGCGTCCGATCGAAAAAGGTTTGATCCTAATTGCTGCCGACTACTCGCAATTAGAACCCTATATTGCCGATCGTGAGTTATCTGTTATCCAGCGTGAACGCATGCTGAACAGCTGGCCTGGACCAGTAACATGGGTGGCGCCGGCAAAGCCGCAAACTCCACGATGGCTTACCGGCCAGTTTGATTCATTGGCTATTCGCGTAAGCGATCATCCTGATGTCAGAGCTCTCTGCCAGGCATTCGGCAAACCTATCGTTTCTACCAGTGCCAATCTTTCCGGTCAGCCTCCTTGCCGTTCAATGGAAGACGTTCTGGCGCAGTTTGGTAGCGATTTTCCCGTATTGGCAGGTGTGACCGGCGGAAGAAAAAATCCTTCGGAAATTAAAGATGTTATTACAGGTGCATTGATTCGCCAGGGATAAAAGATGGAACGTTTTGCCGTATTTGGTCATCCAATCGCTCACAGTAAATCACCGTTGATTCATGCGTTGTTCGCTGCACAAACGGGCATCGAACATCCGTATGGTCGCGTCTGTGCACCCATTGACGCTTTTCCTGCCACGATAAAAGACTTTTTTGCGAACGGTGGCGAAGGCGCAAATGTGACGGTGCCGTTTAAACAACAGGCATTTGAGCTGGCAGATGAGTTAACCGAGCGAGCAGCTCTGGCGGGGGCCGTCAACACGCTTAAAAAAATCGGTGCGGGAAAGATTCTCGGCGACAACACCGATGGGATTGGTTTAGTCAGCGATCTTTCCCGCCTGCAAATGATCGCGCCGGGCTGCC
Source organism: Duffyella sp. Ts4 (assembly GCF_051851875.1). Lineage (NCBI taxonomy): Bacteria > Pseudomonadati > Pseudomonadota > Gammaproteobacteria > Enterobacterales > Erwiniaceae > Duffyella > Duffyella sp. Ts4. The sequence continues at coordinate 1,466 of NZ_JBLYPN010000007.1, read as the reverse complement.
GTATTTTGCTGGTGGGCGCGGGAGGGGCAGCAAGAGGGGTTATTCTGCCACTGCTTTCTGCAGGCTGCGTGATCACCATAGCAAATCGAACGGCTGAGAAGGCGCAGGAACTAGCCACTCTCTTTCAATCACATGGCGACGTAATCGCATGTCCCATGGAAAAATTGAGCGGACAGCCGTTTGATGTGATTGTGAATGCAACGTCCAGTGGGATTTCGGGAGAAGTGCCAGCGTTACCTTCAACAATCATTGCGCCTTCGACCCGCTGTTACGACATGTTTTACCAGCCGGGTTTAACGCCTTTTCTGCGCTGGGGTCAGCAACATGAAGCCAGTCAGCTTGCAGATGGATTAGGGATGCTGGTGGGACAAGCCGCACATGCTTTTTATCTCTGGCATGGCGAGTTTCCCGACGTTGAACCTGTGATTGACCGTTTGCACAAAGAGCTGCTGTCATGAATCAGGCAATTCAATTTCCCGATCGCGAAGAGTGGAATAGAGAAATTGATGCGATGTGTTTTCCCGCGCTGGTAAATGGCATCAGCCTTACCTGCGCTATTTCCGCAAGTGAGTTACAGCATCGTTATGGCAATGAGCACCTGGCTGACAAACTGTTCAGTGCTCATCGCTGGGATCTGGAAGAAGAAGCGCAAACCCTCATCGAACAGCAAAAAGATGATGATCAGGGCTGGGTCTGGTTGAGCAGCGCGAGATAGTCATTTTTCCAGTTAACGTAGTTAGTCGCTGAATAAAGCAATCCTGCAATTTCCTGCTCATTCAAAGGGCGTATCTGTTTTACGGGATTGCCAAAGTAGAGATAGCCGCTTTCCAGTCTTTTGCCCGGTGGTACAAGACTACCTGCACCAATCATTACGTCATTTTCGATAATGACGCCATCCAGCACAATAGTTCCCATCCCAACTAAAACTCGATCGCCAATGGTACAGCCATGCAGCATGGCTTTGTGGCCGACTGTCACATCTTTACCAATCAACAACGGAAAACCCTGAGGGTTACGGTCCGACTTATGCGTAACATGCAGTACGCATCCATCCTGAATGTTGCTGCGTTCGCCAATAATAACGTGATTAACGTCACCACGAATCGCTACCAATGGCCAGATGCTAACATCGTTAGCCAGATGAACATCACCGACTACCACACTGGATTCGTCGACCATGACGTGCTCACCACAGACGGGAAAGGTATCTTTATAAGCTTTTAACGGTTGAGGCATACTTTGCTCCTTACATGAAATCATCTAATTGTGTGGCAAAACCTCAAGTTTAGTGAGCGAAAGTTAAGCGGATCGTATGTGATCCGGACGATGAGCACAGAATCTGCGCAATCAAAATAAAAGATCTAAAAAACGCTTGTGCTAATCGAACGGATCCCTATAATGCGCCTCCACTGACACGGCACAACGGCTTACACAGCACGGTGTGCAGGATGAGGAAACTCTCCAGC